>NZ_JACDFE010000106.1 GCF_013815995.1 Sporichthya sp.
GGCCGGTGCCGCACATGTACGCCGTGAGCAGCCCGCTCCTGTCCCGCCCCGGCGCCGTGCCCGCCGAGCCGCCCGACGAGGGCGTCGCAGCCCATTACGGAGATCCGTACCGCGAGCAACGCGCGCTCGCGGAGGGACGCGCCTCCGTCGACCTGTCGCACCGGCCGGTGATCCGGGTCAGCGGCTCGGACCGGCTGAGCTGGCTGCACTCGCTCACCACCCAGCACCTGACCGACCTGGCCCCGCGCACGCCGGTCCAGGCCCTGGTGCTCAGCCCGCACGGCCACATCGAGCACGACCTGCACCTGGTCGATGACGGGCAGACAGCCTGGATCACCGTGGAGCCCGGCACCGCGACCGACCTGGTCGCGTTCCTGGACAAGATGCGCTTCATGCTCCGGGTCGAGGTGGCCGACGTGAGCGCCGAGTGGGCTGGCGTCTGGGTCCCGGCCGGCGGCGCCGACGTCCCGGGCAAGGAGCACGCCTGGCGCCACCCGCGTACCGCGGAGGAACTCGGCGAGTACGCCGGACGCGAGGTGCTGGTGCCGCGCGCGCGGCTGGCTGACGCCCTCGGGCCGGTGGCCGGGGTGTGGGCGCACGAGGCGCTGCGGATCGCCGCGCACGTGCCTCGGCACGGTTTCGAGACCGATCACCGCACGATTCCGCACGAGCTCGGCCTGCTCGCTCCGGCGGTGCACCTGAACAAGGGTTGCTACCGCGGCCAGGAGACGGTCGCCCGGGTGCACAACCTCGGCCGCCCGCCGCGCCGGATGGTGTTCCTGCACCTGGACGGCAGCATGCTGGACCTGCCGGGCCACGGCGCCGAGATCACCCTGGAGGGGCGCGCGGTCGGCTACGTCGGCAGCGCCGCGTGGCACTACGAGCTGGGCCCGATCGGGCTGGGGATCATCAAGCGGAACACCGCCAACGACGCTACCCTGCTGGCCGGTGGAGTTCCCGCCGCCGTCGAGGTCGTCGTCGAGGCCTGACGGTTTCGACGACGAGTCTGACGGTCCATCAGGTGCCAGCGCCCAAGGTTGCCGTAGCGGTGCTACCGCCCTGGTACCCGGCCGCGTTCGACAAGTTGGCCCTGGACCTGCAGGTCCCCACCGAGTTCCCGCCTGAGGTCGTTGCCGCAGCGGAGAAGGCCGCTGAGCAGAAGTTCGGCGAGGACCGTGCCGACCGGCGCGACCTCGACCTGGTCACTCTCGACCCGGCCGCCTCGATGGACCTGGACCAGGCCTTCGCGATCGAGCCGCTCGGTGACGGATTCCGGCTCCACTACGCGATCGCCGACGTCGCGGCGTTCGTGCACGCGGGCGACCCGATCGACCTTGAAGCCAACCGCCGGGTCGAGACCCGCTACGCCCCCGACCGCCGCATCCCGCTGCACCCCCCGCAGCTCTCCGAGGCCGCGGCCAGCCTGCTCCCGGACCAGGACCGACCGGCCGTGCTCTGGACCCTCGACCTCGACGCGGCCGGCGAACTTCTCGAGGTCGACGTCACCCGCACCCTGGTCCGCTCCCGCGCCAAACTCGGCTACGACGCTGTCCAGCGCGAGGTCGAGGCCGGCACCCAGGACGAGCGGATCGAGCGGTTGCGCGCGCTGGGCGAGCTGCGGTTGGCCGCCGAACGCAACCGCGGCGGGGTCAGCCTGCCGCTGCCGGAGCAGGTCGTCGATGTCGACGGCGCGGACGGCTGGCGGCTCAGCTCCCGGCTGCAGACCCCGGTCGAGACCTGGAACGCGCAGCTGTCCCTGCTCACCGGGATGGCCGCGGCGAAGGTGATGCTCGACGCCGGGATCGGCCTGCTGCGCACCCTCCCGCCGCCTGAGGCCGACGCGATCGACGGACTGCAGAGACGGGCCAAGGCCCTCGGCTTCGACTGGCCGGCCGAGCAGTCCTACCCGGAGTTCGTCCGCGCCATCGACCCGACCGCGCCGCGCGCCCCGGCCCTGCTGCGCGCCTGCACCACGCTCTTCCGCGGCGCCGGGTACCTGGCCTTCGACGGCGAGACGCCGGAGAACGCTGTGCACGCCGCGATCGCCGCGCCCTACGCCCACGTCACCGCCCCGCTGCGGCGCCTCGCCGACCGCTACGCCGCCGAGGTGTGCCTCGCGGTGAAGGCCGGCACCGACATTCCGGACTGGGTACGCACGGCGCTGCCCGGCCTGCCCGAGCGGATGGCCGAGGGCGCCCGCGCGGCGAACTCCTTCGCCGCCGAGGTGCTGAACCTGGTCGAGGCCGGCCTGCTCGCCGACCGGGTCGGCGAGAGCTTTCCCGGCACCGTGGTGTCGACCAACTCCGGCGGCACCCACGGGACGTTGCTGATCACCGACCCCTACGTCGAGGCCAAGGTCGACGGCACCGGCCTCCCGCTCGGCGACCCGATGGAGGCGCGCCTGGCCGAAGCTGATCCGATGACCCGTCAGATCCGCTTCGAACCGGTCTAGCGTCCGATCACCCGAGCGCTATCACGCTCGCCTCTTCGGACGTCCCGGCAGAGTGGGTGTCAGAGCTCCAGCAGGACGGTGAAGGGCCCGTCGTTCAGCAGCTCGACCTTCATATGGGCGCCGAAGACGCCGGTCGCCACGGCCGCGCCACGCGAGCGCAGGCCGGCGACGACGGCATCGACGAGGGGCTCGGCGACCGCCCCGGGGGCGGCGGCGATCCAGGTCGGGCGGCGGCCCTTGCGGGCGTCGCCGTAGAGGGTGAACTGGCTGACCACGAGCAGCGGGGCGCCGAGGTCGGAGCAGGACTTCTCCTCGGCCAGGATCCGCAGGGTCCACAGCTTCTCGGCCAGCTTGTCCGCGAGAGCGGGGGTGTCCTCGTGGGTCACCCCGACCAGGGCGAGCAGCCCGGGCCCCTCGATCGCCCCGACCACGGAACCCTCGACGGTCACACTCGCCCGCTCGACCCGCTGCACCACTGCCCGCATCCTGCGATTCTCGCGGGCCGTTGCGTGTCACGATCGAGGGCATGGCCGCGGAGTTGCCCCAGGGCACGTTGATCACCGTCGCGCCCACCGGCGCGGAGCTCGCGAAGACGGACCATCCGAACCTGCCGACCACGCTCACCGAGCTGGTCGCCACGGCGAAAGCGTGCGCTGCGGCAAGGGCCGGGATGATCCACGTCCATCTGCGCGACGGTCAGGACCGGTCCTGCCTGGACGTCGGCAGGCTCAAGGAGGCCGTCGCCGCGATCCGCGCCGAGACCGACCTGCTGGTCCAGCTCTCCACCGGCGGCGGCGTGACGGATTCCTTCGAGAAGCGCATGGCGGTCCTCGACGCGGAACCGGACTCCTGCTCGCTGACCTGCGGCACGGTCAACTTCGGCGACGACGTGTTCACCAACCCCTGGCCCTTCATCGCCGAGCTCTACCAACGCACGCAGGCCCGCGGCGTGGTCCCGGAGTTCGAGCTGTTCGACCTCGGCCACGTCTCGACGCTGCACCGGCTGCTGGACGCCTACGGCCCGCCGGCTACCGGCCGGATCCACGCCGACCTGGTGATGGGCGTCCCCGGTGGCATGCCCGGCACCGTGGAAACCGTGGTCGCGGTCGTCACGGCGCTCCCCGCGGACGCGACCTTCTCCGCGACCGGGATCGGCCGGGCCGCGCTGCCGGTCGCGTTCGCTGCGCTGGCCGCCGGCGGGCACCTGCGGGTCGGCCTGGAGGACACCGTGACCTTCGCTAGAGGTCGCCCGGCTCGGGACAACGCGGAGCTCGTGGAACGGGCTGCCGCCCTGGCTGACCTGGCCGGGCGCCCTCCGATCCAAGGGGCGGACGCTCGCCGATTCCTCGGCCTGCGAGCGGGCTGAAATCGGTCTGAGATCGGGATCACGCCCCGAGTGCTGCCTGTGTGCTTGCAATTGTTAGCACCTCGAGCAAGCATCTACCCATGGCAACGCTTCCCGGCGGCCTCGGGGAGTACCTGAGGGAGCAGCGCAAGAACAGCAAGTTGTCGATCCGACAGCTGGCGGCTGCTGCCGGGGTGTCCAATCCGTACCTCAGCCAGATCGAGCGCGGGCTGCGAAAGCCGTCCGCAGAGATCCTGCAGCAGCTCGCCAAGGGGCTGCGGATCTCCGCGGAGCAGCTCTACATGCACGCCGGGATCCTCGACGAACGGGACGACTCCAGCCAGGAGTTCGCCACGGTCGTGATGGCGGATCCCAGCCTGTCCGAGCGGCAGAAGAGCGTGCTCATGGATGTCTACGGCTCGTTCCGTAAAGAGAACGAGATGTCGGCCGGCACTGAAGCCGGCGCCGAACCGACCGAGTGAAGAGGAGCCAGTAATGGCCAGCACCGCCGAGATCCGCAAGACCTACACCGACTTCGCCAAGACCCTCACCGGCCCGAAGCCGTTCTACGCCGTCGCCGGCGTGGGCGACCTGGCCGTCGAGAAGGTCAAGAACCTACGGCCGACCGCCGAGGACAAGAGCGTCAAGGACCTGCCGAAGCAGCTCACCGACAAGATCTCGGACCTCCCCAAGGAGGCCCGCAAGGTTGCCGACAAGCTGACCGACCGCGTCGACACCCAGGTCAAGGCCGCCGACGAGCGCTACGAGAAGCTCGCCAAGCGCGGCGAGACGATCGTCAAGCGCGTCCGCACCCAGAAGTCCACCAAGGACCTGGTCGAGCAGGCGAAGTCGACGATCAACAGGGCCCGCAACGTCCGTGGCACCGCCACCGAGGGCGCGAAGAAGACCACCACCGCGGCCAAGAGCACCGTCACCGCCGCCCGCAAGACCACCACCCGGGCGCGCTCCGCCGCGACCGACGCCGGCACCAAGGTCGGCGACTGATCACCGGCACCACTGAATAGCAGCACCGCAAAACACGCACCAGGAGCGAAACCGGGCAACGGCCCGGCCGGAAGCGCCGTCAGGGCACTCCCGGCCGGGCCGGTTCGTTTAAGCTGACGCGTCACAGTCGGCGCCAATGGGAGGACGGGCGTGGAGATCTGGTTCCTGCCCCCGGAGTCGGCTGCCGCTCTCGGGACGGCCGCGTTGTTCGCGGTGCACGTCTTCGCGCTCGGTGACTGCCTCATCCGGCCGAGCGGTGCGTTCGTGGCGTCCGGTAAGAAGACCAAGCAGTTCTGGTCGATCATCCTCGGCGTCGCCGCCGGTTGCACGTTGCTGCTGTCCAACGTGACGTACACGCTCGTGCTCGCGGCCACGGTGGCCGCGCTGGTGTACATCCTCGACGTCCGCCCGGCGGTGCAGGCCTTTCGCGGGCCCCGCGGTGGCGGCGGTCGTCAGCCGCGCACCCCGCGCGGCGGCTGGTAGATCAGGCCGGCGGAGCCGTCGGAGCCGACTGGGCCGCAGCAGGGCCAGCCGGCTTCAGTCGCTTGGCCGACTTGCTCCGGTAGACCACGACCCGGTCCCCGACCTGGGCCTTGTCGAACAACGAGCGCATGGCCGTGTAGTCGCGGATGTTCACGCAGCCGTGGGAGGCACCGGAGTAGCCGCGGGCGGCGAAGTCGGGGGAGTAGTGCACCGCCTGTCCCCGGTCGAAGAACAGTGCGAACGGCATCGAGGTGTCGTACAGCGTCGAGACGTGGTCGCGGCTCTTGCGGGTGATGGCGAAGACGCCCTCCCGGGTCGGGGTCTCGTCCGAGCCGAAGCGGGCGTCCAGCTTCGTCTTGACCACGCCGTCGATCACCCAGCGCACGGCGCGGGCCCGCTTGTCGACGCACATCACGTGCCCGTGCAGGCAGCTGGCGGGCAGGCGCCGTCCGTAGGGCTGGTCGGCGCCGGCGGCCAGGTCGAGACGGTCCACCTCGCCGGTGCGGTTCTCGAGTTCGGTGAGTGTGGCCTGGTCCACCGAGCCGGTCCGGGCGAAGCCGGCCAGGCGCTGGAAGGCCTTCACCTGCGCGACCGTCTCCTGGCCGTAGAGGCCGGAGGTCGGGATGTCGCGTACCCCGACCCGCTGCAGGCGGACCTGCAGCACCCGCACCGCCCGGCCGCGGTCGTTCACCGTCAGGACCGGGACGCCGGTCCCGGGCTTCGCGTCCCGCGGGCCCTCGACCGAGGACACCTCGGACGGACGCGGCTGGTTCGGGTCGGCCAGAGGTGGGATCACATCCGCCGAGGCGGGCGTGGCGACCGCCAGCGCCCAGGTCAGGGCGAGAGCGCTCAGGGTGACGTGCCGGCGCTGCATGCAGTGATCTCCGCGGGTCCTCGGACATGGCATCGGCCGCCCGTAAACACGGACGGCCGATGCCGATTCTACGGGGACTTCTCCACTTCTCCTACTGGGAGAACGCTGGGCGTCCCCGGGTGATCACCAGTAGTAGATGTACACCCGGGTGCCGGTGGGCGTGTTGTTGAACAGGGTGCGCATCCGGCTGTAGTCGCGGGTGTTGACGCACCCGTGCGAGGCGCCGGAGTACCCGCGGCGGGCGAAGTCCGACGAGTAGTGGATCGCCTGGCCGCCGCTGAAGAACATGGCGAACGGCATCGCGCTGCCGTAGAGGCTCGAGACGTGGTCGGCGTTCTTCCAGTACACCCGGAACATGCCGTTGCGGGTGGGCGTGCTGCTGGCGCCAAAGCGGGCGTCCAGGCGCACGATCGTCTTGCCGTTGACCAGCAGGCGAATCAGCCGCTGCGACTTGTCGACGCAGATGATCTTGCCCTTGTAGCAAGGCCGCGGCATCTTCGGCCGGGCCTCGGCCGGGTTCGCGGTCACGACGCCGGCGCCGAGCAGGGCGGTGCACGCCACGCCCGCAACGGTTGCGCGGAACGACTTCGACGCCATGGGGGTACTCCTCGGAGAAGGAACGTGAATCCGAGTGTTCTTCATCCGAATCGGGTACTTCAGCCGTTATTGCCAAATGCCGTGACGGCTTTAACGATCATCCAGCCTTTTGCCCGTTCTGCTGGCGTGTCGCTGACCTGACGATCGGCTCAAGATCAACGGTGGACGTAGACCTTGGTTCCGACCGGACTCGCGTTGAACAGCGCGCGCATCGCCGAGTAGTCACGGGTGTTCACGCAGCCGTGGGAGGCGCCGGCGTAGCCATTGCGTGCGAAGTCCGACGAATAGTGGATGGCCTGGCCGCCGCTGAAGAACATCGAGAACGGCATCGCGGTGCCGTAGAGGCTAGAGACGTGGTTGGCGTTCTTCCAATAGACGCGAAAGAGGCCCTCACGGGTCGGCAGGCCCCGGCTCACCGAGCCGAAGCGGGCGGACATCGAGATCACCGTGCGGCCGTTCACCACGAGGGCCAGCTGGCGGGTCGACTTGTTGACGCAGATGACGCGTCCGCTGTTGCAGGCCGCCGGGCGGGCCGAAGCCTCGGACGGCATCGCGATGAAGGAAGCGCCGATCAGAGCGCTGGCTGCGAGCCCAACGCCCGCAGCGCGCTTGCGGTTGGAGGCCATTACCGACTCCTTGGAGATCGAATACCAGAGTGATGTTCGGGTCTGGTGACAGGCACGCTATGACAGATGTGCGAATTGCACCAGATGTGTTGTTTCGCCCTCATGCGGTACGACGGTTTGCGATGCTGTTCGGTTGACCGGAATGCGCGAGGATCCCCCGCGGTTGTCCAGGCGGCCGGAACTTGATCGCGGAGGTGGAGCACGTGCGCGTCCTGCCGGTCACCGGGGTCATGCCGCGACGGGTCGCGACCCTGTCGGTGCACACCTCGCCGCTGGATCAACCCGGTACCGGGGACGCCGGTGGGATGAACGTCTACGTCGTCGAGGTGGCCAAACGGCTCGCCCAGGCCGGCGTCGAGGTCGAGATCTTCACGCGTACGACCTCGTCGGATCTACCGCCTGTGGTCGAGATGGCACCCGGCGTCACGGTCCGCCACGTCACGTCCGGCCCCTTCGAAGGGCTGGCCAAGGAGGACCTGCCGGCCCAGCTGTGCGCGTTCACCAATGGCGTCCTGCGGGCCGAGGCGACCCGCGAACCGGGCTACTACGACCTTGTCCATTCGCACTACTGGCTCTCCGGGCAGGTCGGCTGGCTGGCCGCCGAGCGATGGGGCCTGCCTCTCGTGCACTCCATGCACACGATGGCCAAAGTGAAGAACGCCACGCTCGCGTTCGGCGACACGCCGGAGCCGGCCTCCCGTGTCATCGGCGAGACCCAGGTCGTCGAGGCCGCGTCCCGGCTGGTGGCCAACACCACCGAAGAGGCCGACCAACTCAGCGAGCTCTACGGCGCCGACCCGGCCCGGGTCGACGTGGTCGTGCCCGGAGTCGACCTGGACCTGTTCCTGCCCGGCCGCCGCTCCGCGGCCCGGGTCGAGCTCGGCATCGCCGACACCGACGACGTCCTGCTGTTCGTCGGCCGGATCCAGCCGCTCAAGGCGCCGGACGTCTTGCTCGCCGCCGTCGCCAAGCTGGTCCAGGGCGACCTGGCCCGGCGGAACCGCACCGTGGTCGCGGTGGTCGGTGGGCCCAGCGGCTCCGGCACCGCGGAACCCGAGCAGCTGCAGAAGATGGCCGTCGAGCTCGGCATCAGCGACCTCGTCCGGTTCAGCCCCGCGCTGCCCCAGTCCGAGCTGGCCCGCTGGTACCAGGCGGCCGACGTGACCGTGGTGCCCTCGTACTCCGAATCCTTCGGTCTGGTCGCCGTCGAGTCCCAGGCCTGCGGCACCCCGGTGGTGGCCGCCTCCGTCGGCGGACTGCGCACCGCGGTCTCCGAGGGCGAGTCCGGGCTGCTCGTGGTCGGGCACGACCCCGACGACTACGCCGCCGCCCTGCACCGCCTCATCACCGACCACGACCTGCGCCGGCGCCTCGGCGACGGGGCGGTCGAGCACGCCGGCCGGTTCGGCTGGTCGGCCACCGCGGCTCGACTGCTCGGCGTCTACGCCCGGGCCATGGGCGAGCGGAGCGAGTCCATCATGAGAATCGAATCGGTCCCCGTGAGGACGAAGTCCGCTGCGGTGACTCGATGAGCGGTTCCCCGTTGGCGGCCGGCCTGCGGGCCCAGGGATGAGCAGCCAGAACGAGGTAGCCGACCTCCTCCGCCACGAGCTCGACGCTCTTGAGCTGGACTGGACCGAGGCGCGGCCGGGTCTGTTCGTCGTCACCCTGCCCGGCACCAAGAAGCTGTCCACCACCTGCTCGCTGGCGGTCGGGGCGCACAGCGTCACGGTCAACGCCTTCGTCGCGCGGCGCCCGGACGAGAACCACGAAGTGGTCTACCGCTGGCTGCTCGAGCGCAACGCCCGGATGTACGGGGTTTCGTTCATGGTGGACAAGCTCGGTGACATCTACCTGACCGGGCGGGTCTCGCCGAAGGCGCTGGACGCCGCCGAGATCGACCGGCTGCTCGGGTCGGTCCTGGAGTACGCCGACGGCGCCTTCAACCCGATCCTGGAGCGCGGCTTCGCCTCCTCGATCCGCAAGGAGCACGCCTGGCGGGTCTCCCGCGGCGAGTCGACGGCGAACCTCGATGCGTTCCGGCACCTGCTCGATGCCGCGGACCCGACCGCGGACCCTGTGGACAACTAACCATTAGGCGTGACACGCCTTTTGGTTCTACAGGCCGACGCGGGCCCGCTTGGGCGTGATTCGGATGCGGGTGTCGTAGCCGGTGTCCAGGTCGTCCACGGTGAACTCGATCTGCTCCATCAGCGCCGCGTACTTGGTGAGGTAGCCGGCCTGCGCGCTGCCCTTGACGCCGTGCTCGAGGGTGGCGCTGCCGTGGAGGACCACGACGTCCGACCCGGCCGGGTCGCGGGTTTCGAAGTGCAGCGTCACCCGGGGGCGGGCCGCGATGTTGCGCGACTTCACGCTCCCCGGCTGGGCGAACACCAGCAGGTCGTCCCCGTCGGGCACGAACCAGACCGGGTTGGGGGCGGGTGCCCCGCTGTCGGTCACCGTGGTCAACCAGGCGATCTCCTCGGTGGCGATGCGGGTGCGGGCAGCCTCGGGTAGGTCCATGACGCCACCGTACGAGGTGTCCCTAGGCTCTGCGCATGGCCGAATCGACCTACCGCCTCATCCTGCTCCGACACGGCGAGTCCCAGTGGAACTCCTCCGGCCAGTTCACCGGCTGGGTGGACGTCGACCTGACCGCCAAGGGCGAGGCCGAGGCCGCCAGGGGTGGCCGTCTGCTGACCGGGGCCGGCCTGCTGCCCGACGTCGTGCACACCTCGTTGCTGCGCCGGGCGATCCGCACGACCGAGATCGCGCTGAACGCCGCCGACCGGCACTGGATCCCGGTCCGGCGGCACTGGCGGCTCAACGAGCGGCACTACGGCGCCCTGCAGGGCAAGGACAAGAAGGCGACGCTGGCGGAGTTCGGCGAGGAGCAGTTCCTGCTCTGGCGCCGCTCCTACGACACCCCGCCGCCGCCGCTGGCCGACGACGACGAGTTCTCCCAGGTCGGCGACGACCGCTACGTGAGCCTCGCGCCGGAGATCGTCCCCCGCACCGAATGTCTGGCCGACGTCGTCGACCGACTGCTGCCGTACTGGTACGACGCGATCGTGCCGGACCTGCGGACGCTGCCGGTGGTGATGGTGGCCGCGCACGGCAACTCGCTGCGCGCGCTGGTCAAGCACCTGGACGGGATGGCCGCCGAGGAGGTCACCGGCCTGAACATCCCGACCGGCATCCCGCTGCTCTACGAGCTGGGTCCGGACCTGCGCCCGCTGCAGCCGGGCGGGCGCTACCTCGACCCGGAGGCCGCGGCCGCGGCCATCAACGCGGTGAAGAACCAGGGTCGCTGACGGGGAGTCAGTTCGCCGTGGTGTAGGAGTTCGGCTCGTCGTCGCGCGCACCCGGCCACTCGCCGGTGGCCAGGTAGACCACCCGGTGCGCCACGGACACCGCGTGGTCGGCGAAGCGCTCGTAGAACCGGGCCAGCTGGGCGAGGTCGACCGCGGTCTGGATGCCGTGCGCCCAGTCCGGTGACATCAGGGCCCGGAACATCGTCTCGTTGAGCCGGTCCATCTCGTCGTCGTTGCGCTCGAGCTCCAGGGCGGCCGCGACGTTGCGGGAGGCGATGACGCTGCCGGCCTTGGTGACGATCCGCTGCGCCACGTGGCCCATCTCCATGATGGTGGAGACCATCTCCGGCGGCACCGCCGAGGACGGGTAGCGCATCCGGGCGACCTTGGCCACGTGCAGCGCGAGGTCGCCCATCCGCTCCAGGTCCGCGGTCATCCGCATGCTGGTGATCACGGTGCGCAGATCGGTGGCTACCACGGGTTGCTGACGGGCCAGCAGATCGTAGGCGCGCTCCTCCAACTCGTCGCGACGCTTGTCGATCGACTTGTCCTGCGCGATCACGGTCTCGGCCAGATCCAGGTCGGCCTCGAGCAGCGCCGAGGTCGCCCGTGCCATGCCGAACCCGACCTGCTGGGTCATCTCGACCAGCCCGTTGCGAATGGCGTCCAGTTCCCCCTGGAAGGCGTCGCGCATGACGGTTCCCCTCGTCGATCGGCTCGTTCGCGTCCAACCCTTGACCTTGCCCAGCTCATCATGAACGACCGCGGTCGAGCACGTGAACACTCTGCCGGGTCGGACGTGTGGGCGGTTCCGCGGGTACGGGTTACCCGCCCGGCAGCCTACGATCGAGGCATGACGAGCGTGTGCTCGCCCAGATGGGTTCCCGTGTGGACGCCTCGCTGATCGCCTTCGGTGCGCTGATCGGCCTCCTCATCGGTCTCGGGGCCGGCCTGGCCTACCGGTTGAGCGACCGGTCGATCCGGCCGCCGATCCCGGAGCGCGAGGCCGGCCTGCCCGAGGGCGTCGCCCAGGTCCTGTCCGTGCTGCGCTCGCTCGCGGTGGTCCTCGACGTCTCGGACCAGGTGATCAAGGCCAGTCCGGCCGCCTCCGCGTTCGGGATCGTCCGGGCCGAGCGCCTGGTGGTGGACGAGCTGGCCGATCTGGTCGCGAACGTGCGGCGGGACGGCCGGATCCGCGGCGTCGAACTGGAGCTCCCGCGCGGCCCGGTGGGTGGGGGAACCCTCGCGGTCAGCGCCCGGGTCGCCCCGCTGGGCATGAGCCACATCCTGGTGCTGATCGAGGACCAGACCGACGCCCGCCGGGTGGACGCGATCCGGCGCGACTTCGTCGCCAACGTCAGCCACGAGCTCAAGACCCCGGTCGGCGCCCTGCGGTTGCTGGCCGAGGCGGTGCAGGACGCCTCCGACGATCCCGACGCGGTCGTCCGGTTCGCCGGCCGGATGCAGCACGAGTCGCAGCGGCTCTCGCACCTGGTGCAGGAGCTCATCGACCTGTCCCGGTTGGAGAGCCGCGATCCACTCAAGGACGCACAGCCGGTCGGCGTCGACACCGTCGTCGAGGCGGCGATCGACCGCACCCGCGAGTTGGCCACCGCCAAGGGCATCGACCTCACCAGCCACGGCGAGAACGGCCTCAAGGTCTTCGGCAGCGAGGCCCAGCTGGTGATGGCGCTGGGCAACCTGATCGAGAACGCCGTCAACTACAGCGCGGGCAAGACCCGCGTCGGGGTGACGGTGCGCAAGAGCGGGGATCTCGCCGAGATCTCCGTGACCGACCAGGGCATCGGCATTCCGGGCAGCGAGCTGCAGCGCATCTTCGAGCGGTTCTACCGGGTGGACCCGGCCCGCTCGCGGATGACCGGGGGGACAGGCCTGGGCCTGTCCATCGTCAAGCACATAGCCCAGAACCACGGCGGCGACGTCCGGGTGTGGAGCGCGGAAGGTTCCGGCTCCACGTTCACCCTGCGTCTGCCGCTGTTGACGTCTGCTTCCGGCACGGGCCGGCGGCTTGAAGGATGAGGAGTATCCCTAGATGACCCGCTTGCTCGTGGTCGAGGACGAGGAATCGTTCTCCGATGCGCTGTCGTACATGCTCCGCAAGGAGGGTTTCGAGGTCGCTGTCGCCGGCACCGGCCCTGACGCCCTGGAGGAATTCGACCGCGGCGGGGCCGACCTGGTCCTCCTCGACCTCATGCTCCCGGGCCTGCCCGGCACCGAGGTCTGCCGCGCGCTCCGGCTGAAGTCGAACGTGCCGGTGATCATGCTGACCGCCAAGGACAGCGAGATCGACAAGGTGGTCGGCCTGGAGATGGGCGCCGACGACTACGTCACCAAGCCGTTCTCCCACCGCGAGCTGCTCGCCCGGATCCGGGCGGTGCTGCGCCGGCACGGTGACATCGAGGAGGTCGCCTCCTCGGCGCTGGCCGCCGGCCCGGTGCGGATGGACGTGGAGCGCCACGTGGTGACCGTCAACGGCACCTCGGTCTCCCTGCCGCTGAAGGAGTTCGAGCTGCTGGAGCTGCTGCTGCGCAACGCCGGGCGGGTGCTGACCCGGATGCAGCTGATCGACCGGATCTGGGGCGCCGACTATGTCGGGGACACCAAGACCCTCGACGTCCACGTGAAGCGGTTGCGTTCGAAGATCGAGCCCGACCCGGGTTCGCCGAAGCACCTCGTCACGGTGCGGGGCCTGGGGTACAAGTTCGAGCCCTGATCCGGTCACAGTCCGGTTGCGGTGGCGATCACGCCTGTCGTTGCACCGTCCGGCTGACCTGCAGGAGTACGAGAGCCTCTCGGTTGTCAAGTACCTAGAGGGCCCTGACGAAGGCTCTGACCTGCATAAACGTCGAAGGACCCTTCTGAGACGCGTGGTATCCTTGGGGTGCCAAAGGAAGGGGAATTGACACCAATGGCATTCAAGGTCGGCGAGACCGTGGTGTATCCGCACCACGGCGCAGCGCTCATCGAGGCAATCGAAACTCGACAGATCAAGGGTGCGGATCGGATTTACCTGGTTCTGAAGGTTGCGCAAGGTGACCTGACGGTGCGAGTACCCGCCGACAACGTCGATCTCGTCGGCGTCCGCGACGTGGTGGGCCAGGAAGGCCTGGACCGGGTCTTCGAGGTGCTGCGCGCCCCGCACACCGAGGAGCCGACCAACTGGTCGCGCCGGTACAAGGCCAACCTCGAGAAGCTCGCCTCCGGCGACGTGATCAAGGTGGCCGAGGTCGTCCGCGACCTGTGGCGGCGTGAGCGTGACCGTGGCCTGTCCGCGGGCGAGAAGCGCATGCTCGCCAAGGCCCGCCAGATCCTGGTCAGCGAACTGGCTCTGGCTGAGAACACCAACGAGGACAAGGCCGAGGCCATCCTCGACGAGGTGCTTGCTTCCTAGGCTCCTCCTCTTCCTCAGAGCACAGCAGTGTCACGAAGGCGCGGACCCCAGGGTCCGCGCCTTCGTCGTTCCCGCACCGCGCCAATAGGGTCCAGGTATGAGAATCGCCGCCATCGTCCCGGCCGCCGGACGGGGCGAGCGGCTCGGCCCCGGTACGCCCAAAGCGTTGCGTGAGCTCTCCGGCGTGCCGATCCTGGTGCACGCGGTGCGCGCGGTCGCGGCCTCCCGGGCGGTGGAGCTGGTGGTGGTGGCCGCGCCGCCGGACGGCGTCGGCCTGGTCGCCTCTTTGCTGGCCGACCACGACCTGGCCGCCGAGGTCCTGGTCATCGCCGGTGGGGCCAGCCGGCAGGACTCGGTGCGGCTC
>NZ_JACDFE010000107.1 GCF_013815995.1 Sporichthya sp.
CGTCCCCGCCTGCCCGGGAGCGGCGACCACAGCGGCGGGCGCGGCCCCCTGCTGATCGCCACCGCCGCATCCGGCCAGGACCAATGCCCCGGCCAACGCCGCGGCAGCCAGGGCGCCGCGGCGGGTTCGGTGGATCAGGGTGCTCATCGGGTGCTCCTCATGAGGGGTGACGCCGGGTTTGACGAGGGGATTGACGGGTGGGTCGACGGGTGTGGTGCCGACCTCAGGTGAGCCCGGCGGCACGGGCCGCGGACAGGGACTCCTCGCGGGTGTCGCTGATGACCAGCCAGGACAGTCCGTCGCGGTCGACGCAGAACATCACCGCGCCACCGATCTCGGCGGTCCAGCTCTTCATGGACCCCACCTGCTGGGCGCCGGCCGGGCGCGCGAATGCCACGGGGGAACTGACCAGCAGCAACCGGTGACCGGCGGGGTCGCCGTAGCGGTACAGCACCGCCGGATTGCTACCCAGAGATTGCGCCCGGGTGCCTTCCCAGGCCATCTCCCCGACGCGTCGGACCGGCGGTTCGAGCCCCGCAGGCTCGGCCACGAACAACCTGGTCTGATACACCGTCACGGCGGCCTCGAGCGGATCCGAGCGCGATCCGGACCCGCTGAGCGCCAGCGAGACGGCGACGGTGACCCCGACGACGAAGACTGCGGCGGCCGCGGCGAACCTCGCCGGCACCGAGCGCCAGCGAGACCGAGAACCGACATTGCTCACGGGTTCGATCGCGGCGATCGCCCGCAGGTGCTCGCGGGCGGCCTGGGGCGCGGCCTCGCGGAGCATCTCGGCCAGTGCCCGGCCGGCCTGGGCGGCCCGGATCTCGGCCCAGCACTCCTCGCATCCGAGCAGGTGCGCCTCGAACTCCTCGCGATGACGGGCGCTCATCGCGCCGCCCAAATACTGCCCGGCGTCGAGTTCAGGATCATGCGGCGGGGTCGTCATCGTCGCGGTCCTCCTTCCCGTGGGTCGTCCCCGTTGGTCGTGCCGGCGCTCCCCTCTCCGCGTGGGGTGTCCGTCCCTGCCTCGTCCGCACCGGCGGTCCGCGGTGGAGGCGGCTGCCATCCCGGGTCCGGGCCGCGCCGGGGCGGTCGGCCCTGCTGAGGTTGAGCGACCTGGATCGCGAGCGCCTTGCGCCCGCGGTGGACCCGGGCGAGCACCGTGCCGCGTGGGGCCTCGGTCACCGCCGCGGTCTCCGCGGCGCTCAGCCCACAGATGTCCATCAGCACGATCGCGATCCGCTGCGGCTCCGGAAGCGCCCAGAGCGCCTGCTCGATCAGGCCCAACTGCACCCGGGTGATCGCCTCGCCCTCGACGTCGGCCGACCCGGCCGGATCCACCCCGTCAACCCAGGGGACCTCCCGGCTGCGGGCCGCCCGGCGTCCCCGGTCGCGGGCAAGGTTCAGGCAGATGGTCGAGAGCCACGGGCCCACCGCGTCCGGTCGGATCCCGCGCGTCCAGGCCTCCCAGGCGCGAGCCAGCGTGTCCTGGACGAGGTCCTCGACATCCCCCGGGTGGCGCATGAGCCGGCGGGCCAGGTTGTGCACCAGATCGACCGCCGGCATGACGGTCGCAACGAACGAGTCCCCGGATGTGCTCATGGGGGAGTGAACCCGGACCGAACTTCGGTCCGCGCGGCCGGTAACCCACCGTCGCGGCGCATCTGCGGTCCTTCCTCGCGTCAGTCGGCGTGCTTGTCAGTAAGGACGCAGCAGGCCGAGCGCTGATTGCACGCCGTCGGCGTCCCGCGTTTGCATTCGTTGCCGGACGCGGTGATTCGAGGCATGCACAACTAGGTCTGGGTAGCCACCTCGCCATACAACTGTACGATTCTTGTATGGCGTCGAAGCGCAAGGTCACCGTCACGCTGGACGACGAGCTGGCCCGGGAGCTGGATCGCGTCGGCAACGTCTCCGCGCAACTGAACGAGGCCGGCTGGGAGCTGGTGGAACGCCGGCGACGCGTCGAGCGGCTCACCGCGCTCCTCGACGAGTTCGACCGGACCGATGGGCCGCTCCCGGACGACCCCGCCGAGGACGCTCGGCTCGAGCGCCTGCTCGGCGGCATCGCGTGAACGTCGTCCTCGACGCGGAGGCGTTCAGCGCCCTGGCCGGTCAGGCATCGATACGCAAGCAGAAGGTCCGGCGCATCCTGCGAACCGCCCAACGCCTCAACCGGGACGTGTCCGTGCCGAGTCTCGTGCTCGCGGAGCTCTACCGCGGCCGCGGGCACAATCAGCTCGTTGACGCGTGCTTGTCGAGGGAGTCCCCCTCACTCGACACCCGGGACACCGATCGGGATCTGGCCCGCTTGGTCGGTGGCGTGCTCGCGGCGGCCGGCGCGGATTCGACCTTGATCGTCGATGCGCACGTCGTGGCGGCAGCGGGCGAGTCCGGCGGCGGTGTTGTGGTAACCGGGGACGAAGCCGACCTGACGCGCCTCGCGGCGCCCTATCCGCACATCGTGGTCGAGCCCATCTGACGCGCACTCGCCGGCGCACTGACGTAGTCGCCGCGCCTGTGCCTACCCGCGGTTCGACCTGGCCCGCCTTCGAGCGACCTTCAGCAGCTGCTCACTCCTGCGGACTGAGCCGCGACCTCTTACGCCGATGCGCGGAATTCCACCCGCCCGGGCCTGGTTGGACCGGGATGCGGTCTACCTGACGCCGCCGCCACACGACGCCCAGGAGATCCCATGGCCGAGCTCAACTTCTACTTCGACCCGGTCTGCCCGTTCGCGTGGATGACCAGTACCTGGGTGCGCCAGGTGGCCCGGCTGCGCTCCTATGACGTCGAGTGGAAGTTCGTCTCCCTGCGCCAGCTGAACGCGAACGTGGACTACGACACGCACTTCCCGCCGGAGTACCCCGCCGTGCACGACGCCGGCCTGCGAATGCTCCGGGTGGCGGCCGCGGCGCGGGCCGAGCACGGCTCGGCAGCGATCGGGCCGCTCTACGAGGCGTTCGGGGCGCACATCCACGACGTGGCCAAGCCCGCCAGCCTCCAGGAATCCAACGCAGCCCTGGCCAGCCCCGACCGGGTCGAGGAGATCCTGCGCGACGCTGGCCTGCCGGTTGCGCTGGCCAAGGCGCTGCAGGACGAATCCTGGGACGCCGAGCTGGCGGCCGAGACCGCCGAGGCGACCTCGCTGGCGGGCAAGGACATCGGCACCCCGGTGATCCAGGTGGACCCCCCGCACGGCATGGCCTTCTTCGGCCCGGTGATCAGCCGCCGGCCCAGCGACAGCGAGGCCGTCGAGCTATGGGACGCGGTGCTGACCCTGACCCGTTTCCCCGGCTTCGCCGAACTCAAGCGGAGCCTGCGTGAGCTCCCGCAGCTGCGCAGTCTCGGCGGGCATGAGGGCGCGCCCGGCGTGGTCGAGGACTGGCACCAGGGCAGTCGCAAGCAGAAGCGCTGAGGGCGGGCGCATTTGATTCAGGGCTGCCCCGGATCGGATGCGAGCGGAGGCTGCTTGGATCAAGGGGACGGCGGGCGCGAGCATGCGGGCCGTCAGAGCCCCGATCTCCGCATGGAGGAGTTACCGGCATGGATGTGCTCCGGACCCCGGACGAGCGGTTCGCCGACCTGCCGGGGTACCCGTTCGCCCCGCACTACGCCCAGGTGTGCCGGGGCGACGGCAGCGACCTGATGCTGCGGATGCATTACCTCGATGAAGGTCCTGCCGGGCAGCCCTCCGGCGAGGTGGTCGTCCTGCTGCACGGCGAACCGTCGTGGAGCTACCTCTACCGGCACATGATCGGGCCGCTTGTCGCGGCCGGGCACCGGGTCATCGCGCCGGATCTGATCGGCTTCGGGCGCTCGGACAAGCCGAGCCCGCGCTCGGAGTACACCTACCTACGGCACGCCACCTGGCTGGGTGAGCTGCTGTTCGACCACCTCGACCTGACCGGCATCACGTTGGTCGGCCAGGACTGGGGTGGGCTGCTCGGGTTGCGCCTGGTCGGTGAACACCCCGACCGCTTCGCCCGGGTGGTGGCCGCCAACACGATGCTGCCCACCGGGGACCACCATCCGGGCGAGGCGTTCCTGGCCTGGCAGAACTACAGCCAGCAGACTCCGACCTTCCGCGCCGGGAAGATCGTCGCGGGCGGCTGCCGCACCGAGCTCGCGGCCGACGTGATCGCCGCCTACGACGCGCCGTTCCCGGACGACACCTACCTGGAAGGTGCCCGCCAGTTCCCGATGCTGGTCCCGATCACCCCGGACGATCCGGCGGCGGCGGCCAACCGGGCGGCCTGGGAGGTGCTGGCGAGCTTCGAGCGCCCGTTCCTGTGCGCGTTCGCCGACGGTGACCCGATCACCGCGGGCGCGGACCGGGTGTTGCGCAAGCTCATCCCCGGCTGCACGGACCAGGCGCACACCACCATCACCGAGGCCGGGCACTTCCTGCAGGAGGACCGCGGCCCCGAACTCGCCGCCGTCGTCGCCCAGTTCATTTCCGACACCCCGATCGCGGAGAACCCCCGATGACCACTGGGGTGTCGTTCCCGCAGGTCGAGTACGCGGACGCGACCGGCGCCCTGCGCGAGTGCTACGACGACATGCAGTCCACGCTGCGGGTGCCGTGGGTGATGTTCGCCGCGCGCAGCCTCGGACATCCTGGCCGCCGTCACCGACCAGGTGCTCGCACCGGTGGTGGGCGCACCCCAACCTACGAGGCCACCGCACTCGCCCTGCTCGAGCGGGCCCGCACCCACATCCGTGCGCTGCCCGCACCCGCCGGGATCACCCCCGCCCAGGCTCGTGCGGTCTGCACCGACGTCGAGGTCGCCGCGGTGACCGGGGTCATAGCTGTAGACGATGTTCGACAGCTGCGGCCGCCCGTCCCGCTTCAGGGCCACGACCACGCCGTTGCGGTGGGTGGCCAGGAAATCGAGGAACTGTGGCGCGGCGGGGGCGGTGATGGCCGACATCTTGCCGTCACCATCCCCACCGCGATGCAGTCCCTTCAGCCGTCGAGACGCAGCAGACCCTCGGCGACCGCCACGAGGTCCGCACCCGTGACGTCAGCGGGGGCGAAGATCTCCCCGTAGCAGCCTTCGAGGCGCGCCGCCCAGCCGGCCATCAGCCCGGCGCGCTTGGCGGCGTGACAGTCCCAAGCATGCACGGCGACCAACGCCACCTGCGCCGGCGGCAGGCCCAGGCGCGCCGCACCGTGGTGGTAGACCTTCGCGGGCGGTTTCCACGAGTTCACCTCGGCCGTGGCCACGACGTCCTCCACGTACCCGGCCAGCCCGCACCGATCGAGGAAGGCCTGGGTCATCGCGGCCGTCCCGTTGGTCAGGCAGATCATCCGGACCCCGCCCTCGGCGAGCAGTCGCATGGCCGGTTCCACGTCGGGATGGGCGGGAAGGTCGCGGATCGCGGCGAGCACCTCGGCCACTGCGTCCTCGGACAGCGAGTAGCGACTCACCGCCCGCAGGGCCTCGGCCGCAGCCACCGGGAACGGAACGTAGTCACCGGCGACCGACAGGCCCATGCCGTAGAGCAGCGTGCGCGGGAACCACGCCCGCACGAGCTCGGCCGGCAGCCCGACCCGCTCGAACGCAACCCCCATAGGCTCCAGCGATATCAGCGTCTCCACGACGTCGAACGCCACCGCGGCCGGCCGTTGATTCATGCTGTACTCCCCAGGGGTTGGCCCGGTTCCGTCGGGACGACGGTAGTTGACCGCGGTCCGCAGCCAGGTCGCGGTGCCGGCGCGCCCGCCGAGCACCACGCCGGCCTGGTTGACCGCGAACAGGATCGGTCCGACGACCAGCGCCGTAGGCAGCGCGGGTGCGCAGTGTCGCGCCCTGCAGAAACAGCGCGATGGCCTCGGAGGGTCTGCTCCAGGTGCCCTCGCGCGGACTCGCGCCGCTCGCTGCGCTCGCCTGGGCACGACGCCGTGCGGAGCTCACGCGCAGCGGAAGACGTGCCGTCGGCCCTCGCGGTGGGCGGCGTCCTGCACGGCGAGGGTGTCCCGGATGATGCCGAGGGCTTCGCTCAGCGGCACCGTGGCGTCGCCGATCCGCATCGCGGGATCGGTGACGGCGACCGGGTGCCACCAGATGCCCTCGGTGGTCAGCGTCGGTTCGGGTTCGAGGGTGTCGATGCCGACCGGCAGCCCCGCGGTGGCGTAGCCCTGGGCCGCGACCGGTCTGATCAGCCGATTCGCCGGCTCGATGCCCAACGTGTCGAGCAGCGTGTTGAGCGCGCCGACCGCAGTGGCGTCGGCGTCGTGCAGGGTGGCGGCGATCCGGACGGTGAAGCCGAGCGCGCGCGCCTGCGCGATACCAGCCAGGGCCTTGGCGTGGCTCCCTGCGCCACGCTGGCGATCGTGCAGGTCCGCCTCTGCCGAGTCCAGGCTGATCTGCAGGTTCACCCGATCCCGCGGCATCGACTCGAGGGCGTCCCGGCGGGCCCCGCGCTCGAAGACCATCGCGTTGGTGAGAACGGTGACCGGTAACAGCGCGGCCAGGCCGGTGACCATCGCGCCGATCTGCGGATGCAGGAAGGGCTCGCCGCCGGTCACGATCAGCTCGCGCCCGCCGAGGGCGGCGAACTGGGTGGCCGCTTCCAGGGCGTCGGCGGCCGAGAGCTGGCGAGGGGAGGCCTGCGGGGAGGACTTCGCGCAGCAGTAGCTGCAGGCCAGGTTGCAGTGGAAGTTGCTGTACAACCACAGGCGGTGCCCCACCGGGGTGGCCGCTCCCCCGCTGAACACCGCCGCGGGCTCCGGAGCGGGTCCTGGCGCGCCGCCACGCCGGATCGCCACCTGCCACGGGCCCCCCGGGGCGTCGGCGACCGCAGCCAGGATCTCGTGCCCGGCCAGGCGCGCCCAGTCGTCCAGGTCCGGCGGGACGGATGGCTCCTCGGTGCGCACCAGCAGCACCTGCCCGGGATCGATCCCCCGGATCGTGCGCATCAGCAGCAGCAGCAGGCCGCTGCCGCAGTCCATCGCGCCACCGTCGAGTTCGGCGGCCGCGGTCGGCATCGCCTCAGTGGCCATCGGGTCCGTCCGTGACGAGCGCGCGCTCAGTAGGAGATCGTCTGGGCGCCGTCGGCCATCAGCGCGATGACCGCAGCCCCGCCGGCGATCACCGCGCCCTTGATCAGGTCCTCCTCGGTGATGCCGCGCTTGTTCGCGCACGGGCTGCAGACGATGACCTTCCCGCCGGCCTCGACGTACCCGGTGATCAGGTCGGCCAGGGCGGCGAAGCCTTCCTCGTGGATCTTCTCCGCCTCACCGGTCTTGCCCAGCCACGCGCCGTCGGCGGACAGGAACACGGTGGTGTCCTGCCCGGACGCGGCGGCGGCGCCGGCGACGACCATCGCGACGGTCGCGCGGTCGGTGTTGTCATGGCTGCTGGCCAGGGAAACCAGGATGCTGCTCATCGGTGCCACTCCAAGGGTCGGTACTGGTAGATGTTCACGTGGCGCGCCAGGGGTTGGCCGGGTCGACGCGGCGGGACGCCGCGACAACCTCCACCAGGTAGCAGCGCGGTGTCCCGGCGGGGCCGCGGTAACGGTGTCCCGTCAGGTGGCACCAAGCGGGAATGTCGATCGGAGCGGCCGGGTCGGTAGTGATGATGGCGATCAGCGTGCCCGGGGCCACCCCGCGCAGCCGACGGTGCACCAGCATCAACAGCTCGCCGCAGGCCAGATCTCCGCCGTCGATGCTGATCTGCGGGTCGACGCCGGATCGCTCGGCGGCCGCGCTCAACACGGCCAGCCCTCGCGCAGCCCGGTCCCGGTTCGCCGGAGCTTGACCGCCGCCCGGGCGTCCAGCCCCCACACCCGCCCGGCCGGCACCACCGCGAGGATCAGCAGCGGAACGTACTCGTGCGGCTGCTCGAACAGCCACCGGTCGCTGGTGGCATACACCAGGGCCAGGAACAGGTGCATGCTCAGCGCCGCCAGCGCGGCGCCACGGGTCAGCAGGCCCAGCACCAGCAGCAGGCCGGTCCCGACCTCGAGCGCCGTCAAGCTCCAGCCGACCAGGCCCCAGTTGTCCAGCATCCACTGCGCGACGTCCCGGATCAGCCAGACCCGGGTGCCTTCGGCGCCGCCGTTGGGGTTGCGGAACACCTCGAATTCCAGGATGTTCCGGGCGTCCTCCCGGTTGATCAGGTTCGCGCTGTAGGGGCCGACGTTGATGCTGTGCCAGCCGAAGACCTTGGCCAGACCGTTGAGCAGGGCGATCAACCCGACGAAGATCCGCAGCACCGCGAGGCCGCGGCCCAGGAGTTGGGCATCGGGTAACACGGCCGGTGGGGCCGGTCGGGTCGTGGTCATGGCGTACCTCCACTGGCAAGGACGCACTGGGACGGCGGGTGATTGCATCATGTCGCCGATTCGCCGGTCCGCGTCTTACCAGATCCTGACAGTAGGTCAGCGCCCACGCTGGGCGCGCCGCCTCGTGGTCTGTCTGTGAAATGCGTCGTGTCAGCAGGGGCGAATGCCGCCGCCGACGTTCGGTGCAATCAGCGGACAGGCCTTGACGTCCGTACCTGATGAGCGCGCCCCATGGCCGCTCGACCGCCACGCAGCCACCCGGTTCGTGTGCTTTGCCGGCGACGGGGAACAGACCCGGTATCGCCCGGCTCCGAATGCAGGTTCAGGAGCCGCACCGAAGGATGTGAAGCATGAGCACCATGCAGGCGCTGTGGAACGGTCACGGGGTGGCCGAATCGGACCGCACGGTCCGAGTTGAGGGCAATCACTACTTCCCAGACTTCCCAGCGGACTCGATCCGTGCCGATTACCTGACGACATCCACGCAGAGTTCGCGCTGCCCGTGGAAGGGGATCCGCAACCACGTCGCGTTCTGGCAGGGCGTCGAGGTCCGACAGGTCGAACCGGGCTCCCACCGGTGACAAGCGGGTACACCTCGCACATCGTCCCGGGCGAGGCGGGCGGTGCCGCCGCCCCGGAGCAGCCCCCGGCTCCCGCCCCGCCCCGGTGGCGCATCGGGGTGCTGGCCGGCCTTACTGCAATCATGTGCTGCGTCGGTCCGACGGTACTGGCAGCGTTGGGCATCGTCAGCGCGGCTACCGCCTCGACGTGGGGCAACGACCTGTACGACGGCTACGCCTGGTGGTTCCGCCTCGCGGGTGTCGCTGTCCTGGCCGGGCTCGTCGCCTATTCCTTGCATCGGCAGCGGTCCTGCTCGCTGGCCGGTGTCCGCCGGGTCCGGGGACGTCTGGTCGCCCTGGCCGCCGTCGCCGCCACCACCTACGGGCTGCTCTACGCGTTCACCTCGTGGCTCGAGCGCTTCGCGTGAGCACCGCTCCCGGTCACGCGGAGGCGACCGCAGCTGAGCCTCACCGCACGCCACCCACCGCCAGATCGTCCGACCAGGAGCGCCCGTGACCGATGTGATGCCTACCCAGAACACCGCGCCGGCGGCCAGAGTGGATCGCGACGAGGTGTTCCTGGAGGTGACGCGGTCGATCTGCCCGATCTGCAAGGTGACCATCGACGCCGAGGTGAACATCCGCAACGACAAGGTCTACCTGCGCAAGCGCTGCCGGGAACACGGGCAGTTCGAGGCCCTGGTCTACGGCGACGCGCAGATGTACCTGGACAGCATGCGGTTCAACAAGCCCGGCACGATCCCGCTCACCTTTCAGACCGAGGTCGTGGAGGGCTGCCCCTCGGACTGCGGGCTGTGTCCGGACCACAAGCAGCACGCCTGCCTGGGGATGATCGAGGTCAACACCGGCTGCAACCTGGACTGCCCGATCTGCTTTGCGGACTCCGGCCACCAGAGCGACGGGTACTCGATCACGATCGAGCAGTGCGAACGGATGCTCGACGTCTTCGTCGCCGCCGAGGGCGAACCCGAGGTCGTGATGTTCTCCGGCGGCGAACCCACGATCCATAAGGAGATCCTGACCTTCATCGACCTGGCCCAGGTCCGCCCGATCAAGGTGGTCACCCTCAACACCAACGGCATCCGCCTGGCCGCCGACCGACGCTTCGCCCGGGCGCTGGGCGAGCGCAACAGCCCCGGCCGGCCACTGTCGATCTACCTGCAGTTCGACGGGCTGGAGGAGGCGACCAGCCGGGCCATCCGGGGCCGGGACCTGCGCGAGATCAAGCGCAAGGCGCTGGATCACTGCGCGGAGTTCGGGCTGAGCGTCACCCTGGTCGCCGCGGTGGAACGAGGCGTCAACGAGCACGAGCTCGGCGCGATCATCCGCTACGGCTTGGCGCACCCAGCGGTGCGCTCGGTCGCGTTCCAACCTGTGACTCACGCCGGCCGGCACACCCCGTTCGACCCGCTGACCCGGCTGACCAACCCCGACATCATCCACGGCATCGCCGCGCAACTGCCCGAGTGGTTCCGCTCGAGTGACTTCTTCCCGGTCCCGTGCTGCTTCCCGACCTGCCGGTCCATCACTTACCTGCTCACCGATGGCACCCCCGGCACGGAGGACTTCGCTGTCCTGCCGATCCCGCGCCTGATCGACATCGAGGACTACCTGGACTACGTGAGCAACCGGGTCGTGCCCGACCTGGCGATCCGGGAGGCGCTGGAGAAGCTGTGGAGCGCGTCGGCGAACGTCGGCACGGCCACCACTGACGACCGCCTGGTGATGATCACCGAGGCGCTGGACTGCGCCGATTCCTGTGGCATCGACCTGCCCGAGGCGATCAAGGCCCTCACCGACCACGTCTTCGCGATCATCGTTCAGGACTTTCAGGACCCGTACACGCTGAACACCAAGCAGTTGCGCAAGTGCTGCGTGGAGGAGATCACCCCGGACGGGCGGATGATCCCGTTCTGTGCCTACAACTCCGTGGGGTACCGGGAGCAGGTCCGGGCCCAGATGTCCGGGGTTCCGGTCGCGGCGGTGGTGCCCAACGCGATCGAACTCGACCCGCTGTTGACCATCTCCCCCTACGGCTCGCGGATCGCAGCAACCGGCCCAGCCCGACCGGGTCACCTCGCGCCGGGGCAACGGTGAGCGGCGAAGCCACGCTCGCGCCGGCGGAGTTCAAGGCGTGCTGCGCGGCCGCCTACGGCGCTGACTGGCTCGGCCTGCTCCTCGGCGAGTCCTACCACCCCGGTGGGCTCGCGCTGACCCGGCGCCTGGTCAGCCACCTGAACGTCCCCGCGGGCGGATGGGTCCTCGACGTAGCCAGCGGACGCGGGGCCAGCGCCCTGGCGATCGCCGGCGACGATGATCGCCGGGTCTGCGGGGTGGACCTGTCGGAGGCGAACGTGCTGGCCGCCCGCGCCGCCGCCGCGGCGGCCGGGGTGACGGACCGGGTGGAGTTCCGGCTGGGCGACGCTGAGGCGCTGCCGGTGACCGAAGGGGAGTTCGACGCACTGATCTGCGAGTGCGCCCTGTGCACGTTCCCCGACAAAGCCACCGCGGTGGCGCAGATGGCGCGGGCGCTGCGCCCGGGCGGACGGGTCGGGATCACCGATGTCACCGCGGAGGTCGAGCGCCTCCCCGACCGGCTGCGGTCGATGGCCGCGCAGATGGCCTGCATCGGCGCGACCACCACCGTCGAGGGCTACCGCGCCCTGCTGGCCGACGCGGGAATGGCGGTGGTAAGGGTGGAGAACCACGACGACGTGCTGGTCCGGATGGTCGAGCAGATCGAGGCCCGCCTGCACCTGGTCCGCATGCTGGCCCGCAACAGCGCGCCAGGCGTAGACCCGCAGCAGATCAGCTCGGTCGTCACCGAGGTCAAGGACGCGATCGCCCGCGGGCTGCTGGGTTACACCCTGATCGTGGCGCGCACCCCGGGGACCGCATCCACGTGACCGACCACGACCTGCTGGTGATCGGCGGTGGGGCCGCCGGGCTGGCGGCCGCCCGCGAAGGCGCCCGCGGCGGGGCCCGCGTGCTGCTGGTCTCGGCGAGCGACCTCGGCGGGGACTGCACCTTCACCGGCTGCGTGCCCTCGAAAACCCTCATCGGCGCCGCCAAGGAGGGCCTGCCTTTTCGTGACGCGGTCGCCCGCGTGCAGTCGGCGATCACCACCGTCGCGGCCGCCGAGTCCGCGGACGTGCTGCGCGCCGAGGGCATCGACGTCGAGTTCGGGCAGGCTGGCTTCACCGGGCCCGGGCGGATCAGCGTCGACGGCCGCCCGCGTCCGGCCCGCCGCACCGTGCTGGCCACCGGGTCGCGGCCCGCCATTCCCCCGGTCCCCGGCCTGGAGGAGGTCGCGTACCTGACCAACGAGACCGTGTTCTCCCCGGGCGCGTTCGGCGCGACCGCTAGCGATTCCGGGGCCGCACCGCGCTCGCTGATCGTGCTCGGCGGCGGCGCCATCGGGTGCGAGCTGGCGCAGGCCTTGGCCCGCTTCGGTACCCGGGTCGTCGTGATCGAGACCGCCGACCGCCTCTTGCCGGGCGAGGATCCACGGGCCGCCGCCGTCATCGCGGACGTGTTCACCCGCGAGGGCATCGCGATCCACACCGGAGTGCCGGTCACGCGCGTGAACCCACACGACACCGGGGTCACCGTCCATCTCAGTGACGCCACCGCCGTCGAGGCCGAGCACCTGCTGGTCGCCACCGGGCGCCGGCCCCACGCCGGTGGGCTCGCCCTGGACCGGGCCGGCATTGCCCTGGACCGCGCCGGCGCGATCGTCACCGACGATCGGCTGCGCGCGGCGCCGGGCGTCTTCGCAGCCGGTGACGTCACTGGACGGGCGATGCTCACCCACGCCGCCGACGACATGGGCCGGCACGCTGCGGCCAACGCGCTGCGCCGCCGACCCAAGCGTTACCACCCCTCGGTCACCCCGCGGGTGGTGTTCACGACGCCGGAGGTGGCCCACGTCGGCGCGGTGGCGGCCGGGGCCGGCCACGCGGCCCGGATCGCCTACCTACCGCTCGAGGAGGTCGACCGGGCGATCACCGAGGGCAGCACCGACGGCTTCGTCCTGCTGATCGCCGAACCCCGCCGGGCCCTACGTAACCTCGGCGGCGGGCGATTGGTAGGCGCCACGATCGTCGCCCCGCGCGCCGGGGAGATGCTGCACGAGGTCAATCTGGCGATCGCGACCAGCATGTTCACCGGCCGCGTCGCCCAGACCATGCACGCCTATCCCACCTGGTCCAGCGCCGTTCAACTGACGGCAGCTCAGTTCTTCATCCCGATCAATGGCCGGCGCGCGCGACCCGCGGGAGAGTTCACCGCCGATGGTCCCTGATCCGGGCGATAGAGAGTTCGACGTGCTGGTGGTCGGCGCCGGGCAGGCCGGGCTGGCCACCGCTCATCACCTGCGCAGCCGGCTACCGGCCGGCAGCCGGCTGTGCGTCGTCGATGTCGGGGAGCTCGGCGGGCGCTGGGAGCAGCGCTGGGACAGCCTGCACCTGTTCACGCCGCGGCGGTTCAGCGAACTGGCGGGTCTGCCCTTCCCTGCGGGCCCCGATCCCTACCCGGGGCGCCGGGAGGTGGCCGGCTACCTACGCGCCTACGCAGCGCACCACCACCTGTCCGTGCGTGCCGGGGTTCGGGTCACGGGTTTGGGCCGCGACGGCGAATTGTTCGTCGCCACGACCCACGAGACCGGGGCGGCAACCGCATCGACCGGGACGCACCACCTGCGCGCCCGGCAGGTCGTGATCGCCACCGGCCCGTTCGCGGTGCCCCACCGCCCGGACTTCAGCGCCGAGCTCGGCCCCGAGGTGACCCAACTGCACGCCGGGGACTACCGACGCCCGGCCGACCTGCCGGTGGGACCGGTGCACGTCGTCGGCGGGGGAAACTCCGCGGCCCAGCTGGCGATCGAGCTCGCGGATACCGGGCGCGCCGTCCACGTGGTCGCGCCCCGCGAGCCCTGGTACGTCCCGACCCACATCCTCGGCATCGACGCGTACCGGTGGTTCCGCGTTGCCGGCGTCCTCAACGCCCGCACCAACGCACCGTTGTCCCGCTACATCCGCCGCCGCGGAGACGTGATCGTCGGCACCGAACTTCGCGGGCGGATCCAGCGCGGCGAGATCACGCTCACCACCTCGCGCGCGGTGCACGCCGCCCCGGGCGTCCTGGGCCTCGCCGACGGCGCGAAGCTGGGCGTCGAGGCCGTGTTGTGGTGCACGGGATTCCGCCAAGACACGTCCTGGATCCAGGTCCCCGGCGCGCTCCACCCGGACGGAACCCCTCGGCACCTTCACGGCGCCTCCCCGGTGCCCGGGCTGCACTGGATGGGGCTGCCCTGGCAGACCCGCCTGAACTCCTCGCTCCTGAGCGGCGTGGACCGCGACGCGATGCGCACCGCGGCGCGCATCGCGAACGCACTGCCGCGCGCGTCGCGCTAGTGGTCCGTCTGCGAATTGATCTGGTTGAGGACCTCACGCCCGCGACGGACCTTGGCGATGATCTCCTCCGCGGTCGCCTTCCAGATGAAGGGCTTCGGGTCGGTGTTCCAG
>NZ_JACDFE010000108.1 GCF_013815995.1 Sporichthya sp.
GTCCTCGGGTATGCCGAGACCGCCACCGGGCTCGGTCACGCGGTGGCGGACGCCCTCCGAACCGCCCGCTACCTGCACTCCACCCGCCGAGCCGTGGCCGGGGTGGCGCCGGTAGCCGGATTCGATGAGGAGCACTCGCACGCCGTCGCGCACCTTCTTCTGCCGGCCGACCCGAACCTGCTGGCGGGAGGGGAACCTCTCGTCCTCGTCGACGACGAGCTCTCCACCGGCTCGACCGTGCTGAACACCGTGACGGCGCTGCAGTCCCGCCACCCCCGGTCGCGTTACGTCGTGGCGACGCTTCTCGATCTGCGCAGCCCGGCGGACCGGGAGCGGATGGCGCGCACCGCCGACGCGCTGCATACCCGGATCGACGTCGTCGCCCTGGCCTCCGGACGACTCGAGCTGCGTGCGGATGTCCTGGAACGCGGGACCGCACTCGTCGCGGACGCCCTGGCCGCGTCGAAGCCGCCACCCGCCGGCGGCCCGCGGGCGCACGTCTCCGAGCTCGAGCTGCCGTGGCCCCCCGGGCTGGCCCCGGACGCCCGGCACGGCTGCGACCCGGCCGATCGGGGCACTTGGGACACGGCCCTGCCCCTGATGGCCCGTCAGATTGCCGGCGCGGTATGGCCTGCCGCGCCGACCGGCCGGTCGACGGCCCGCACCGTGCTGGTCCTCGGCGTGGAGGAACTCATCCACGTGCCGGTGCGCCTCGCGGTCTCGCTGGCCGAGGATGCCGAGGCCGTCGGGCGAGAGGTGGAGGTCCGCGCCTCCTCGACGACCCGCTCTCCGGTTCTCGGGTTGGACGTGCCTGGATACGCGATCCGCCACGCGATGACCTTCCCCGCCCACGACGCGCCCAGCGACGGCCCGGGCCCGCGGTACGCCTACAACCTGCTCGGGCCCGCTGGGGCGCGGCGCTTCGATGCGATCGTTCTGGTCCTGGACGCACCTGCCGACACCCCGGCCCTGCGTGCGGGCGGCGGATTGCTGGAACAGCTGCGCGGGGTGTGCGAGCACCTCGTCGTGGTCACCGCGCCGCAACCGGTCACGAAACCCGCAGCGCGGCGCACCGAGCGCACGGCTCCACCCGAGCCCCTGCATGGCCCGGCCTTCGGCTCGTACGACGCCGCCGAGGTCGGATGGTTGCTCACCGACCTGTCGCACATTCCCCTGGAGGCGCCACTGGCGCAGCGCGAGGCGGCCGTGCAGTCGGGCCGGGCGCACTACGCGGAATCCCTCCCGATCGAGTACGTGCCGGGCGCCGCCTACCTGGAGATGTTCGAGCGCTCGCTGCAGCTGTCCGCGGCCCGCGTGGCGCACGCTGTCGGCCTGGTCACCGAGGCCGTGCTCGCGCGACGCGGCGAGCGCACCGTGCTCGTCAGTCTGGCCCGGGCCGGGACACCGGTCGGGATCCTGATGCGACGGTGGGCCCAGCAGGTCGCCCGGACCGAGCTGCCCCACTACGCGGTGAGCATCGTGCGCGGACGCGGCATCGACACCGTGGCCCTGCAGTGGCTGACGGACCATCACCATCCGGCGGACGTGGTGTTCGTGGACGGCTGGACCGGCAAGGGCGCGATCGCGCGGGAACTCACCGCGGCCCTGACCGCGTACGCCGGCGCAGGCGGGGCGCACTTCGACTCCGACCTGGCCGTGCTCGCCGACCCGGGCTGGGCGGCGCCGCTGGCCGGGACCCGCGACGACTTCCTGATCCCGTCGGCGTGCCTGAACTCCACCGTCAGCGGGCTGGTCTCGCGCACGGTCCTGCGCGCAGACCTGATCGGCCCGAACGACTTCCACGGCGCCAAGTTCTACCGGGATCTCGGCGACGGCGACGTCTCCGCCCGTTTCCTCGACGCCGTGGCCGCTGAGTTCACCACCGTCGCTCCGGCCGTCCGCGACGACGTCCGCCAGGGCGGTGCCGGGAAGCGCCCGGTGACCTGGCGGGGCTGGGCGGCGGTCGAGAAGATCTGTGCCGACGAGGGCATTGCGGATGTGAACCTGGTCAAGCCCGGGGTCGGAGAAACCACCCGGGTCCTGCTGCGCCGAGTTCCGCACAAGGTACTGGCGCGCGCCGACGCCGGCGCCGACCTGGACCACATCCGGCTGCTCGCCGACGAGCGCGGGGTCCCCGTCGAGACCGTCGACAATCTTCCGTACTCCTGTGTGGGCCTGATCGCGGCCGGGGCCGGTGGCGATTCATGACCGTCGCCCCTGACGTGACCCGCCCCCTGGTCGCCTGCGACCTGGACCGAACGTTGATCTACTCCGCTGCCGCCCTCGGGCTGGGCGGACCGGACGCCGCGGCGCCGCCGCTCGTGGTCGCCGAGGTCTACCAGGGCGTCCCCATCTCGTTCCTCACGCGGCGAGCGGAGACGCTCCTGGCCGAGCTCGCGCAGATCGCCGTGTTCGTGCCGACGACGACCCGCACCGTGGCCCAGTACGAGCGGGTCCGACTCTTCCAGCGGCCCCCGGCCTTCGCCGTGACGACCAACGGCGCGCAGATCGTGGTCGACGGACGCCCGGACGGCGATTGGACGGTCGAGATCGCCGCGCGGTTGACGTCGGCGTGCGCTCCCCTGGCGGACATCGCCGACCACCTCGCGAAGCTCGACGATCCCCGCTGGACGCTCTCCCGCCGGGTCGCCGAGGACGTGTTCTGCTACCTGGTCGTGAACCGGGCCGAGTTGCCGGCGACATTCGTCTCGGACCTCGCCGAGTGGTGCGAGCCGCTCGGGTGGACGGTGTCGCTGCAGGGCCGGAAGATCTACGCCGTGCCCCGCCCGCTGACCAAGAGCGCGGCCCTCGCGGAAGTCGTCCGGCGCAGCGGAGCGACCTGCATGTTCGGCGCGGGTGACTCGCTCCTCGACGCCGACCTTCTCGAGGCCGCGCAGTACGGCGTGCGGCCGGCGCACGGCGAACTCGCGGACCTCGGCTGGCAACGGGACCACGTCGCCGTCACCTCGGCCACCGGGATTCTCGCCGCGGAGGAGATCCTGAACCACCTGTTAGTAGCGTGCGGTCGGTAGATCGACAGCTCGGTAGGCCAGTAAGTCGGTAGGTCACATCGATAAGGGAGTTCGTTCGTATGGCGCTCTGGAATCAGCTCAAGGCGAAGAGCCAGGACATGTCCACCCAGCTCAAGACCAAGAGCGGGCAGCTCAAGAACAAGAACTTCTCCGAGGCGAGCATGGCGATGTGCGCGCTGATCGCGGCCGCGGACGGCAGCATCGACGCCGAGGAGCGCCGCAAGGTCGCCGGCCTGATCAGCACCAACGACGTGCTCTCGATCTTCAAGGCGGATGAGCTTCGCGAGCGGTTCGACCACTACTGCAACAAGCTCTCGGCCGACTTCGACTTCGGCAAGATCGAGGCGCTGCAGGCGCTGGGTAAGTGCAAGAAGAAGGACGTCGAGGCGCGCGCGGTGATCCAGATCGGGATCATCATCGGCGGCGCCGACGGCAACTTCGACGACAACGAGAAGAAGGCCGTTAAGGAGGCCTGCCACGCGGTCGGGATCGACCCGGCCGAGTTCGAGCTCTGAGGTTCAGGCCACGGGGGTGCGGGGGTCGAGCCAGGCGATCCGGTCGAAGCCGAAGGCCAGGCAGACCTCCCGCACCGTCGGGCCGACCTCCCGCGGTTCCGCGCGGACGACCAGTTCGCCGTCGACGTTGTAGACGGTGGCCAGCGGCGTCACCCCGAGGCTCTTCGGCGCGTCCATCGGGATCTCCAGGCGCCCCCCGCCCAGCGTCGTGACGGTGAGCGTGCCACCCCAGGCGATCTCGCCGCCGGAGGCGGAGAACGCGTAGAACAGCAGCCGGTCCACCTCGCGCACCTGTCGGAGGTCGACCGTGACGGTCTCGAATCGCTCGCGGGCCGCGCGCAGGATCGGCCGGGTCGTCCCGGGCGGTGCGATTGTGAGCCCGGACTCGAGCTGGACGGCGGAGCTGGAGCCGACGCGGAGCCGGTACGCGCAGCCCAGGCGCAGGTCTCCCACCGCCTCCGAACACGCCGCCGTGATCGTGAGCGCACCGACACCGGACTGAAGGCGGGTCAGCGTCACGACCGGCGCCTTGCCGGTGAGAATCTCCGGCCGACCGGACTGAACCCGTCGGACCGGCACCGCAGCCGCCTCCGCGGTGCGCCGGGGCGACCGGGCCGCCGGCTCCGGTGCGGTCGGGGCCGAGGGTTCGGGGGACGCCGGCGGAGCTGACAGGTCGAGCGAGACGGATCCGACGGACCTCGGTGCGGGCGGCGCGACGGCGCTGCCCAGATCGAGCGAGGCCGTTGCCACCGCAGGTGGGGCGACGGTCGGCGTTGCGGCCGGCGGAGGCACCGGGACCGGCACTGGGACCGGGACAGCCGGCCGGGCCCTTCGGCGCAGGAAGGTCAGGTCAGGCCGCGGCGGCGCCTGTTCCGGGGCGTGCCTCACAGCGGGATCTTGAAGTCGGCGGCGACGCCCGAGATGCCTTGGGCGTAGCCGTCCCCGATGATCTTGAACTTCCAGAACCGGCCGGCGCGGTACACCTCGCCGAGAACCACCGCCGTCTCCGGCCCGAACACCGGAGCGAGGTTCTCGGAGCGAACCAACTCCGCGTTGTCCTTCAGGTCGAGGACGCGCAGGGTGCAGTCCTTGAGCTGCCCGAGCGTGCGTCGCCCCGCGATCGCCTCGTTGACGTAAGCGATCACCACGATCCGGTCGACATTCCCGGGCACCCCGGTCAGGTCGATCTCGACCTGCTCGGTGTCCCCGCCCAGGGCTTGTTCGAGCTGCTGCACGGACAGGTCCGGGGACGCGAGCTGGTTGAAGAACACGAAGTGATCCGCCGACAGTGCGCGACTGCTCGCGTCGCACAGGATGGTGGCCAGCACGAGGTTGTCGAGCAGCATCTGCTCGGCGCCCGCGGCGAAGCGGACGCCGACCACAATCCCGGTGAGCCCCGGAATCTCCTGGGTGAGCGCGACGTTGGCGCCGCGCTTCATCAGCGGCGCCATCACAGGTCCAGGTCGGAGCCGGAGAACTTGGTCGCCAGGAACGCGCCCTGGGTCATCAGCGAGTCCACGTCCTGGTGTTGAGAGGCGACCAGGACAGAGGAGGCCGAGACCTGCAGCGCCTCAAGCTGTTCCACCAGCGACTCGACGGGTGTCGTCCCCGACGTCCGCGCCACGTGACGGGCGCTCTCCGGAACCGCCAGGTAGCGCTGCAGCGTGGTCGGCAGGTAGTCGTTCAAGGTGTTCCGGACCGACATGACCGCGTAGATGTCGAGCGGCCGGATCGCGGCGGTATCGATGATCTCCTGCAGGGTGTCGGTGAGCCTCCGGGCGCGCACCACAGCGGCGCCGGGCATCTCGCCGGAGCTGCGGTTGATGAGCCGGACGACCTCGGCGATCCGTTCACTCAACTGTTCCGGGCTGTCCGCCGCCGCCGGGTCGGGCGCGTTCGGGCGGGGTGGGTCGGCGCCCAGCTTTCGACGGAGCCAATCCACTGGCACTTCGATCGACCTTCGCGCGCGTCAGTTCTTGGTCTCGACCTGGCGGGTCCGCGCCAGGTAGGGCTGGGCCCGTTCGATCTGGCCTTGCAGCGCGGTGACGGTCTGGGCCATCGACTCGACCGCCTGCCCTCGGAAGGTGTCGAGGGCGTCCATGGTGGCGAAGACGTTCTCGAACGCGGCCTGCAGTTTCGCGACGTCGATCGTCGCGGACGCCGCCTGCTCGTTGATCTGCCCGCCCTGAACCCGCAGCTGGACCGACGTCGCCTCGATGAGGTCGGAGGTGGCTGTGTTCAACGCCGTGATCTGAGTGAGCACCAGCTTCTGGCGGGACAGGGCCTGCGACACGATGACCGCCGTCCGGAGCGCCGCGACGGTGGTGGTCTGCGCGCGGTCGACACCCTTGATCAGCTCGAGGTTGTTCCGGCGGACGAGGTCCAGCGCCATGTAGCCCTGCACGTTGACGGCCATCTGCGTCATCAGGTCCTGACGGCGCTGGCGGATCGGGAAGAGCGCGTCGGAGCGCAGCACGTTCGCCTCCTCCGTCCGGCCGGCCGCCTCCCACTCGGCGACCTTCTGCTCGACGGCGGCATCCAGGGCACCGGCCAGCTCGTTGTACTCGCTGATCTTGCCCATGACGGCCCACATGTTGGCCTTCTCGGTCTCGATCGCCGCGTTGTCCTTGCGGAGCTCGTCCTGACCGGAGGCGAGCGACCGGATGATCGCGTCCAGCTGGTCCTGGGCGGACTCGTACTTGCGGAAGTACCGCTCCACCTTGTCGCCACCCGGAACCCACTTGAGCAGCTTCTTGGTCCCGGTGAGGTCTGCGCGGTTCGGGTCGAGGTCGGTGATGGTGGCGCGAAGGTCCCCGAGGGTGGTGGCCACGCGTGTCTGCGCGTCACCCTTGCCGTCCTTGCCCATCGCGGCTGCCGGGCGCTCCAGCATCCGGTTGGACACCGAGGCCGACTCCCGCAGCTCCTTGTCCCCCATCGCCGTGATCGCGGCGACCTTTTGCGAGAACTCCGGGGACTTGGTGTCGATCAACGAGAGCTCGGCCACGAATGACCTCGCCTTCGTCGCGAGCTCCGCCGCCTTGGCGGGGTCGACCGGTACTGCGCCGGCCGCCTGCTCCTTCTCCACCACAGCCACGGGCGCCGGCGGCATGAGCACGAGGGCGTTCGACGGGCTGGGTGCCGGCGTGGACCCGGGCGGAGTGGCCGACGAGCCGAGGTCGAGGTCTGACATGGCCTGGTCTCCTGGACTGTCGAGGATCGAAGGTTCGGTTCGTGACAGAGGTCCAGCCCGAAGCGTAGGCGGCCGCGGCAGGTTGAGGGAGAGCGCGTCCGCTCTGTGCGGCCCGCCCTACCTGGACGGGGTCCAGTTCGGGTCGCGGCCGATGAAGCCGACCAGCGCGGTTTGCGGGTCTGCATCGGCCGGCACCGGCACCTTGGGGCCGAACTGACCGGAGCTGCGCAGGATCTCGTCCATCGCCGTCATGCCGGCCAACATCTCGGAGCACAGGTCGGGGTCCAACGTCTCGTCCTGACCGGTGGCGCGGGCCAGGTCCCAGGTGTGCATGAACACGTCCCCGGTGTAGAAGCGATCGATCGCCCGGTCCAAGGGGACATCGCCGATGTGCGGGTTGCTCAGCACCTTGGCCGCGGTCGCGGGATCGTCGAGGATCGCCTGCACCGCGTCGAACTGCGTGGTCCATGCCGCCACCGGGTCCTCGTCCACGGACGGCCCGGCGGGCAGTTGCACGCCCGCCCCGCCGGCCAGGAAGCCGGGAAACCACTCGACGAGGTGACGCACGATGTCGCGGGCGGTCCAGCCGGCCACCGGCGCCGGCGCGTCCCAGTCCGAGGTGCCGCGCACCCGGTCGGAGAACGCGCCGGCGTAGAGCCGGTGCCGGGCGGCGGGCTCAGCCTGACCGTCAGAGCGAGCCATCGGTCAGCATCCCGTCGAGCTTGGCGTAACCCTCATTGACACCGACCTCCATGCCGGAGTTCAGCCAGCCCTCGCGGGCCTCGAAGCTGTCGCAGAGCGAGGTCGCGTGCAGGCGGGTGCGGCCGTCGCCAAGGTCCTCGAAGGTCATGGTCTCCAGGCTGACGCCATCGGGCATGCCCTCGAAGGTGAAGGTCTGCACGAGCTTGGTGTCGCTGATCTCGTGGAAGCAGCCGCGGAAGGCGTACTCGGCGCCGTCGTGGCCGGCGACGTACCGCCAGCTGCCGCCGGTGCGGGCGTCCCAGTAGTCGACCTTGGTGTTCAGGCCGTTCGGGCCGATCCAACGGACGAAGATCTCCGGGTCGGTGTGCGCGCGGATCAGCTGCGCCGGGCTCGCGTTGAACTCGCGGTAGATGTGGATGATCGGAACGGTCGGGTCGGCCTCGATACGGGCTTCGGCCACGCTGTTCATGTCGGTTCTCCTTCTCAGGGTTGTTGTTGATCTGACTGGTGGCAGGGGCCGAACTCGGCGCCAGCGGTGGCTCTAGTCGTCGAGGTCGGCGTCGAGGTCGGCGTCGAGGTCGGCGTCGAGGTCGGCGTCGAGGACGGCGAGGACGGCGTCGAGCCGCCGGTAGCGCTCCTCCGCCGCTTGCTGGTGGCGGTGGATCCAACTGGTCATCTCCGCCAGCACCGCCGCCTCCAGGTGGACGGGGCGACGCTGGGCCTCCCGGCTGCGGCTGACCAGCCCGGCCTCCTCCAGCACCTTGAGGTGCTTGGACACCGCTTGCAGGCTGACGTCGTAGGGCTTTGCCAGTTCACTCACGGTGGCGTCGCCCACGACGAGCCGGGTCACGATGTCGCGCCGGGTCGGGTCGGCCAGGGCGGCGAAGAGTCGGGAAAGCCGGTCCGACATCCTCTCCACCTCCTCAACCAATTGGTTGAATACGACCGTACGCCGGAGCTCCGGCTTTGTCAACCAGATGGTTGGCTAATCCCCCTGACCTGCGGGGGTACGGTCGGGGAATGGCTCAGACCCGGTACGTCGCCCTGCTGCGCGGGATCAACGTCGGCGGCACGAACAAGGTCCCGATGGCCGACCTGCGGGAGGTGTTCGAGTCCGCCGGCCACGCCGAGGTCAGCACCTACATCCAGTCCGGCAACGTGCTGTTCCGGTCCGGTGACACCGGCCCCGACCTGGAGAAGCAGATCGAGGCCCAGCTGGCGAAGCGCTTCAACGTCCCCCTGGTGGTCGTGGTCCGCTCGCTGCGCCAGCTGCGCACGGTCGTGGACAAGGCGCCGGCCGGGTTCGGCGCCGAGCCGGACACCTTCCACAGCGACGCGGTGTTCCTGCGCGCGCCCCTGACGCCCGCTCAGGCAATGAAGGTCGTCAAGCTCCGCGAGGGCGTGGACGAGGCCTGGGCCGCCAACGGCGTCGTGTACTTCCAGCGGCTGAGCGCGCAGCGGACCAAGAGCAGGATGAGCGCGATCGTGGGCACGCCGGAGTACCAGCAGATGACGATCCGCAGTTGGCGGACCACCACCAAACTGCTGGCGCTGCTGGAGGCCTGAGCTACTGCAGCCGGATACAGGTTGTCAGCGGTCCGGGGTAGAACGGAGCCATGACGACGCTGCCTGATCGACCCAACTCGGCCCTGCTGGTCATCGACGTCCAGAACGGGGTGGTGACCGGAGCCGTCGACCGTGACGGCGTGGTCTCCCGGATCGGAACCCTGGTGGACCAGGCCCGCGAGGCGGGGACCCCGGTGGTCTGGGTCCAGCACTCCTCCGACGAGCTGCCCCGAGGCAGTTCGCAGTGGGAGTACGTCCCCGAGCTTCCGCAGCTGAACACCGAACCGGTGGTGCACAAGCGCTACGGCGATTCGTTCGAGGACACCGACCTGGAGTCGGTGCTCGCCGGTGCCGGCGTCGGGCGCCTCGTCGTCGCCGGGGCTCAGTCGGATGCCTGTATCCGTTCGACGATCCACGGCGCTTTCGTCCGCGGCTACGACGTCACGCTCGTCTCCGATGCGCACACCACCGAGGACCTCACCCAGTGGGGTGCGCCCGCGCCGGAACTCGTCATCTCCCACACCAACCTGTACTGGCAGTTCCAGGGCGGGCCGGGCCGCACCGCCGACGTGGCGACGGCCGCCGAGGTGAGGTTCTAGTAGGCGTCGTGCCAGCGCCACCACTGGTAGGGCTCGGTCTGCGGGTAGCCCTCCGGTGAGTCCTCCCAGTGCTCCTGCCGCCCGAGCGCGGTGATGTCGAGATAGTTCCAGGTACCGCCCATCGCCTCGTCACCGCGGGCGTTGATGAAGTACGTCCGGTAGATCTGATCGCCCTCGCGGATAAAGGCATTGGTGCCGTGCCATTCGTCGACGTCGTGGTCGGCGTCGAAGTCGTCGGTGATGGTGAACCACGGGAGGGTCCAGCCCATCCGCTCCTTGATGCGCCCGAGTTCGGCCTGCGTCCCGCGGGAGGCGAAGACCAACGTGGTGTCGCGCGCATGCAGGTGCGCGGGGTGGGCGATCTGGTCGGCGAGCATCGAGCACCCCGGGCAGCCGTGCTCCGGCCAGCCGTGCACACCGGGGTCCATGAACGCGCGGTAGACGATCAACTGGCGGCGGCCATCGAAGAGGTCGAGCAGGCTCACCGCTCCGTCCGGGCCGTCGAACTTGTAGGCCTTCTCGACTGCCAGCCACGGCATCCGCCGGCGCTGGGCGGCCATCGCGTCGCGGGCGCGCGTGAGTTCCTTCTCCTTGACCAGCAGGGCTTCGCGGGCGGCGTCCCACTCGGTCCGGGACACCAGGGGCGGGGTCTTCATCAGGAGATCTCCTTCACTCCGTCGGTGGAGAGCAGGTATGCACCGGACGCGAGCTCCGGAGACATCGCTGCCCTAGCCCTGGCGCGTGGGGTCGGGCTGCTTCGGCTCGAACAGGTCGCGCTCGAGCGGACCGAGGCCCGCCCAGTGGTTGGCGTCGGACTCACGCATCTTCTCCAGGGCCCGGCGGCCGAGAACCTGCTGCAGCGTCGCGGTGCGCTCGGACCGGCCGCGGCCGATGAAGCTGACCGACCAGTGCAGCAGCGCCGTCACCCGGTGCTTGAATCCGATCAGGTAGATCAGGTGGATGACCAGCCACATCAGCCAGGCGATGAACCCCTTCAACCGCAACGGGCCGATCGCGGCGACGGCGTAGAAGCGCGAGACCGTCGCCATGTTGCCCTTGTCGAAGTACCTGAACGCCTTGTCCGCCGGCTGACCTTCGAGCCGCGCAGTCAACTGCTTCGCGGCGTGCTTGGCGCCCTGCATCGCCACCTGCGCGACCCCTGGGTAGTCGTTGAGCGTCGCCATGTCGCCGAGGACGTAGACCTCCGGGTGCCCGGGCAGCGTGAGGTCGGGCTGCACCTTGATGCGGCCGGCGCGGTCCAGTTCGGCCCCGGACTGCTCGGCCAACTGCTTGCCCAGCGGCGACGCGGCCACCCCGGCGGCCCAGACCTTGCAGTAGGAGTCGATGCGCCGGCGGTTGCCGGCCTTGTCCTCCACCGTCACGCCCTCGCCGTCGACGTCGACGACCTTGAGGTGGAGCTGGACGTCGACGCCCATCTCCTCCAGGCGGCCCCGCGCTGCCTTGGACAGCTTGTCGCCGAACGAGCCGAGGACGTTCGGCGCAGCGTCGAGCAGGACGATGCGGGCCTGGCTCGGGTCGATGTTGCGGAAGTCGCGGTGCAGGGTGCGCCGGGACAACTCGGCAATCTGCCCGGCCATCTCGACGCCGGTCGGCCCGGCTCCGACGACGACGAAGGTCAGCAGCTTCTTGGCCATTGCCGGGTCCTTGGTGAGCTCGGCGAGCTCGAACACCCCGAAGATGCGCCCGCGCAGTTCCAGGGCGTCGTCGATCGACTTCATGCCCGGCGCGAAATCGGCGAACTGGTCGTTGCCGAAGTAGGACTGGCCGGCGCCGGCCGCGACGATGAGGGAGTCGTAACCGAAGGTGGCGGTGCCCAGCGGCGAGGTGGAGGTGACGGTCTTCGCGGCGAGGTCGATGCCGGTGACGTCACCGAGCAGGACCTGCGCGTTCTTCTGCCGGCGCAGGATCTCGCGGGTGGCCGGGGCGATCTCGCCCTCGGAGAGCACGCCGGTCGCCACCTGGTACAGCAGCGGCTGGAACAGGTGGTGCGCGGTCCGGGCGATCAGGGTGACCTCGACCGGCGACTTCTTCAGGTGCTTGGCCGCGAACAGCCCACCGAAGCCGGACCCGATGATCACCACGCGATGCGGTGCACTCATGTGTGTCCTCCCCTTCGCCCAACTGCTGTTGCTACCCGGACCTTCCTACCGCGCCCGCGTTGCAGGCGTGAGTCGGGTCTCGCCGGTGCCAGACTCGGTCCGACCTACTGACGGGGGTTCACGTGAACCGCGCACTCACCGCCGCCGCGGCGGCAATCATCCTGTTCGCCGGCCTGAGCGGGTGCGGCGACGATGACGACGACCCGGCGGTCGAGACCACGCCAGTCGTCACCACGACTCCCGCGGGCGGCGGGTCGGAACCGCTCAGCGGTGAGGATCTCGAGTGCAAGGACGAGATCGTGCGTCAGATGTCCGACCCGTCGCAGGAGACCGATGACGTGCCGCCGGAGTGCGAGGGCGTCAGCGAAGACCGCATCCCCGACCTCGCCGAGATCGCGGGCGACGAGGTCGAGAAGGCCTCGGCGAAGCCCACGTCCTGACCCCAAACCTGCGTAGCGTCCGAAGAAGCGAGCGCTATAACGCTCGCTTGGTCGGACGTCAGGACTCGGGCGAGGGGGAAGCCGTCTCTTCGGGGATCAGCACGACGTAGATCCGGTCGAGGAGGTCCGAGAGCACCTGCTCCGCGGCGGCGACGTTGGCGCGGACGGCGACCTCGACGGTGCCGTTCTCGTGCACCCGCAGGACCGCGAAGGGGGCGCCGGCCTCGTCGAGGCGGGCGAACTGCTCGAGGACGGCCTTGCGGGTGGCCTGGGCCTGCTTGTAGGAGAACCGGGCGTCGGCGAAGGTGGCCTCGACGTTCTGCGCCCGCGCGATCCTGGTGACCGCGCGCATGAAGTCGGTGCCGGCCGACGGCACCCGGTAGACCACGACGCGACCGGCCGGAACGCAGGGGATCGCCCCGGCGTAGCCGCCGCCGTAGCGCTTCTCGCCGAGCTTGGTGATCTGCTCGACGGCGCGGGTCAGGCCGGGGGCCACTTTCGGGGTCCGGGGGGTCGGGCAGGTGGGCTCGACGAACGGCTTCACGCCGGCCTGGCCGGTGGCCACCACGGGACTCTCGCCGGACAGCGTCGGCGCCGGGGTCGGCGCGGCGGTGGACCCGTCCTCACCGCAGCCGCTGAGCAGCCCAGCGGCGAGCAGGCAACCCGCGAAGGCGCGCGAACGCGACCCGCCGGCCATCTCTCACCTCCCCGCGGGCGATCAACCGCCCGACGGGGAGGGTAGCGAGGCCAGAGCTCAGGAGGCGGCCGCGGCCGTCGCGCGGGTGAGGACCCGCGCGGCCGGCACGGCCTGGGGCTTGGAGACCGCGGGGAGCGGGGTGGCATGCGGGGCGGTTGCGTCCGCGGAGACCTCGGTGCCGCAGTAGCAGCGCAGGACCACGTCGACCAGGCCGGTTTCCTCGGAGGTGAACCGGACGATGCGCCGGGTCGTCAGCAGGACCCGACTCGCGCAGGTGGAGCAGTAGGGAGCGAACATGTCGATAATCGTTTCAGATCGGCCCCCAGATGCACGAGCCAATATGCCATCATTGGTCCATGGATCCACAGACCAATCCGGCCGACTTGGCCCGCGTGCTCGCCGGCTGGACCGATGGTGGCCACGGCACGCTCCCCCAGCGCCTGGCCTACGGGCTGCGCTGCGCGATCAGCTCCGGACTGGTCGGCGACGGCGCGAAGCTTCCCCCCGAGCGGGACCTGGCCCGGGCCCTGGCGGTCAGCCGCTCCACCATCACCACCGCGCTGGACCTGCTCCGGGACGAAGGCCTCGTCGAGTCCCGGCAAGGAAGTGGCACGGTCGTCCGCGGGCCAAGTCAGCGGGCGGTCGGCACGGCACGGATCGCGGGCCAGTTGGGCAGCGCGACCGGGATCGACCTCGCGATCGGCACTCCTCCGGACCCCTCGCACCTGCCCCCGATCACCATCGACGTCGCCGAACTGATCTGCTCGCGGATCGGCAACGGACTGGTCCCGCTCGGGCTCCCGGTGCTGCGCGAGGCGCTCGCCGAACGCCACATGCAGACCGGGCTGATCACCGACCCGACCCAGATCCATGTCACGGCCGGTGCCCATCAGGCGATCGCGCTCACCCTGGCCGCCGCCGCCGGCCCCGGCGACCTGGTCGCGGTCGAGGACCCCAACTACTCCGGCATCTTCGACATCCTCGACGGCATCGGCGCCCGCCCGGTGACGATGGAGTCCGACGAGGACGGGGTGCGCCCAGCCTCATTGGACCGCGCACTCAGTGCCGGCGCGGTCGCGATCTACCTGCAGACCGGCCCGCACAACCCGACCGGGCGGCTGACCTCCCCGGAGCGGATGCAGTCGCTGGCCGCCGTGGCCGACAAGCACCGCGCCTTCGTCGTGGAGGACGTCACCCTCGCCGACCTCACCTTCGGCGGCCGGGTCCGGCCGGAGCTGGCCGAGTTGTGCCGGCGCGCCACGGTCGTCACCACCGGCTCGTTCTCCAAGGTCGGCTGGGCCGGGCTGCGCGTGGGCTGGCTGCGCGCGCCGGCGCCGATCGTCGACCGGACCATGCACCTCAAGCTCGCCCGCGACCTCGGTGGCTCCGCCCCCTCGCAGCTGATGGCCGCCGCCCTGGTGCCGTCCCTCGACGACCTGGCCATCGCGCGGCAGGCCACGCTGCGGCGGGCCGTCGACGCCGCGCTCGCC
>NZ_JACDFE010000109.1 GCF_013815995.1 Sporichthya sp.
CTGCGCGTGAACAACGACTTCCCCAGGCCCTTGATCTGGACCGCCAGCGCCGAGTCGATACTCGCCAAAGTCCGACGCGGACGCGTCGCACTCGAAGTAGTCAGTCAAAACTGAGACACACCACTAGGTTGCGCATATGTCCCACAACGCCCGCGCCGCCGCCGACCGGCTCCGCGCCGCCCTCGACCAGCACCTGAGCGCCGTCGAGGCCCGGTCGGGGGAGCACGACCCGGCCGTGCAGCTCGCCTACAAGGAGCTCCGCGCCGCCGCCGCGGACTACGACCTGGCGCTCTACGACGAGCACGACGAGGTCACCCCGTTCGACCTGCCCGACCCGGAGCCGCCGGTAGACGACGACGACGAGGAGCCCAGCCTGGACCGGCTCAGCCTCCTCGCCCGTTGGGATTTCAGCGTCACCGACGACGCCGTGCTGTTCGCCGCCGCCAGCCGGGCTGTCGGGGAGGAGCTGGACGACCCGGCGATCGCGCTGGCTGCCCTGGTGGCCGCGGTCGGGCACACCCGGCTCGGGACGTCGGCCTCACCGGAAAGCGTCGGCCTGCGCCCGCACGGGCACACCACCTGGGTGCTGGCCACCGACGACGCCGACCCGGACGACGACGACCCGTCCTGGATGGAGGACGCGTTCGGCGGCGCGGAGCCCGAGCTGGTCCTGTGCCGGGTGGAAGCGCCCGTCGAGCCCGACGAGGACTGAGCGAGTTACTCGACGACGGAGAGGTTCGCCTGCGGACGGCGCGGATCGGAGACGTCGTCGAGCGCGATCCGGATCTCCAGTGGCAGCGTGACGGCCTCCGCGGCCAGGGAAGCCTTGAGCTGAGCCGAGGTCCGCGCCCCGACCACGGCCGCGGTGACGCCGGCGTGGTCGCGGACCCAGGCCAGCGCCACCTCCAACGGCGAGCACCCGAGCCCGGTGGCGGCGGTGGCGACGGCGTCGACGACGGAGCGCGAGTTCGGGGTCAGGTAGCCCTCGACGAACCCGCCGAAGCGGGTCGAGGCGGCGCGGGAGTCGACCGGGGTGCCGCTGCGGTACTTGCCGGTGAGCACGCCACGGCCGAGGGGGGACCAGGCGAGCACCCCGACGCCGAGGGCGTGCGCGGCCGGGAGGCCCTCGGTCTCGACCCCGCGGTTGAGCAGCGAGTACTCGACCTGGTTGGAGATGACCTGCGCCCCGGACGGAGAAGCCAGCTGCAGGGTGGCGGCCTGCGCGAGCTGCCAGCCGCCGTAGTTGGAGACGCCCACGTAGCGGGCGCGCCCGGAGCTGACGGCCTGCTCGAGCGCGGACATCACCTCGGCGGCCGGGGTGGCGCCGGAGTAGACGTGGACCTGCCAGAGGTCGACGTGGTCGGTGCCGAGCCGGGCCAGCGACGCGTCCAGGGTGTCGAGCAGCGCCCGGCGGGAGGTGTCGAGGATGTTGTGCCCGTTGCGGTGGGAGATGCCGGCCTTGGTGGCCAGCACGACGTCTTCGCGCGGGACGGTCTTGCCCAGCAGTTCGCCCAGGATCTGCTCGGCCTTGCCGTCGCCGTAGACCGCGGCGGTGTCCACCAGCGTGCCGCCGGCGTCGCAGAAGCCGGCCAGGATCTCGGCGGCCTCGTCGGGGTCGGTGTCCACGCCCCAGGTCATGGTGCCCAGGCCCAGCCTGGAAACGGCCAGCCCGCTACGTCCGAGGTGGCGGTATTCCATACCGGGTCCCATGGTCAGGAAGGCTAACGGCCCGGCCGGTCCACCCCGCGATGGCGCGCGGATAGTGTGCGGCGAGGCGACCGGCCCGAATTGGCACTGGTTGGCGCAGAGACTGGTGGGAACGGGGAACTCGCGTGCGGCTCGGACTCAATCTCGGCTACTGGGGCATGGGCAACAACGCGAGCAACCTCGCCTACGCCCGGGAGGCCGACGAGCTCGGCTACTCCGTGGTGTGGGCCGCTGAGGCCTACGGCTCCGACGCCGCGACCGTGCTGGCCTTCATGGCCGCCCAGACCACCCGGATCGACATCGGCGCCGCGGTCTTCCAGATCCCGGCCCGCCAGCCCACGATGACCGCGATGACGGCGGCCACCCTGGATTCGCTGTCCGGCGGCCGGTTCCGGCTCGGCCTGGGCGTCTCGGGCCCGCAGGTCTCCGAGGGTTGGTACGGGGTCCCGTTCGCCGCGCCGATCGGGCGCACCCGCGAGTACATCGAGATCGTGAACATGGCGCTGCGCCGCGAGGAGGTCGTCTACTCCGGCAAGCACTACACGCTGCCGATCCCGGACGGCCCGGGCAAGAAGCTGACTCTGATCATCCACCCGGTCCGCGACGCGGTGCCCATCTATCTCGGCTCACTCGGCCCGCAGAACCTGCGCCTGACCGGGGAGATCGCCGACGGCTGGCTCGGGCTGTTCGCCGACCCGCAGATCCTCGGGCCGGTGCTCGCCACGATCGCCGAGGGCCGGGCCAAGGTCGGCAAGACGATGGACGGCTTCGACGTCAGCCCCACCATCCCGCTGGTGGTGGGCGACGACCTGGCGGCCTGCGCGGACGTCACCCGGCGCCAGACCGCGCTCTACATCGGCGGCATGGGCAGCCGGGACAAGAACTTCTACAACGACCTGGCCTGCCGGATGGGTTACGAGGCCGAGGCGACCGCGGTCCAGGAGCACTACCTGGCCAAGCGCTACAAGGAGGCCGAGGCCGCGCTGCCCCAGGAACTGCTGGAGCGGATCGGGTTGCTCGGCACCGTTGACCGCATCGCCGACCGGATGCGCGAGTACGCCGCCGCCGGGGTGAACACGATCAACGTGGCGCTCTACCACCAGGCCGCAGCGGGCAGCGACCAGAGCGTGCTGCGCACCGCGGTCGAGGCCCTGGAGAAGTCGGGCGTAGGGGAGTAGATGGCCCACTGGCTGCAGGCGGTCTTCCTCGGGGTGCTGCAAGGACTGACGGAGTTCCTGCCGATCTCCTCCTCGGCGCACCTGCGGATCTTCCCCGACATCTTCGGCTGGAAGGACCCGGGCGCCTCGTTCACCGCGGTGATCCAGATCGGCACCGAACTCGCGGTGCTCCTGTACTTCCGCAACGACATCGCCAGGATCATCAAGACCTGGACGCTCTCCCTGTTCAAGCCGCAGTACCGCGGTGAACTCGACGCCCGGATGGGCTGGTACTGCATCGTCGGCACGATCCCGATCGGCGTCCTCGGCATCTTGTTCAAGGACGACATCAAGACCGGCGCGCGCAACCTGTGGCTGACCGGTTCGATGCTCATCATCTTCGGCCTGGTGCTCTACGGCGCCGAGAAGATCGCGACTTTTGAGCGCGACCTCAGCCAGTTGACCATGCGCGACGGCGTGCTCGGCGGACTCGCGCAGGCCTGCGCCCTGATCCCCGGCGTCTCCCGTTCCGGCGCCACCATCTCCATGGGTCTGACGCTGGGTCAGAAACGGGAGGCCGCGACCCGGTTCGCGTTCCTGCTGGCGATTCCCGCCGTGGTCTCGGCCGGGCTGTTCCAGCTCTCCGACGTCGCCGACGGCGACAGCCCGTACTCGGGTGGGCAAACGGCGCTGGCGACGGTGATCTCGTTCTTCGTGGGCTACGCCGCGATCGCGTGGCTGCTCAAGTACGTGGCCACCCACACCTACACCCCGTTCGTGATCTACCGGATCGCGCTCGGGGCGGTGGTGCTGATCCTGGTCGCCTCCGGAGTGCTGGAGGCCAAGAGCGACATCGAGTTGGCCCCGCCGACGGCGCCGGTCGCCGTCATCGGCGCCGTCAACTAGCTACTCTCGCCACCGTGCCCACCGTTCTGCTGCTCCGTCACGGCCGCTCGACGGCCAACACCTCCGGCGTGCTTGCCGGCTGGACCCCCGGGGTCGCCCTCGACGACCGCGGCCGGGAACAGGCCGAGGCGATCGCGCTGCGGCTGGGCGGTCTGCCGCTCGCCGCGATCGTCGCCAGCCCGCTGCAACGCTGCCAGGAGACGGTCGCGCCGCTGGTCAAGAAGACCGGGCTCAAGCGGGTGACCGAGAAGCGGCTCGGGGAGTGCCGCTACGGGGACTGGACCGGGCGCAAGCTCTCCGAGCTGTTCAAGGAGCCGCTCTGGAAGGTCGTGCAGGCCCACCCCAGCGCCGCCGTCTTCCCGGGCCCCGAGGGCGAGTCGATGGCCGCGATGCAGGCCCGCGGGGTGGCCGCGATCCGGGACTGGGATGCCCGCATCGCCGCCGAGCACGGCCCAGGCGCGGTCTGGGTCGCCTGCTCGCACGGGGATGTGATCAAGGCGATCGTCGCCGACGCGATGGCCACCCACCTGGACAACTTCCAGCGCATCCTCATCGATCCCGGCTCGATCACCGCCATCAGCTACACCGAGACCCGCCCGTTCGTGCTGCGGGTCAACGACGTGGGCGGCGACGTGGCTGCCTACACCCCGCCGCCCCCCGCGAAGGCCAAGCGCGGACGCAAGCGCAGCTCCGACGCCGTGGTCGGCGGCGGCGCGGGCGCTTGATCCGCCAGGTCAGGCGAGACGTAGGGTTTTGAATCGTGCCCCGTCAGGTTTTCCTCTACGACCCGCCCGAGCGTTTCGTCGTCGGGACGGTCGGTGAGCCGGGTGCGCGCACCTTTTTCCTGCAGGCCAGGGCCGCCGACCGGGTCACCAGCGTCGCGCTGGAGAAGCAGCAGGTCGCACTCCTCGCCGAACAGATCGACAAGTTGCTGGACGAGGTGCTGCGGGTCACCGGCGGCGATGCGCCCGTCCCGGCCGCCACCGACGACCCCGCCGACGACCTGGCCCCGCTGGAGCCGCCGATCGACGAGGAGTTCCGGGTCGGCACCCTCGCGCTGGGCTGGGACCCGGGCTCCGAGCGGCTGGTGATCGTGGCCCAGGCCCCCGGCGAGGACGACGCCGAGGTCGCCGGCCCCGCCATCGACGACGACGACACCGTGGACGGCCCCGACGTGCTCCGGGTGCGCCTGACCGGGGAGATGGCCCGCGCGTTCGCCAAACGGGCGAGCTCGGTGGTCTCGGCCGGCCGTCCCGCCTGCCCGTTCTGCGGCCTGCCGTTGGATCCGGCCGGCCACATCTGCCCGCGGTCCAACGGCTACCGGCGTTGAGTGAGCCCGACTCCCGGACCGACGAGGCCGACGAGGCCGACGAGTCTGGGATCCCGGCCTTCGACACCCCCGATCTCGACGAGGCGGGCCTGCTCGAGCTCCTGACCCACGGCGAGCTCGACGTGATCGGCCGGATGGTCGACGCGTCCAACGCCACGCTGTACTGCTCGACGACGCTGAACGGGGTCACCGCCGCCTGCGTGCACAAGCCGATCGCGGGGGAGCGGCCGCTCTGGGATTTCCCGGACGGGACGCTGGCTGCCCGCGAGGTGGGTGCCTACCGGGTCTCGGCCGCCACGGGCTGGAACATCGTGCCGCCGACGGTGCTCCGGGACGGCCCGTGGGGCCCCGGCATGGCCCAGCTCTGGATCGACGTCGACGACTCCGTCGACCTCGGTTGGCTGGTCCGCGCCGACGACGACCGCCTGCGCCGGATCGCCGTCCTGGACGCGGTGATCAACAACGCCGACCGCAAGGGCGGGCACCTGCTGCCCACCGCTGGGGGCGACCTCTACGGCATCGACCACGGGGTCTGCTTCGCGGTGGAGAACAAGCTGCGCACCCTGCTGTGGGGCTGGGCCGGCCAGCCGCTGCCGGAAGAGACGGTCGAGGTCCTGGAGGAGGTCGCGGCGGAGTGGGAGAGCGGGCTCGGGCCCGCGCTGACCGAATTGCTGACGCCCCGGGAATCGACGGCCACCCGGCGGCGGTTGACCCGGCTGCTGCGTACCGGGATCCACCCCGAGCCGCGGCAGGACGGCTGGCCCGCGGTTCCGTGGCCGCCGTTCTGACCCTGTCCGCCCCGCCAAACTCAAGCGGCTCTGTCGAAATCTAGGGTGACCCCCATGCATGCCTGGCCGTCCGCCGAGATTCCTCGCCTGCCCGGCGAGAGTCTGCCGGTGCAGGTGCGGGACGCGTCCTCCGGTGAGCTCGTGCCGGCCGCGCCCGGCCCCGAGTTCCGGATGTACGTCTGCGGGATCACGCCGTACGACGCGACCCACCTGGGTCACGCCAACACCTACGTCACCTTCGACCTGCTCAATCGGGCCGTTCGCGACTCCGGCGTGGCGGTGCACTACGTGCAGAACGTTACCGACGTCGACGACCCGCTGCTGGAGCGGGCCACCGCCACCGGCATGGACTGGCGGGTCCTCGCCGAGCGCGAAACCGAGCTGTTCCGGGAAGACATGACCGCGCTGCAGGTGCTCGCTCCTGAGCACTACGTCGGTGCGGTCGAGGCCATCCCGCTGATCAACGAGTTCCTCCTCGGGTTGCGCGGTCGCGGGGCCACCTACGAGGTCGAGACCGACACCTATCTGGCGGTGCACGCCGACCCGGCCTTCGGCGGAGTCGCACGCCTGTCCCAGAGTCAGATGCTGGAGCTGTTTGCGGAGCGCGGCGGCGACCCCGCCCGGGCCGGTAAGAAGGACCCGCTCGACGCCCTCGTCTGGCGCGGCGAGCGCCCGGGGGAGCCGGCCTGGGTCTCCCCGGCCGGTCCGGGCCGGCCGGGCTGGCACATCGAGTGCACCGCGATCGCGATGGACCGCCTCGGCGAGACCGTCGACGTGATGGGCGGCGGGCGTGACCTGGCGTTCCCGCACCACGAGATGGGCTCCTCGCACGCCCACGTGCTCACCGGGCACCCCGGCTTCGTCCGGGTCCACGTCCACGCCGGCCTGGTGGGCTACCAGGGCGAGAAGATGTCCAAGTCGCGCGGGAACCTGGTCTTCGTCTCCAAGCTGCGGGCCGCAGGTGTGGAGCCCGCGGCGATCCGGCTGGCCCTGCTGAGCCGGCACTACGGCACCGACTGGGAGTGGACCGATGCGGTCCTGACGCAGGCTCAGGAGCGGCTGTCGACCTGGCGGGCGGCGGTCTCCCGGCCGGACGGACTGGACGCCACATCCACGCTCGCCGAGGTTCGCGCGGCTCTGGCCGGGGACCTGAACGCCCCGGCCGCGCTGGCCGCGATCGATGCCTGGGCGGCGGCGCAAAATGCCACCGGGGGGACCGATCTGGGCGCTCCCGGAATCATTTCCCGGCTGTCCGACGCCCTCCTGGGTGTCGCGCTCTAGCCCTTCGGTGAGGCGGGTCTGATGGCCCTGGCCGGGGCGGATACGAGGTTTGTCCGATTCGCCTCTCATCCTTAAGGGCCATTTAGCTCGGGACCTGGGTCCGCGGGGGCGGCGCCGACGTCAACTGAGGACACGCGAATTGCGTTCTCGTACTGGAGGCCCCGCCATGGCAGTCCGTTCCACCACCGCTCGCCGACTGGCGACCGTGATCGTGGCGACGGCGGCCGTCTCGGCACTGGGCTCCGGCGCCGCTTCCGCCGCGACCAACCGGGCGCCGTCCGCCCCGCAGGTGAGCGCCCCGCAGGTGAGCGCCCCGCAGGTCTCGTTGGCGCAGATCAACAGCCTGCTCCACAACCTTCTCGGCACCGTGGACGGCCTGTTGGGCGACTCCCTCGGCGTCCGGACCGAGCAGGAGATCGCGGCCGATGCCGACAAGCCGGTCCTGGGTAAGACCGTCGACAACCTGACCAAGACCACCAAGGAACTGCCGCTGCTCGGCGGCGTCGTCGGTGGCTTGACCGACACCCTGGGCCTGTCCGAGCCGACCCACGTGTCCGAGGCCCCGACCGTGCCGGCCCCGGCCCAGCCCGCCAAGGGCGGCGGCAAGGTCGACCGCGTCGACTCGATCGCGCCGGTGGGTTCGACCTGGACCATGCCGATGGAGCAGGCGCCGGCCGCCCAGCCCGTCGTGGAGAGCACCGAGAAGCCGTCGCCGGGTGGCCTCGGCGGTCTGATCAGCGACGTCAAGTCGATCTTCCCGTCCAACGCTGCCGAGGCTGCCGCCGTCGGCGCGGGCGCGGCGACCGTCGCCCTGATCGTGCTGGGTGGCATCGCGATCACCGGTGCGGCCGGTGCGGCCAGCGCGGCCGGACGTCGTGGGCTGATCAACGGGTCTGTGGGGGGATCACTGTGATTCGGCGTAACCAGAACGGCGGCCTGTTGGCCAAGCGGTCCACGTCCGACCAGAGCGACGACTACGACCTGTTCGCCGATCACGACGAGGTCAGCGACGAGATGGCCCCGATTGCCGACTCCACCACCGACTCCTCCACGGGCAATGCCGACGAGCTCGAGGACGCGCCCCGCAGCCGTTCCTTCACCAAGCTGCAGTTCGCGCTGGCCGCGCTCTCGGCGACCCCGGTGCTGTTCATCGGTGGCCTCGGTGGCTGGCCGTGGGACAACGAGCCCGCGGCCGCGAACAACACCGTCGTGGCCGGCCACGAGCACTACCCGGCGTCCGTGCAGCTCGCCCGCCTCGGCATCAGCACCGAGCTCGACGCGCTGAATCTGAACCCGGCCACCAACATCCTTGAGGTACCGGCCCTCGGCCGCGCCGGTTGGATCGAGAGCGGCGCGGAACCCGGCGTGCTGGGCCGCGCGGTCATCCTCGGCCGGCGCAGCCAGAGCGGCGAGGACGTCTTCGCCAAGCTGGTCAAGGCCCGGGCCGGCGACAAGATCGTGGTCACCACGCTCGAAGGCAAGACGCTGAACTTCGTCGTCCAGTCCGTCGAGCAGTTCCAGGCCGGTGAGGTGCCGGAGACCCGCGTCTACGGCGGCGGCAAGCAGCAGGCGCAGCTCCGCCTGATCACCTCGACCGGAACCTACAACCAGGCCAAGGGCGGCTTCCCGCGCAACGTCGTGGTCTTCGCCGACCTCGCCAAGTAGCGAACCGTTAGGCGTGTCACGCCTAACGGTTCGTTATCCACAGCTGACGGGGCGTCAGCCCGGACCGAGCGGCCCCTCGTCGCCGTCCCGGCGGCGTAGGTAACGCTCGAACTCCTTGGCGATCGCCTCGCCGGAGGCCTCGGGCAGCTCGGTGGTGTCCTTGGCCTCTTCCAGGGACCGCACGTAGTCGGCGACCTCTTGGTCCTCGGCGGCGAGTTCATCCACGCCGTCCTGCCAGGCCCGCGCCTCCTCCGGCAGGTCGCCGAGCGGGATCGCAACGTCGAGGACGTCCTCGATCTTGCTCAGCAGCGCCAACGTCGCCTTCGGGCACGGGGGCTGGGCGACGTAGTACGGGACCGCGGCCCAGAACGAGGCAGCCGGGAGCCCGACCTGGGCGCAGGCGTCCTGGAAGACCCCGACGATCCCGGTCGGGCCGGAGTAGCTGGACGGCTCGAGGTTGAGCTTTGAGCGCAGCCGGTCGTCGATCGAGGTGCCCCGCACCGGCACCGGCCGGGTGTGCGGAGCGTCGCCGAGGAGGGCGGCCAGGGTGATCACCATGTCGATGCCGAGCGTCTTGCAGCCGGCCAGGATCTCCTCGCAGAACCCGCGCCAGCGCATGTTGGGCTCGACCCCGCGCATCAGCACGACGTCGCGGCCGTTCTCGAGGCGGGCGGCGTAGAACCGCGTGGTCGGCCAGGTGACCCTGGACACACCGGGGGAGACGTCGACCGAGATCGTCGGCCGGTTCACCTGGAAGTCGTAGTACTCGTCCGGGTCCAATTCGCCGATCAGGCGGGCGTCCCAGGCCGTGGCCAGGTGGGCCAGCGCGCCGGACGCGGACTCCGCGGCGTCGTTCCAGCCCTCGAAAGAGGCCAGCAGGACCGGGTCCACCAGCGCGTCGGCGCCGTCGAACTCGATCACGGATGGTCCTCCCCTGACGCGTTCGGCGGTTATTGCGGCGAACCTATCGCGCCGCGCCGATTAAGATGTGGGACCTATGAGCCCGTCCCCGCAGGAACTGCGCGCCGCCCTGGCCGAACGAGTCGTCGTCGCCGACGGCGCGATGGGGACGATGCTGCAGGCCCACGACCTGTCCCTGGAGGACTTCGAGGGTTACGAGGGCTGCAACGAGATCCTCAACGTCACCCGTCCCGAGGTCGTCCGCGCGGTCCACGACGAGTACTTCGAGGTCGGCTGCGACGCCGTCGAGACGAACACCTTCGGTGCCAACTTCGCCAACCTCGCCGAGTACGACATCCCGGAGCGCATCCACGAGCTCTCCGAGGCCGGCGCCCGGATCGCGCGGGAATCCGCCGACCACTGGACCGCGGAGACCGGGCAGCAGCGCTGGGTGCTCGGCTCGATGGGCCCGGGGACCAAGCTGCCGACGCTTGGCCACGCGCCCTACGCGCAGCTGCGCGACGCCTACCAGCAGCAGACCGAGGGCATGATCGCCGGCGGGATCGACGCGGTCCTGGTCGAGACCAGCCAGGACCTGCTGCAGACCAAGGCCTCGATCCTCGGCGCCAAGCGGGCGCTGACCTCGATGGGTGTCGACCTGCCGATCATCGCCCAGGTCACGGTGGAGACCACCGGCACGATGCTGCTCGGCTCGGAGATCGGTGCTGCGCTGACCGCGCTGGAGCCGCTCGGCATCGAGCTGATCGGGCTGAACTGCGCGACCGGCCCGGCCGAGATGAGCGAGCACCTGCGCTACCTGGCCAAGCACGCCTCGATCGGCGTCAGCTGCATGCCGAACGCCGGCCTGCCGGTCCTCGGCCCGAACGGCGCGCACTACCCGCTCGGCCCGGCCGAGCTGGCCGACGCGCAGGCCACCTTCATCCGCGACTACGGCCTCTCCCTCGTCGGCGGTTGTTGCGGCACGACGCCGGAGCACCTGCGCGCGCTGGTGGAGAAGGTGCGCGAGACCGAGAAGGGCACGCGCAAGGTCCGCCACGAGGCCGGCGTCGCCTCGCTCTACGCGCACGTGCCGTTCAAGCAGGACGCGGCCTACCTGGCGGTCGGAGAGCGCACCAACGCCAACGGCTCCAAGGCGTTCCGCGAGGCCATGCTCGAGGCGCGCTGGGACGACTGCGTCGACATCGCCCGGGCCCAGATCCGCGACGGCGCCCACCTGCTCGACCTGTGCGTGGACTACGTCGGCCGCGACGGTGTCGCGGACATGAAGGAGCTCGCGGGCCGCTTCGCCACCGCCTCGACCCTGCCGCTCGTGCTGGACTCCACCGAGCCCGCCGTCCTGCAGGCCGGCCTGGAGATGCTCGGCGGCCGGGTCATCATCAACTCGGTCAACTTCGAGGACGGCGACGGACCGGAGTCGCGCTTCGCCAAGATCATGCCGCTGGTGCAGGAGCACGGCGCCGGCGTCGTCGTGATGTGCATCGATGAGCTGGGCCAGGCCCGCACCGCCGAGCGCAAGGTCGAGATCGCCGGGCGCACCATCGATGATCTGGTCGCCAAGTGGGGCATGCGCGTCGACGACATCTTCGTCGACTGCCTCGCCTTCACTATCGGGGCCGGGCTCGAGGAGTCGCGCAAGGACGGCCTGGAGACCCTCGAAGGCATCAAGCTGCTCAAGCAGCGCTACCCGGCGGTGCAGACCACGCTGGGGCTGTCCAACATCTCCTTCGGTCTCAACCCGGCCGCGCGCATCGTGCTGAACTCGGTGTACCTGCACGAGGCGCAGAAGGCCGGCCTGGACTCCGCGATCGTGCACGCCTCGAAGATCCTGCCGATGGCGCGCATCCCGGAGGAGCGGCGCAACGTCGCCCTGGACCTCATCTACGACCGTCGTCGTCCGGCCACCGACGACACCCCGGCCTATGACCCGCTGCAGAAGTTCCTCGAGCTCTTCGAGGGCGTGGACGCGGCCAGCATGGCGTCGGCCAAGGCCGAGGAACTGCTCTCGCTGCCGCTGTTCGAGCGACTCGAGCGCCGGGTGGTCGACGGCGCCCGCAAGGGCCTCGAGCCTGACCTCGACCTCGCGCTGGCCGAGCGCCCGGCGCTGGAGATCATCAACGAGACGCTGCTCTCCGGCATGAAGACCGTCGGTGAACTCTTCGGCTCCGGCCAGATGCAGCTGCCCTTCGTGCTGCAGTCCGCCGAGGTCATGAAGACCGCGGTGGCCTACCTCGAACCGCACATGGAGAAGGTCGAGGGCGAGGAGTCCGGCAAGGGCTCGATCGTGCTGGCGACCGTCAAGGGCGACGTCCACGACATCGGCAAGAACCTCGTCGACATCATCCTGAGCAATAACGGCTACACGGTCGTGAACATCGGCATCAAGCAGCCGATCGCAGCGATCGTGGAGGCCGCCCAGGAGAACAACGTCGACGTGGTCGGCATGTCCGGCCTGCTGGTCAAGTCGACGGTCATCATGAAGGAGAACCTCGAGGAGCTCGGCCTGCGCAAGCTGGCCGAGAAGTGGCCGATCCTGCTCGGTGGGGCGGCGCTGACCCGGGCGTTCGTCGAGGAGGACCTCGCCGAGAAGTTCAACGGCCAGGTCCGCTACGCCCGCGACGCTTTCGAGGGTTTGCGTCTGATGGACGCCTTCATGGCGGTCAAGCGCGGCGTCCCCGGCGCTGAGCTGCCGCCACTGAAGAAGCGCCGCGTCGCCACCGGCGGTGCCAAGCTCGAACTGACCCCGCTGGACCAGATGCCGGCGCGCTCGGATGTCAGCGTGGACAACAAGGTCCCGGTGCCGCCGTTCTGGGGCACCCGCATCGTCAAGGGCATCTCGTTGGCGGACTACTCGTCCTATGTCGACGAGCGGGCCCTCTTCCTCGGCCAGTGGGGGCTCAAGTCCACCCGCGGCGCCGAAGGCCCCGACTACGCCGAGCTCATCGAGACCGAGGGCCGCCCGCGGCTGCGGATGTGGCTGGACCGGATCCTCGCCGAGCAGATGCTCGAGGCGGCTGTCGTCTACGGCTACTTCCCCTGCTACTCGGAGGGCGACGACCTCGTCGTGCTGCACCACGAGGGACCGCTCGAGGGCCAGGAGCGGCTGCGCTTCACCTTCCCGCGCCAGCGCCGCGACCGGCACCTGTGCCTGTCGGACTTCTTCCGCCCGAAGGACTCCGGCGAGATCGATGTGCTGCCCTTCCATCTGGTCACGATGGGCAACCGGATCTCCGAGGCCGCGAACGAGCTGTTCGCCGCGAACTCCTACCGCGACTACGTCGAGCTGCACGGCCTGTCCGTGCAGTTGACCGAAGCCCTCGCCGAGATGTGGCACGGCCGTATCCGCGAGGAGCTGCACTTCGGTGACGAGGACGGCGATCTGGACGCGATGTTGCGCCAGGGCTACCGCGGTTCTCGCTACTCCTTCGGCTATCCGGCCTGCCCGGATCTGGAGGACCGGGTGAAGATGGTCGAGTTGCTCAACCCGGAGCGGATCGGCGTCGTGCTCTCCGAGGAGCTGCAGCTGCACCCGGAGCAGTCCACCGACGCTCTGGTGGTCCACCACCCCGAAGCCAAATACTTCAACACCTGAGCCACCCAACGTCCGACCCAGCGGTCGTCCTGGAGGACCGCTCAGCCGGACGCTAAGGAGGTGCGGTGCCCGGTCCCGGGAGACCTGAGCGCGTCCGCGTGAACCGCGCTGCGAGGTTCGCCGGCATCGCCGGTCCGGCGGCTTTCGTCGGGGCCTGGGTAGTCGGCGGCGCGGTGAAGGACGGGTACTCACCGGTGTCGGACACCATCAGCCGCCTCGCCGAACAGGGGGCCTCGACGCAGCCGCTGATGACGGCAGGCTTTCTCGGCTTCGGCCTGCTGATGCCGGTCTTCGCCCGCGGCCTCGGCCGGGCGCTGGGCTCACGCAGCGTGCAGGTCGCGGTCACCGCGTCCGCCGTCGGAACCCTGGCCGTCGCGGCGTTCCCGCTCAGCCCCGAGGGCGGGACGACGGTCGACACGCTGCACCTCGTTGCCGCCGGCGCGTCGTACGCCGCCAACGTCCTGGGACCGATTGCGGCGGCGCCGCACCTGCGCGCCCGGACCGCTCGCCTCGGGTCCTATGCGCTCTCGGTGGCGATGGCGGCTGCCCTCGTCGGCAGCCTCGTGGTCGACGATCAGACCGGCCTGCTCCAGCGGACCGGGCTGACGATGTACGACGCCTGGGCGGTCGCCCTGGCGCTCAGCGTGCTGGGGCAACAGCGCCGGCCCGCAGGGCGCAGCTGAGCGACAGGTTTGAAACAGCTGGGACTCGCCTAACGCTCGGGCCCTGTCACCGGTGTTTCAACCCTGTCGCGTAGTTGCGTCTCGCCTCAGCCGCGATGCAGGGGGACGCTAGTGGTCTGTCTGTGAATTAGCGCGGTATGATTGATCATGCCGATCAAGACAGCACCGGCGTTGCCGGTCAGTAGTGAGCAGCGCGCGGAGTTGGCCCGGATGGCGCGGTCCTCGACGCTGCC
>NZ_JACDFE010000110.1 GCF_013815995.1 Sporichthya sp.
ACGCAGGCGTCATCGTTCGGGAACCAGTCCCGGAACTCCTGCAACGTGCGCGGGTAGTCGACTCCGCCTAGCGGCCGTTCCTTGCTCACACCCGAAATCGTACTGCACTCAAGCAGATATGCAGAACATATGTTCGAGTATAGCTCAGGGGTCCGACAAGATCAACGCCGTGATTGACCGTCAGTTCTTGTCGATCCGCAACACCGCGACCACCGGAACGTCCGACTGGCCCGCGGAACCGGCCGGGTCGGTGGGCCACGGCTCCACGGTTTCCAGGTGGATCAGGAATCCGCCGACACGCTTCTCGTTGGTACCCCCGTCGGCCGGGACGCTGAGCTGGATCGTCTGCGGGTCGTCGAGGCCGGTGATCTTGAGAGCGATGGTGGCTTCGCCCTGCCGGATGCAGGTCACGTTGGTCGGGCACCGGGAGTCGGTGATGAGGCGCGTGAAGGTCACGACGAGGTCGGTGCCCGCGACGGCGACGGACCCGCCCTCCTGGAGCCGGAAGTCCTTTCCCAGCGGCACCCGGGTCGCATCGCTCGGGGCTGCCGGTGTCGAGCGGGACGTGCGGGCCGGCGTCGGGCGCGACGCCGCGCTACTCGTGGCCTCGGGGACGGGGCTCGGAGTCGCGACCGCCACAGGGACCGTCGGCGACGGGGTGATGGCCCCGCCGGCGGTAGCGTCGGATCCGGAATCGCCGCACCCCGCCAGCACCGCGGCGGCCAGGAGCACAGCGCCGAAACCGCGGCCCGCTTTACGAAGATCGCGCTGCACGCAGCTCACGCTTCAACACCTTTCCGGCCGGGCTCACGGGCAGGGTGTCGACGAATTCGACGGTGCGCGGCACCTTGTACCCCGCCATCAGGCCGCGGGACCACCACGGCATCCGCCCACGGCACCGCGAGGTAGTACTGCAGGTAGCGGTCGGAGTTCAGGCCGAGATAGGCGACCCGGTCGCCGGGAGCAACTCCGAGACCGACCAGGCCGCCAGCGAGGCGGGCGACCCGATCGGCCTGCGCAGCAAAGGTGAACTGACAGTCACCGCAGATCGTCGCGATCTCGTCCGGTTTGGTCTGCAGCGACCGGTGCACGGGCTGGGTCAGGTACATCGCGCGACCCTAACCCGGGTGAGGCCTCAGCCGAGCGAGCGCGCGAACCCGGCGATGTCGCGGATGGTGGCGGCGTACACGTCCGGGATCGACGCCCGGAACGCGACGTCGGCCGCGTGGCAGGTGCCGGGCACGATCCGGCCCGAGCTGGGCACACCGAGCGCGGCCAGCCGGCGATAGAGCGCGAGGCCCTGGTCGCGCAGCGGGTCGAGCTCGTTCACCGAGATGACGGTGGGCGGGAAGGCGCCGAGCTCGGCGTCCGAGGCGTTGTGCGGCCAGCAGGTCGCTTCGAGCGCGTTCTTGCCCTCGGGGTCGTAGACCTCGGCGAGCAGCGTGAGCATCTGGCCGAGGATGAAGTAGCCGTCGTTCTCCCGCGCCGAGGTGGGCAGGTTCTCGAGGTCGCGCGGGTCCTGCGCGTAGGGGCACTGCGCGTAGACGCCGGCGATCTCGTTGGCCCAGCCCTCGCGAATGGCGCGGATCGTGGTGGCCAGCGCCAGGTTGCCGCCGCCGGACTCCCCGGAGATGACGATGTGCGAACCGCCGAGGCGGCCGAGGTTGGCGGCCACCCAACGGGTGGCGTCGACGCAGTCGTCCGGCGCGGCCGGGAACGGGTGCGGGCCCAGGACGCCGCCGCCGTTGCGGAACTCGACGCCGACGGCGATCAGGCCGGCTGCGGCGAGCTCGTCACGCCAGCGCACGTACGCGGCGCCAGTCGCGCCGAGCAGCACCATGCCGCCGCCGTGCGTGTGCAGGATGACGGGCAGCGGACCGGACGCGCCGACCGGCTTGTGCACGTAGAGCGTGATCTCGTGCCCGTCGGTGCCGGGGATCGTGATGGTCTCGCGGTCCACGCCGGTGATCGGTTCGACGCCGGCTCCGGCGGCGGCGAACAGGCCCTCGAAGCCCTCCTCCGCGGCGGTGATGAAGCCGAGCAGCTCCTCGCGCGGCGAGGTGGTGCTCAGCGGCGCCGGCTGCGAGTTCTGGTCGAGCCCGAAGGCGGTCAGCGCGACGCGGAGCCGGGGGTCGGTGCGGGGGTCGGAGCCGAGGTTGCTGGCGGGGTCGCCGAGGCGCCCGGGTGCGGTGTCAGTCATGCGATCGAACCTAAGCCCGTCAGCGGGGAACGGACCAGACGTAGAAACCCCGACACCGTCGGTCTGCCCTTGCGCTACCTCCCGTCGGGGCACGAAGGTCCCGGCAGGGACACCGCGCGAGGAGGCACGGCCGTGGACAGCTACGACGTTCTGGTGATCGGCGGCGGGTTCACCGGTATCCATCAGTTGCTGCGGCTGCGGCAGGCCGGGTTCTCCGTCCGTCTGCTCGAGGCCGGTGGCGGGGTGGGCGGTACCTGGTACTGGAACCGCTATCCCGAGGCCCGGTCGGACTCGGAGATCTACACCTACGGCTACCTGTTCGACCCTGAGCTGTGGGACTCCTGGCAGTGGAGCGAGCACTTCGGCGGCCAGCCCGAGATCGAGGCCTACTTCAACCACGTCGTGGAGCGCTACTCCCTCGCCGACCACATCGACGTCAATGCCCGGGTCGCGAACGCCACCTTCGACGAGGCGGCCAACCGCTGGCAGGTCACCACCACCGACGGCCGGGAGTACTCGGCCTGGCTGGTGGTCACCGCCGTCGGCATCCTGTCCGCGCCCTACGACCCGCCGATCCCCGGCCGGGAATCCTTCCGCGGCGAGATCCACCACACCGGGCAGTGGCCGACCGACGGAGTCCCGCTCGCCGGCAAGCGGGTCGCGGTGATCGGGACCGGCGCCAGCGGCGTGCAGATCATTCCGCCGATCGCGCGGGAGGCGGCGTCCCTGACGGTGTATCAGCGGACCGCGAACTGGGTTGCCCCGCTGAACAACGGTCCGATCACCGAGGACGAACAGACCTGGATCCGCAGCGGGCGCACCGGGCTGCAGGCGATGTGTGACCGCACCTTCGGTGGCTTCATGCACCCCGACCCGACGAAGGCCACCTTCGACGACTCCGACGACGAGCGGCGCGCACACTACGACGCGGTGTGGGACACCCGCGGCCTGACCAAGCTGTTCAGCAACTACACCGACCTGGTCTTCGACAAGGCCGCGAACACCGAGTTCTGCACCTACATCGCGGGCCGGATCCGGGCGATTGTCACCGACCCCGCGACGGCGGAGATGCTTATCCCGCGCGACCACGGGTACGGCGAGAAGCGCCCTCCGATGGGCAGCGGCTACTACGAGACCTTCAACCTTCCTACGGTCGACCTGATCGACCTGCGCGCCACCCCGATCATCGAGTTCACCGAACGCGGCCTTCTCACCGCGGAGGGCGAGCGCGAGTTCGACGTGATCGTGCTGGCCACCGGTTTCGACGCGGTCACCGGTTCGCTGACCCGGATGGACATCCGCGGCCTGGGCGGGCAGTCATTGGCCAGGCTGTGGGACGACGGTCCGCTCACCTATCTCGGGCTGCAGGCACCCGGCTTCCCGAACCTGATCATCGCCGGCGGCCCACACTCGACCTACGGCAACGTGCCGCGCTCGACCGGGGACCAGGTCGAGTTCATCACCGACCTGATCGCGCACATGCGCGAGCGCGGGGCGAAGCGGATCGACCCGGACGACGACGCGGTCAAGGCCTGGACCGACGCGGTGTACGAGGGCGCCGCTCCGGTGCTCACCGCCGAGACCGCCTGGTACATCGGATCCAACATCCCGGGCAAGGCCAAGAAGTTCTTGCTCTACATCGGTGGCCTGGTCGAGTACCGCCGCCGGATCGCCGAGGTCAAGGAGAACGACTACCAGGGCTTCGTGCTGAGCTGAGTGATCGGCCGTGCCGCAGGGTCTGACCGGGTGGGCGACCAGACCAGGAGTGCGAGGGTGTCGAATAGGGCCCATGCGACTGCTCTGGATCGGTGTGGCGCTCGTGGTGGTCGCGACCGGGGCGCTGGTGGTGGTCGGTGGTTCGGGCTCCGACTCCGACGACCGGGTCGCGGTCGGGGACTGCCTCGACGTGCTGGAAGGGCTGGCCCCGGCGGACACCTCCGGTGAACTGCCCGCGTCCAAGGTGGGGTGCGGCAACGCCAAGGCCGCCTACCGGGTGGCGCTGCGCCTGCCCGGGGCCGCGGCCACGTGCCCGTCCCCGATCTACATCGTGCGCCGCGACACCGCGCCGGATGGGCCGGTCACCTACTGCATGACCTTCAACGTCGAAGAAGGCGAGTGCTTCGTCCAGTCGCCAGCCGAGATCGGGGCCTACGTCTGCGCGCTCGGCCCGCGCCGTGGCGCGCTCAAGATCCTCCGCGTGCTCGAGGGCGTCACCGACGAAGCGCGCTGCAAGGACATCGACGAGCCCGGCGTGCTCTCCGCGCTGATCCCCGACCCCGCGACGACGTACTGCTACCAGGAGTACGACACCGGGGGCGACGCTCCGCTGCGCAACGCCTGATCGGGCTTAGCGTCAGGGCATGGTCTTCTTGGTCTGCGTCCCGCCGATCTGGTTCCAGCAGGTGCCCGAGGCCAAGGCCGGCAAGAACCGCGTCCACCTCGACGTCTACCCGACTGGCCGCGACAACTCGTTGACGCAGGCGCAGCGGGTCGCCATCGTGGACGCGCGGGTCGACGACCTCGTGGCGCTCCGCGCCACGGTGGTGCGCCGCGACCGGGACGACGACCCGGACGACCCCTCCTACTACGTCGTGACGCAGGACCCCGGGGACAACGAGTTCTGCGTCGGCTGAGCACTCAGACCACACGGAGGAATCTGATGGGCCGTCTCACCGGCAAGGTCGCGTTCATCACCGGCGTCGCTCGCGGACAGGGCCGTTCGCACGCGCTCCGGCTGGCCGAGGAGGGGGCGGCGATCGTCGGCGTCGACCTGTGCAGCCAGATGGATTCGGTCGGCTATCCGATGGCGACGCCGGACGACCTGGCCGAGACGGTGAAGCTGGTCGAGGAACGTGACGCCCGCATCGTGGCGACCCAGGCCGACGTGCGTGACCTGGGCGCCCTGCGCACCGCCGTCGAGGCCGGCGTGGCCGAGCTCGGCCGCCTCGACATCGTCCTGGCCAACGCCGGCATCTTCCCCGGCATCGGCGAGGTGGCCAGTACCGGGGCGGCCTTCGACGACGTGGTCGACGTGAACATGACCGGGGTCTACAACACCATCGAGGCGGCGCTGCCGCAGCTGCTCGCGCAGGGTGAGGGCGGCAGCATCGTGCTGACCAGTTCGGTGGCGGGCCTGTCCGGGCGCCTGAACCTGGCCGGCAACGCCGGGATGATGGGCTACATCGCGGCCAAGCACGGCGTGGTCGGCCTGATGCGCGCCTACGCCAACATGCTGGCGCCCCAGAGCATCCGGGTGAACAGCGTGCACCCGGGCGCGGTGAACACCCCGATGATCGTCAATGAGGGATTCGGTGCGCTGGCCGCGGAGCATCCCGTGGAGCTGTCCAGGCTGGTACACGCGATGCCGGTCGAGATGCTCGAGGCGGTCGACATCAGCAACGCCATCCTGTGGCTCTGCTCCGACGAGGCCCGTTACGTCACCGGCGTCACGGTGCCCGTCGACGGCGGCTTCATGATCCTCTGACCTCTGGTCTGACGGAGCGTCAGATCTCCAGGACAGTAACCGCTCCGGTGGTGCCGTCGACCTCGAGCAGGGCCCCGTCCGGGATCCGCACGGTGGCATCGATCGCCGAGACCACGCACGGGATGCCCAGCTCGCGGCTGACGATCGCCGCGTGCGAGAACGGGGCGCCGACGTTCACCACGACGGCCGAGGCACCGACGAACAGGGGGGTCCAGGACGGGTCGGTGATCGGCGCGACGAGGACGTCGCCGGGCTCGAACTCGTCGGCGGCGTCCGGGTGGAGCACCACTCGGGCCCGGCCGCGGGCGACGCCGGGACAGCCGGAGACGCCGGTGAGGACCTCCCCGGCCGACAGCAGCGGCGCGGTGTGGGCGTCGCGGCGCTCCCACTCGGTGTACTCGGCGGCCTGGCCGGCGACGACGAACGGCGGGATGTAGTCGAACAGGTCCAGATAGACCCGCTCCCGCTCCGCCAGGGTGTCACCGAACGGGGCCGGGTTCGCCACGTAGGCCGGCAGTTCGTCGGCGAAGAGCATGAAGATCCGCTTCGCGTCCGGCAGCGCGCCGGCCGCGACCCCCCGGCGGCCGAGCTCGATCGCGGCCAGGCGCAGCTCGTGGATCAGCATCGCGGCCGAGGTGCGCTGGCGCTCGCGGGCCCGCACCCAGTGCGCGCCCGCGTGCAGCGCGGCCTCGAATTGCGGCAATGCCTCTCTGCCTTCAGGACTGCCGGCCAGCGCCTCGCGGATCCCGACCGTCGCGGCCTCCCGCTCGGCTGCGCGCAAGGCGCCCTTCGCCTCGGGAGCTTCGGAGTCCCCGACCAGGCGCAGGCGCTCGACCATGGACAGCGCGAGCTCGGGGTCGCTGCCCCAGGTCGCGGCGCGGAGCTCCCACTCGCTCTGGCCGCGGAAGTCCCACTCGTCGAGGAACGCGTCCAGCTCGACCCGGAAGGCCTTCCCGTCCGCAGAGTCGATCGACTGCAGCCGGCCCATCAGCCCGTCGGTCCCGGCGTCGAAGGCGGCGGTCAGCTCGGCGCTGACGCGGACCTTGCGGGACAACGACCAGATGCCCTTCGACGCACCCGCCGAGTCGACGTCGCCGATGCCGGCGACCAGGGTGAGCGAGAGCTCTGGCGTGCCGATCGCCGCGCACACCTGCGCGACGGCGCCCAGGCCCACCCCGGCCGCGAGGCTGGCCACGATGTGGTTGCAGAAGAAGTGCCGCTGGTCGTCGTTGAACGAGGTGATGCGCGCAGCGAGTTCGGCATCGCTCAGTGTGGACAGGTCCGGGCGGCTGCGGCGGATGTCGAGGATGCGGGCGCGGTCGGCGTCGAAGGGCGCGAGGTCGGTGGCGCCCAGGACCTCGCCGACCAGCCAGGCGCCGGCCTTCTCCGAGGCGGCCGGGTCCTCGTCGAAGTCGCGCTTCTCGGACTCGTACGACGGGATGCCGGGCATGTCACCGAAGTACTGCAGGTCGACGGCCTCGGGGGTGAAGCCGGGGACGCGGACGCCGAACAGGCGCATGAGCGACATGTTGATGTAGATGTAGCTGCCGAACATGCAGATCGGGTTGTGCTCGATCGCCTGGTCGTAGAGGTCGTGGTCCCACGCGCCGGTCGCCACGTACGCGTCGCTCCAGCCCTTCTCCAGGTTCGCGAAGAACCCGGTGGAGGCGTTCAGCGGCGTTATCGGGTCGGGGAAGATCTCGCCCACGTTGGCCCGCGAGGTCAGCGGGAAGACGGTCGACGCGGTGTCGTTGAGCGGCCAGGCGTGCACGGGGTCCTCCAGGACGGGACGGGGAAGCTACTTCGGAAGGTCAGCGGGGGAGGGTGTTGCTGGGGGGAGTGCACGGTGCCAGACCTCGCCGATGGTGCGGGCGATGCGCTGGATCTCCTCATCGCGCGGCGCGCGGTCGGGCAGACCGATCTGCACATAGGCGACCTGCTCGATCATGGCGCCGAGCACGGCCGCGAGTTGGGGGAAGTCGGCCTCGCCGATGCGGCCGGCGGCGTGCAGCCGTTCCAGCCAGGCCTGGGTGCGGTCAACGAATCCCTGACGCAGCGTCAGCCACATCTCGTCGAAGCCATCACTGCGGACCGCGGCCGCCTCGCGCATCACGCGCAGGATGTGCCGGTGCCGGCTGTAGGTCCGCAGGTAGATCGCCGTGTCGGCAGCGAGGGCGTCGGCGTCAGTGTGGTCGCGGAGCTCCGCGCGGGCCTCGAGCAGTGCGTCCAGCCCAGGCCGCAAGGCCTCGAGGAAGATCTCCTTCTTCGACTCGAAGTGCCGGTAGAAGTTGCCCTGCGAGACCCCGGCCCGGCTGACGATGTCGGCGATGCGGGTCCGCTCGTAGCCGTACTCGGCGAAGCACCCGGTGGCCGCCTCGACCAGCTGCGCGCGGGTGCGCCGGCCGCGGGCATTGCCCGCGCGTGGCGCAACGAGCGCTACCGCTTCGGCGTCCACGCGGCCTCCTTGGGCGACGGTCAGACTGTGACTAACCAATCGCATTCTGGACGGTTGGGATGAGCTGGTCAACCCTCATCTACGCTGAATCGGGGCTTGTCGGGCACGCTCGAATGTGATTGATTAGTCGCAATTGAGAGGAGAGCTGTGTCCCAGCTCGATGCCCTGATCGAGGGGAAGCAGGTCGACAGCGGCGGGCCAGTGCTCGACGTCGTCTCGCCCGCGACCGGCGAGATCGTCGCCCAGGTCCGGGAGGCAGGTCCGGTCCAGGTGGCCGTCGCCGTCGCCGCCGCGCGTGCCTCGTTCGCCGACTGGTCGACCCGGCCGGTCGGCGAACGGGCCGAGGTGCTCGACCGGCTCGCCCACCTGATCGAGCGCAACGGCGACGCCATCGTCGACGCGGTCTCGACCGAGATGGGGATGCCGTTCGGACTGGCCCGGCCCACCCAGGTGGAGCTGGTCGCCTCGGTGCTGCGGCGCACCGCCGCCACCGCGCGGGAGTTCCCGTGGGTCGCCCAGCACGACGGCTTCGAGGTGCACCACCTGGCCGCGGGAGTGGTCGCGGCGATCACGCCGTGGAACATGCCCGCCTACCAGGTCACCACCAAGCTCGGGCCCGCCCTGGCCGCCGGCTGCACCGCCGTTCTCAAGCCCAGCGAGCTCGCGCCCACGGCCGCCCACCGCTTCGTCGAACTCGCGCACGAGGCCGGGCTGCCGGCCGGCGTTCTCAACGTCGTGCACGGCCGGGGCCCGACCACCGGCGAGATCCTGGTCGGTTCCGAGGGGGTCGACGTCGTCTCCTTCACCGGATCGGTGGCGGCCGGCTCCCGGGTCGCTGCGGTCGCCGGCGCCGGACTGCGCCGGGTCGCCCTCGAACTCGGCGGTAAGTCGGCCACGGTGGTCCTTGACGACGCCGACCTCGACGAGGTGATCCCGCGCGCGGTCCGGGCCGCCTTCGTGAATTCCGGCCAGGCCTGCAACGCCCCCACTCGCCTGCTGGTCCCGCGGGCGGCGATGGCCCGGGTCGAGGTCCTCGCCGCGAGCACAGTGGTGCGGCTGCGGGTCGGCGCCCCGGACCGGCCGGACACCGACCTGGGTCCTTTGGTCAGTCACGCCCAGCACGCCCGGGTGACGGGGTTCCTCGATCGGGCGCTCGCCGCCGGGGCCCGGGTGGTCGCCGGTGTCGAGGGCGTCCAGTCGCCGTACTTCGGTCCGGTCGTGCTCGGCGACGTCGCCCGGGATTCGGAGATCGCGCGCGAAGAGGTCTTCGGCCCGGTCCTGGTACTACTCCCCTACGACGACGATGCCGACGCGATTCGCCTGGCCAACGACACCCGCTACGGCCTCTCGGCCGAGCTCTGGTCGCCCGATCCGGCGCGCGTCGCCACCGTCGCGGCCGGCCTGCGGTCGGGTCAGGTCAAGGTGAACGGCGTGCGGACCCGCGAACGTCCGGACGCGCCGTTCGGTGGCTTCGGGGCCTCCGGCGTCGGCCGCGAGCTCGGCACCTGGGGCCTGCACGAGTTCCTCGAGGTCAAGGCGGTCCTGGCATGAGAGTTCTCGTCACGGGCGCCGGTTCTGGCATCGGCCGGTCGCTGGTCGAACAGCTTCTGACGGCAGGTCACACCGTGGTCGGCGTGGACCGTGACACGGCCGGAGTCCCGGCCGGCTGTGTCGCGCTGCACTGCGACCTGTCCGACCCCGCGCAGATCGACGCCCTCGCCGATGCGGCCGGCGCCCTCGACGCCGTGGCCAACGTGGCCGGCGTCCCCGGCACCGCGCCGCCCGAGCTGGTGCTGCGGGTGAACTACCTCGGCGCCCGCCGCCTCACCGAGGCCCTGCTGCCCCGGCTCGCGCCCGGGTCGGCGGTCGTCAACGTCGCCTCCCTGGCCGGGCGTCGCCCGGTCGTGGACGACGCCACCGCCTGGCGGCTGCAGAGCGCCGGCGACGAGGAGATCCTCGGCTTCGCCAAGGCCGAGGGCCTGGACGGCAGCAACGCCTACGACCTGTCCAAGAAGCTGCTCGTCGCCTGGACCGTGGCCATCGCGGCCGGTCACCTGAGTCGTGGCGTTCGGGCCTGTGCGCTCAGCCCGGGCCCGATCGAGACCCCGATCATCGATGACTTCCGGGTCTCGATGGGCGCCGGTGTCGACGCTGCGGCCGGTGCCATCGGCCGGCTCGGCAGCGCCGCCGAGGTCGCGGCCATCGCCGCATTCCTACTGAGCCCGGCTGCCTCGTGGGTCAACGGCATCGACGTCGTCGCCGACGGTGGCCTGCTTGCGCTGCGCGCGGTCGCCGCCGCCTCGACGACCCTCTGACATCCCACCGCTTACGCCCCGCAGAAGGAGTACGACGTGGACCCCGCCGCGATCGACCTCATGGACCTCGACCCGTTCGTCCGGGCCGAGGACGGCGCGCTGTTCCGCGCGCTGCGCGATGAGGACCCCTGCCACTGGAACGACGAGCCCGACGGTGGCGAGGGGTTCTGGTCGCTGACCCGCTACGCCGACATCAAGTCGGCGGGCGGGGACTGGGAGACCTTCTCCAGCGCGCAGGGCACGCAGATCCAGAGCCGTCGCGCGGAGGGGCACGGCAAGCCGTCCATCCACAACATGGACGCGCCCCGGCACCGGGACATGCGCCAGCTCGTGGTCGCCGAGTTCACCCGCGAGCGGATGCTCCGCCTGGAGCCGCGGATTCGCGAGCTCGTCACCTCCCATCTCGACGACCTGGCCGCGGCCGGCGAGGTGGACCTCGTCTCGCACGCGACCGCGCGGATCCCGATCCTCGTGCTCGGCTCGCTGCTCGGGGTCGCGCCGGAGGACACCTCGCAGCTGATCGCGTGGACGAATGTGATCTCGGGTCAGACCGACCCGGACTACGTCGCCGACCCGTCGGTGATGGTGCGGACCCGGACCGAGATCTTCGACTACTTCCACGCCCTCACCGCGGAGCGCCGGGCGCGGCCCAAGGACGACCTGATCAGCCTGCTCGCCGCCGCGGACCTCGACGGCGTCCCCTTGGACCAGGAGGAGCTCGACGCCTACTACCTGGTGATGCTGGTGGCCGGCAACGAGACCACCCGCAACCTGATGACCGGCACCGTGCTGCTGATGCACGACAACCCCTGCGAGTGGGCGCGGCTGAAGGACAGTCAGGTCAAGCCGAAGGTCGCGGTGGAGGAACTCGTGCGGATGATCTCGCCGATCGTCTGCATGCGCCGCACCACGACCCGGGACGTCGAACTGCACGGCAAGGCGATCCAGGCCGGGCAGAAGGTCGTCCTCTGGTTCACCTCGGCCAACCGCGACGAGCGGGTCTTCGATTCTCCGGACCAGCTGATCCTGGACCGCAGCCCGAACAAGCACCTCGGCTTCGGCTGGGGCCCGCACTTCTGCCTCGGGTCGCACCTGGCCAAGTTGGAGGGCGAGATCCTGCTGGACGAGGTGATCCGGCGGAACATCACCCTGGCCGTCACCGGTCCGCCGGAGCGGCTGCGTTCGAACTTCTTCCGCGGCATCAAGAAGCTGCCGGTCGCAGTCAAAACGAGTGTGGCGCGCTGATGCTGACCGGGGCCGACGAGTGGTTCGTCCACCAGACCCCGGAGCCGATCGCGGTGGCCGGCACCGACCGCAACTTCTACGACCGCGCCTACCTCGGGGCGTTCACCGCGGACGGCCTGCTCGCGACGGTGGCGTTCGGGATCTATCCGAACATCGGCGTCGCCGACGCGCACCTGTCGGTCGTGTTCGAGGGCAAGCAGCACTGCCTGCACGTCTCCCAGACTCTGGGAGTCCGCACCGGCATGTCGATCGGCCCGGTCCGCATCGAGGTCCTCGAACCGCTGAACGAGGTCCGCGTCGTCGTTGCCGATGACGAGATCTCTTGCGAGCTCACCTTCACTGGCCGTCACTTCCCGATCGAGGAGCCGCGGTTCATCCACCGGCACGGCACCCGGGCCTTCATGGACTACACCCGGCTCTCGCAGGCCTGCGATGTCAGCGGCAGCGTCTCCGCCGCGGGGGTCACCCACCGCCTTGAGGCCGCGGACGGCCTGCGCGACCGGTCTTGGGGCATCCGGCCGGTCGGGATGAAGGACCCGCAGCCGCAACAGCCGCCGGTCGACCCGCAGTTCTTCTGGCTCTGGACCCCGGTGCACCTGCCCGGGCGGACGCTGTTCTGGCACACCAAGTCCGACGAGCACGGGCGGGCCTGGAACAGCTCGCTGGTGCTGTGCCCGCACGGCTCCGGCCCGGACAAGCACGTCCACGGCACCGGCGTGATGGACCTGGAGTTGGAGGCCGGCACCCGGTGGGTGCGCGCCGCCACGCTGACGGCGATGACCGAGGAGGGCGAGCAGCTGCGCCTGCGCTTCCGTCCTCAGGCTCACCTGGAGATGCAGGGCATCGGGTACCGGCATCCGGAGTGGACACACGGCCTGGCGCACGGAGAGTTCCGCCTCGCCCGCGAGCTGCTCGACCTCACCGCCCCCGACCCCTCCCTGCTGCACCGCTGGCACCGTCAGCTGCACTGCGAGGTCGACGTAGAAGCAGACGAGTCCGAGCCCGCCCGTGGCCTGCTCGAGCACCTGATCATCGGCCGCTACCACCCGCTGGGCCTGTAGCCCGAAGGCTACGGATCAAGGTTGAAACGTGTGAGGCGTCCACGCACGCTCGGACGTTGTATCAGGAGTCTCAACGTTGATCCCTGGCCTACACCCAGACCCACACAACACGTCTGTACAGTGTGTCCGAGCTGACGTTGGACAGGCAGAGGAGCAGTCATGGCTGGAGTGCAGGACCGGGTCATCGTGATCACCGGGGCGGGGAACGGGCTCGGCCGCGAATACGCGCTCACCTTGGCCGCCTCCGGCGCGAAGGTCGTGGTCAACGACCTCGGCGGATCGCGCGACGGCACCGGCGCGGGTTCGGCCGCGGCCGACGCGGTGGTCCAGGAGATCACGCCCGCCGGCGGTGCCGCGGTCGCCAACTACGACAGCGTCGCCACCGCCGACGGTGGGAAGGCGATCGTGCAGACCGCCCTCGACGCCTTCGGCCGCATCGACGGCGTGATCGCCAACGCCGGCATCCTGCACGACAAGGCCTTCCACAAGATGTCCTTCGAGGACTGGGACTCGGTGCTGCAGGTCCACCTCTACGGGGCGTTCAACACGATCCACGCCGCGTGGCCGCACCTGCGCGAGCAGCAGCACGGCCGCATCGTGGTCGCCACCTCGACCTCGGGCATCTTCGGCAACTTCGGCCAGTCCAACTACGGCGCCGCCAAGTCCGGGATGATCGGCCTGATCAACACCCTGGCGATCGAGGGCCGCAAGGCCAACGTGTTCGCCAACGCGGTCGCCCCGATGGCCGCCACCCGGATGACCCAGGACGCCGCGCCGCCGGAGGTGCTGGCCGCGCTCGGCCCGGAGCACGTCGCGCCGGTGGTCGGGCACCTGTGTTCGGACGAGCTCACCGAGTCCGGCAGCGTCCTCGTGGTCGGCGGCGGCCGGGTCTACCGCGTCGCCCAGTTCCAGACCAAGGGCGTCACCTTCGCCGAGGTTCCCTCCATCGAGGAGGTCGGCCGGCGGTGGAACGAGATCTCCGACGTCGACGGCGCCGTGCTGGGGATCAACCCGGTCGGCTAGAGACCTCCACCGGCAGCAGATGCTGGGCGAAGGCCTCGCGGACCTCGGTCGGCGGGGCCTTCGGCTTGAGCGACTCGGTGTCCACCCAGACGTAGCGGCTCGTCACCTGCGTGATCAACTCGCCGTTCTTGTTCACGTCGAAGCGCAGCACCATCGAAGTGTTCCCGAGGTGCTGGGTCCACACGTCGATGACCAGCTCGTCGTCGAACCCGGCTGAGCCGAGGTAGCGCACGTTCGCCTCCGCCACCACCACGTCCACGCCGCGCGCGGCCAGCTCGTCGTAGCTGCCGAACAGGACCCGGGCGGCCTCGGTCAGCGCGATGTCGGCGTAGGCCAGGTACCAGGCGTTGAAGACGATCTTTTGTCCGTCGCACTCGTGGTAGCGCACCCGCAGTGGCATTCGGATGATCGGCTCGGTCATGGCCCAGGACCCTAGCCGCGCCTCGTTCGTCCGGGGTCGAGCGC
>NZ_JACDFE010000111.1 GCF_013815995.1 Sporichthya sp.
CCGCTGCACCGCAGCCGAGGCCGCCGGCCCCGAGCCGCCCCCACCACCGCCGGGCCCGGACTACCCGGACGACGAGTACAGCGCGGCCGCCCCCGACGACGCCGCGGCCGCGGACGACGGCCTGTCCGGCCGGGACCTGGTGATGAAGGAGTTCGGCGCGAGCGTGCTGTCCGAGGTCGAGCACGACTAGAGGCGCGTGACCGCCGGGTCGAGGGCCTGCAGCAGGGCGGTGTCGCCGGTGCTGGTGTCGAGGCGGTCATGGGCGAGCACGCTGTGCAGGGCGCGCATGGTCGTGGAGGCGGACAGGCCCCACGAGTTCAGGTAGGAGTACTGCCACCACCACAACGCCTCGGACTCACGGCCGGCCTTGTAGTGCTGCAGCCCATGGAGCAGGGAGGCCGCGACCTCGGTCAGTTCGTCGGACATCCGGCAGATCATCAGCTCGGGGTGACGCTCGTAGGGGTCGAAGACCTCGGCGTACTCGTCGATCGGTTCGAGCAGGTCCGCCAGCGCCGTGCGCAGCTCATCCAGGTCGGGGTCCGCGCCGGCGTCCGGCTCGAACTGATCCTCCAGCTCGATGTCGGACATCGTGCCGAGCCGGCCACCGGCCAGCAGCAGCTGCGCGGTGGCCAGGTGCAACATCGGCACCGCAGCCTCCGGGCTGCCGGCGCGCGCGCACTCGCGCAGCGCGATCAGGAAGCTCTCGACCTGATCCGCGATCTGCGTGGCGAAGTTCGCCGGGTCCTCGGTCACCGTGACACCTTCCAGAAGTTCCGATCTGCGTCAGACATCGAGCAATCGCCGCCCTTCGAACGCGCGCCCGAGGGTGACCTCGTCGGCGTACTCCAGGTCGCCGCCAACGGGCAGTCCACTAGCCGGGCGAGTTACTTTCAAGCCCAGGGGCTTGATCAGGCGAGCGAGATACGTCGCAGTGGCCTCGCCCTCCAGGTTCGGGTCGGTGGCCAGGATGATCTCGGTCACCGCGCCGTCGGAGAGGCGGGTCATCAGCTCGCGCACCCGCAGGTCGTCCGGGCCGATGCCCTCGATCGGACTGATCGCCCCGCCGAGCACGTGATAGCGGCCGCGGAACTCACGGGTGCGCTCGACGGCCACCACGTCCTTGGCCTCTTCCACCACGCAGATCACCGAGGGGTCGCGGCGCGGGTCGCGGCAGATCCGGCACAAGGCGTCCTCGGTGACGTTCGCGCACACCTCGCAGAACCGGATCTTCTCCTTGACCTCGCTGATGGCGTGCACCAGCTTGCGCACCTCGGCGGGCTCCGCGGAGAGCAGGTGGAAGGCGATCCGTTGCGCGCTCTTGGGCCCGACGCCCGGCAGGCGGCCGAGCTCGTCGATCAGGTCCTGGACGATCCCCTCGTACAAGCGGCGCCCCTAGCGGCTGCCGGGCGGCAGGCCACCCAGCCCGCCACTCGCGCCGCGGCCGAAGGCGCTCGCATCCAGTCCCATGCCCTCGACCATGCCACCCATGCCGCCCATCGCGGCGGCGAACGGGCCCATCGCCTGTGCCTGCAGGTCCGCAGCCGCGCGGTTGGCGTCCCGGATCGCAGCCACGACGAGGTCGGCGAGGGTCTCGGTGTCGGTGGGGTCGGCCACGGACGGCTCGATCTCCAGCCCGACCAGCTCGCCGCCGCCGGTCACGGTCGCCCGGACGACGCCGCCGCCGGAGCTGCCGGTGACGTGGGTCGCGGCCAGCTTGGCCTGGACGTCCGCAATCTGCTGCTGCATCTGCATCGCCTGCGCGAGCAGCGCCCCCATGTCGGGCATTCCGCCGGTGGTCACGGCCGCTCCCCGGGGTCACGGCGTCCGGCGGACGCCTCCTGCGGCGAGCCTATGTCCTGCCTCCGACGGGTCCTGCTGGCCAGGGCTCAAAAGTCAGCTCAGCCGGCCGGCTCGGCCAGCAGGAAGGCCTGCCCCGCGGTCAGATCGTCGATGTTGAGCAGGTCGACCCCGGCGGCCAGCTCCGCCCGCCACACGTTCTCCCTTGCGGCCGCGGTGCGGTCCGGGGTCTCGTAGAAGCGGATCGAGCGGCCCTGCGCGTGCGCGGCCTCGACCAGTGCGCGCAGGCGGTCCAGCTCGGCCGGCGGCATCCGACCCGTGCCGTTCCAGCGGAAGAGCGCACCCCAGCGCTCGCTGATCATCGGCACCAGGTCGACCGGCGCGGGGTCGGCGCCGGCCAGGTCCACCATGCGTCCGTCCAGGGCCGTGAGGCGCTCGGATTCTGCGGCGAGAAGGTCCGGGGCGCGGTTGCCGGAGACGATCACCGTCACCGCGCCGGGCTCTACTCCGTCCGGCGTGAACCGGGTGAGCATGTCCGCGTACCCGGCGAGTACGCCCTCGAGGGCGCGCCAGCTGCTGCGCGCCTCGGACTTGACGTCGACGAGCAGCGTCAGGGCCGGTCCACCCGGGCCGAACACCGTGCCGCCGTTGCGTTCGACCCAGTCGGCGAGCGGGTCCAGGTAGAGCGAGCGCAGGGTGTGTCCGCCGGCGAGGGCCTGCACCCAGTCGTGCCCGACCCGCAGCTGGCCCCCGAGCAGCACGACGTCGACCTCGACCGAGGTGAAGCCGCGCGCGAGCGCGTCGGAGAGCGGAAGCCGGCGCTCGTAGTCGTTGTGGGAGTGACCGTGCGTGAGCGGGACCACTCCCGCGGCGGCGAACCCCCCGAACGGCCTCACCGGGGCGGTCGCCGCCTGCGCGGTCTCCACAGCGCCGGCCGCGGCGAACAGGGCGACGGCCATGGTGAGGACGCCCACGGCGCGATTGCGCCCGTGGTGCGGTTTGCGATGCCGCCCGCCGGCCACCCAGAACCCTCCCGGTCCCGTGAACCCCGTTGCTGTCCCCTTGCCCTGCACGGTAGGCAGCTTCGGCGGGCGGTGCGGCGGCCTTAACTGATCTGTGGCATGGCGCTGGGGCAAAAGCCTGGGGTCTGAGTCCAGGGGTTCCGGCCGGGCGCACTCCGGCGATCACGCAGCGTGCGGACGGCCTAGAATGGTCGGGGCCAGACGCCGCCCGAACGGGCCCGTCCAGCAAGGGGGTTGTCAGCGTGGGTCTCGTCGTGCAGAAGTACGGCGGTTCGTCCGTCGCCGACGCCGAGTCCGTCAAGCGGGTCGCGAAGCGGATCGTCGAGACCAGGCAGGCCGGCAACGACGTGGTTGTGGTGGTCTCCGCGATGGGCGACACCACCGACGACCTCATCGACCTGGCCAAACAGGTCTCTCCCGTCCCGCCCGCCCGCGAACTGGACATGCTGCTCACCGCGGGTGAGCGGATCTCGATGGCGGTGCTCGCGATGGCGATCGCCAACCTGGGCCACGAGGCCCGCTCCTTCACCGGCAGCCAGGCCGGGGTCATCACCGACTCCGAGCACGGCAAGGCGCGGATCATCGACGTCACCCCCGGCCGGATCTCCTCCGCGCTGGCCGACGGCGCGATCGCGATCGTGGCCGGGTTCCAGGGCGTCTCGCAGTCCACCAAGGACATCACCACCCTCGGCCGCGGCGGTTCGGACACCACCGCGGTCGCCCTCGCCGCGGCGCTGGGCGCCGACGTCTGCGAGATCTACACCGACGTGGACGGCGTCTTCTCCGCCGACCCGCGCATCGTGCCCGCCGCCCGGCGCCTCCCGGTCATCACCTACGAGGAGATGCTGGAGATGGCGGCCAGTGGCGCGAAGGTGCTGCACCTGCGCTGCGTCGAGTACGCCCGGCGGTTCAACCTGCCTATTCACGTGCGGTCCTCGTTCAGCCACCGGACCGGCACCTGGGTGACCGCCGACTACACCGGTAACGACCCGGAAGGAAATCCCGTGGAGCAACCGATCATCGCCGGGGTCGCGCACGACCGCAGCGAGGCCAAGGTGACGGTCGTCGGCGTGCCCGACAAGCCCGGTCAGGCGGCCGCGATCTTCTCCGCGGTGGCCGGCTCCGGCATCAACATCGACATGATCGTCCAGAACGTCTCCGGTGCCGCGACCGGCCGGACCGACATCTCCTTCACCGCCCCCCGCACCGACGGCGCCAAGGCCGTGCAGGCGCTGGAGAAGATCCAGGGCGAGATCGGCTTCGAATCGCTGCGCTACGACGACCAGGTCGGCAAGATCTCCCTGGTCGGCGCCGGGATGCGCTCGCACCCGGGCGTCTCGGCCAAGCTGTTCGGCTGCCTGGCCGAGGCCGGGGTGAACATCGAGATGATCTCCACCTCGGAGATTCGTATTTCGGTGGTCGTGCGCGAGGACGACGTGAACACTGCAGTGACGGCCGCGCACACCGCGTTCGACCTGGACGACCCCGAGGGCGGCGCTGTGGTCTACGGAGGAACCGGACGATGAGCACGAAGCCCACCCTCGCGGTGGTCGGCGCCACGGGCGCCGTCGGCACGGTCATGCTCGAGCTGCTCTCCACCCGCGAGGACGTCTGGGGGGAGATCCGGCTCATCGCCTCGGCCCGCTCGGCGGGCAAGAGGCTCATGGTCCGCGGCCAGGAGGTCGAGGTCATCGCGCTCTCGCCGGAGTGCTTCGACGGCGTCGACGTCGCGATGTTCGACGTGCCGGACGAGATCTCCGCCGAGTGGGCGCCGATCGCCGTTGCGCGCGGCGCGATCGCGGTCGACAACTCCGGCGCGTTCCGGATGGACCCCGAGGTCCCGCTGGTGGTGCCCGAGGTCAACCCGGCCGCCGCCCGGCGCCGGCCGAAGGGGATCGTCTCCAACCCGAACTGCACGACGCTGTCGATGATCGTGGCGATGGGCGCGCTGCACGCCGAGTACAACCTGCAGGCCCTCGTGGTCGCCTCGTACCAAGCCGCGTCCGGCGCCGGTCAGCCCGGCATCGACGCCCTGCGTGAGCAGATCGACAAGGTGGCCGGCTCGCAGACCCTGGGCACCCAGCCCGGAGACGTCCGGCGCGCGATCGGCGAGTTCGGGCCCTTCCCGGCACCGTTGGCCCTCAACGTCATCCCGTGGGCCGGCTCGCTCAAGGAGGATGGCTGGTCCTCCGAGGAGCTCAAGGTCCGCAACGAGTCCCGCAAGATCCTCGGCCTGCCCGACCTGCGGGTCTCCGCGACCTGCGTGCGGGTGCCGGTCATCACCACCCACTCGCTCGCGGTGCACGCCACCTTCGAGCGCGAGGTCACCGTCGAGCACGTGCACCACATCCTGCGCGACGCCCCCGGCGTGGTCCTGGTCGACGACCCGGCCAACGGGGAGTTCCCGACTCCGGCCGACGTGGTCGGCACCGACCCGACCTGGGTCGGCCGGGTCCGCCGCGCGATCGACGACCCGAACTCCCTGGACCTGTTCCTCTGCGGGGACAACCTGCGCAAGGGCGCGGCGCTGAACACGGCGCAGATCGCTGAGCTTCTTGCCGAGGAGCTTTCAGCCGGCTGACCGCGGCCCCAGGCAATCCCGCCGAAAGCGCACATCTGCGGGTGATTTCGGCCGATTGGGCCTGCAGGACTGCGCTTTCGTGGGAAGCCACGCCGCGCGGGTTCAAGGCGGTCGGGTTAAAGACCGAAGCCCCGGCAGGGGGGCCGGGGCTTTCGGTGTTGTGCGAGCGACCGCGAAGCGGAGGGGTGAGCCGCGTCGTTTGCTCTCGCACTCCGGGGCGTTCAGGGGGGTGATCGCCTCGGTGTCTTCAGGGGTGGTGCCAGGTGTCCGATCTGCCTTGCGGGGTGTCTGTGCTGGTGTCTGTGCTGAGGGGTGGGGGCCGGGGCCCGACGGCCAGTGTCGGGACCCGGTTTCCCGTGTTCCCGGTTTTGAGGTCCGGAAGGGGGACTGGCGCCAGTCTCGGATGGGGGAGGGTGGAAAACCCGATCCTGGTACCCGTCATCCGCTCCGACCGGCCTTGCCGGCGTGCTGCGGTGGTGACAGCAAGAGTGTCGGTAACGGACCTGTCCACCTTGAGGGTTGGGCCAAAAGTTTTTCGGTGAGCGCGTTCTCGCAGGTCAGAGGTCGTTCCGACGGGTTGGCGCGGGGCCCCGACCTCCCGGCCGACGGCGACGAGTCGGCGGACGCCACCACTGAGCCGCTCAGGCCCGCCGAATACCGTGTGCGCATGACGCGCGCCTCCACCGGCTTCCTGATCTTGGAGGCGCTGCTCATCGGAGGCTGGGCGGGGCTGGCCGCGATCCGCCGGCGGGTCCTCAACCGCGGCCAGGTGCTCGCGCTGATGGCGCTGCAGTTGATGCTGCTCGTCCAGGCCGCGGCGTCCCTGATCTCCCTCGCGGCCGGGCACGACGCGGCCGAGCCCGGCACCCACGTGGTCTACGCGCTCGGGTCGCTGCTGCTGTTACCGCTCCTGGTCGGCCTGCCGGTCCGGCTCGGCTTCCCGCCTGCGGACGGGGCGCCAGGGACGGACCCGGAGTTCGTCGGCGGGATCGAGATCCGGCCGCCGAGCGGGGCGGACTCCACCGACCGGTCCGCCGATCGCTTCCGCGCGGTGGTGGCCGCGCTGGCCTGCATCTCGTTGATCGTGATGCTGCAGCGGATGTGGATCACCTGGCGGACCGGGGTCGCGGCGTGAGTGCACCGAGTCGGGGCACCGGCGCGCTCACCGTCATCGTCGGGCTCTACACCGTCCTCGCCCTGGCTGCGGCCGGCCGGGCGAGTGTGCAGCTCGCCGACGACCCCGGGCACGCGCCCTTCGCCTACGGGCTGACCGCGGCCGCCGCCGTGGTCTACTTCGCCGGCGCCGTCCTGATCCGGCGCAGCTCGCCCCGGGCCCGCGCCGCGGCCCGCGTGGTGTGCCTCGGGGAACTCGTCGGCGTGCTGATCGTTGGCACGTTGAGTCTGATCGAACGGGACTGGTTCCCGGATTCCTCGGTCTGGTCCGTCTACGGTGCGGGCTACGGGTTCATCCCGTTGTTCCTTCCGCCCGTCGCGCTGTGGTGGCTCGGGCGTGTGGGCAGCGACCGGCCCGCCCCGGCCGTGGGAGGAGCGCAATGAGACGCGGCCTTGCGACCGCTGCCGCCATCGTCATGCTCGGCGCGGCCGGGTGTTCGGGCGACGACGGCACGGACACCCCGGCCGGCCTCGAGCCCGCTCCGACCGCCACCTCCGACGGGTGGCGCACAGAATCCTTCGGCAACGCCGAGATCTCGGTCCCGGACGCCTGGGGCCACCAGACCGGCGACGTCGCCGCCGCGTTGTGGTGCATCTCCGACGCCGCGGTCTCCGCTCCGGTGATGATCCGCCCCGGCACGCCGGTGGAGTCCACCTGCCCCGGCGCGGAGGACTCCGGCGACCCCGACCCCTCGACGCTGGTCGAGAAGGCGGGCACGTTCGTCTCGATGGTCTTCGCCGACCTCGACCCGGACGCCGACGAAGGCACCGAGGGGGACCGGGTCACGACGAAGTCCGGTGGAGTGCTGGTGCGGATCCAGGCCCCGGCGGAGCTGCGGGCCCAGATCCTCGGGACGCTGCACCAGATCAGCACCGACGCCAACGGCTGCCCGGTCACCGACCCGATCACGGCCGACCCGGCCCGCCGCCCCGACGGCGCGTTCTCGGTCCTCGAGCTCAAGGGCATCAAGTCGGTCGCGGCCTGCCGCTACGCGATCCCCGGCGGCCGGTTCGCCGACCCCCCGGAGGTGGACGACGAGGAGGAGCTCGGCGCCGACCCGGGCTCGTCGGAGGACGAGGAGGACGTGCCGCTGGACTCCGACGAGGAGTTGCTCGGCGAGGACTCCGAGGACCCGCTGGTCGAGGCCACGGTCGACCCCGGTGCCAACCTGCGGCCCACGGTCGCGCCGCTGTTGCCGTCCGGCACCGCCCGCTCGACGCCGACGCTGCTGTCCTCGGTGCTGCTGAGCGGGGAGGTGGCGCGGGACGCCGTGCACGGCATCGCGGAGTCGAAGGTCGGGACCGGCCCGGACTCCGAGGGCGGGTGCACCGGCAATGATGCGAAGACGGTGCGCGGCACCGAGGAGATCGTCCTGCGGGTCACCACCACGACCGGCGATGCCCAGATCTACCTGCGCTACGGCGGATGCCACAACGGCTTTGACGACGGATTCACCGAGCGCACCCTGACCCGGGTCGCCGTGGCGCCGTTCGTGTCCGGGTCGAATCTGGTCCCGAGCTACGGTATCGAGCTGCTGCGCATCCTGGATGACCCGAACGCCCCGGCGACCTCCGGCAACGCCGAGGAGGACTCGGGCGGCACCGCGCCTCCCGAGGACATCAGCGAAGAGACGGCGTCGGCCTCCCCGGATCCTGACGAGTAGTCAGTTACCAGCCGGCCGGCAGGGTCAACGGCACGATGTCGAGCACCTCGCGCAACTCGACGTCGCCCGGACAGAGGTCGATGTCGTCGCCGTTCACACTGACCACGGCGTACCAGCGCACGCCCGCGCCGAGCGCGTCGATCGCCTTGACCGGGAACACCGTGGTCATGCCCTCGGCCGTGAGCCGCACGACGTCGTCCACCCCGTCCTCTTCGCCGTCGACCACGATCGCGTGCGCGAAGTCGCCGTTGCGCCGCCGTTCCGCGGTCAGCTCCACGGTGTGCTTCCCGTCCGCGCTGACGAACCCGGCTACCCAGGACACCGGGTCCTTCTCCGGGACCTCGGTGGAGTCGAAGATGACGCGAACGTTCTTGCCGGTCCGGGCCAGCCGCACGGCGAGCAGGTCCAGCGAGGGGTCGACGCTGTCGCCGGCCTTGTCGGTGCAGGTCACGTCGCCCGGCGCCGCCGAAGCGCTCGGAGCCGGGGTGCTCGGCGCCGGGGTCGCGGCGGGTTCGTCGTCGCCACCGGAGCACCCGCCGAGCAGCCCACCGACCAGCACTATCGCCGCAGCAACCATCGCCGCGCCCCGTACCTGCACCCTGGACCCTCCCGCCGGTGGCCACCGTCCCGGCGCCCGAACCGACCCTACGGCTCTCGTGCCCTGCGTCCGAGATCCCTGTCCCCGTCAGCGGCGCCCGACCTCGAACGCAGGGCACTAGTCTTTCGACCGGATTTGAGGAGCTGCGGAGATGCTGGCATGGGCCGCGATCACGGTCGGCGCGGTGTTCGCGCTGATCGGTCTGGTCGGCGTGGTCGGTGGCGTGGCCACCCCGGGCTTCGGCGCCCGCGTCGAGCCGCGCCTCGACGGGCTGGGTCACCTGCTGGTGGCTGGTTGCCTGTTGGTCAACGGCAGCCGGGACGCCGCCGACTCCGAGAGCACGGCCGTGGGCCTGGTCGGCTCGGCGCTCGGCCTGGCCGGCATCGTCGTGCTGGTTCTGACCCGCCGCCGGGCCGTGGACGCCGTCGCCCGCAAGTCCCGCACTCTCTACGGCCGCACCGACCCTCCGCGCGAGGAGCTCTAACCCGCGAGCTGGTCGCGCAGCACGCGCTTGAGCAGCTTGCCGGAGGCGTTGCGCGGCAGGTCGTCGAGGAAGTGCACGGCCTTGGGCACCTTGTACTTGGCCAGGTTCGCCTTCACGTGCGCGATCAGTTCGGCCTCGGTGACGGCGGCGTCCGACTTGAGGACGACGACCGCGGTGATCGCCTCGATCCACCTCTCGTCCGGGGTGCCGACGACGGCGGCCTGCGCCACGCCCGGGAAGCTGTAGAGGCAGTCCTCGACCTCCCGGGAGGCCACCAGCACGCCGCCGGTGTTGATCACGTCCTTGATGCGGTCGACGACGGTGATGTAGCCCTCCTCGTCGATGCGCACCAGGTCGCCGGAGTGGAACCAGCCGCCCTCGAAGGCCTCCGCGGTCTCCTCCGGCTTGTTCCAGTAGCCCAGGCACAGTTGCGGCGAGCGGTAGACGACCTCGCCGGTGCCGCCGGGTTCGACGTCGTTGCTGTTGCCGTCGATGACTCGCATGTCGACGAACAGAACCGGCCGGCCACAGGACTCGGGCCGCTCGGCGTGCTCCTCCGGGCGCAACACCGTGGCCAGCGGGCCGATCTCGGTCTGGCCGAAGGCGTTGTACCAACCGAGCTCGGGAAGCGCCTGCGCGATCCGCTCCCGGACCGGGCCGGGCATGACCGAGGCGCCGCAATACGCCTTCTGAAGGCTCGTCAGATCGCGGGTGGCGAGGTCGGCGTGCTGCGAGAGCGGCACCCACACCGTCGGGGCGAGGAAGAGCGAGGTGACGCGCTCGGTCTCCACGATCTCCAGCAGCTTCGGGATGTCGGGGGTCTCCACCAGGTAGCTGCGGGCGCCGACCGCCAGCGCCGGGAGCATGAACACGTGCATCTGTGCCGTGTGGTAAAGCGGCATCGCCTGCAACGAGATGTCGTCGGGTTTGATGTCCAGGCAGGTGATCGCCGAGGAGTAGTGGTGAAGGTAGGCGCGGTGCGTCATCATCGCGCCCTTCGGGCGCGCGGTCGTGCCAGAGGTGTAGAGGATCTGCGCGAGGTCGGTGTCGGCGACCTCGACGTCGATCACCGGAACCTCACCGGTGCTCGCGAGCTCGAGCAGGCAGCCGGGACTGTCCCGCAGCAGCAGGTGGTCCGGGGCGCCCTCGACCTTGCCCAGGTTGGGAGCCAGCTTCGGGTCCGCCAGGACGAGGACCGAACCGGACTGCTGCAGCAGGTAGCCCAGCTCGTCGCCGGTGAGGGCGTAGTTGATCGGCACGTGCACCAACCCGGCGCGGCAGCAGGCGAGGAACGCGATCAGGTACGAGTCGGAGTTCTGCCCGTAGGCGTCCACCCGCTCGCCCTTGGCCAGACCGCGGGCGAGCAGCACCCCGGCTGCCCGGCTTACCGCGTCGTCGAGCTCGCGGAAGGTTCAGGTCCGTTCGTGGAAGACCAGCGCCGTACGGACGGGGTCGCGCAGCGCGCTGCGGCGCAGAATGTCGTCGATCGTGCTCGAGCGGGGATCGCTTGACACTGAGCCCTCCTCATGTCCGTCCGGGCAATCTGCCATGGAGCCACGGCATCACGGGAAGGGGGTGGGTGAGGTGGCGGACCTGCTCGAGGTGACGGACCAGGGACGGCTGCTCACCTTCGGCGTCGAGGACCTGCTGCGCTACCACGGGCCAGGCTCACCGGCCGGGGTCGCCCTGGCGTTCAAGGTGCTCCAGCGGTGGCTGCCGTTGCCGGTCGGAGGGGCGCCCGAACGGCGCGAGATCGCCGTGACCACGGCGTTCCGCGGGCCGGGCGCCCGCGACGGGTTCGAACTGGTGACCCGGGCGGTGACCGAGGGCCGGTACGTCCTGGACGCCACGATGGAGCGCCCGGACCGCGGTTGGGTGCTGGAGCAGTTCGTCTTCCGGATCACCTACCGCGGCACCGCGCGCCTGCTGCTGTTGCGGCCCGGCTTCGTCGACGAGGAGTTCATCTCGCTGGCGCGAGCCGAACGGTCGCCGGCCGACGAGACGCGCTTCACCGCGCTGAAGGCCGCCACCGCGAAGGCGATCCTGGCCTGCGCCGCAGACGAGGTGGTCGAGATCGAACCCTGACCGGCTGCCGCGTCAGTGGCCGTTGCCAGCCTCGTGCGTCTTCTCATGTTCCCGGAGCGTCTCCTCCTTTGCGCGGGCGCCGGCTGCCGATTCGGGGTGCAGGACCTCGGTCTTGTCGACGCCGTTGTGGTCGCAGCTGGCGTAATGCACCACCAGGATCACCGGCTTGCCCGACGCCCGCTCCATCCGGACCACGATCGCCTCGTCGCCCGGATAGCCGCCGAGCGCGCCCGTGCCCATCTCGGGACATATCGGTTATCCGATCGCGACCTCTGAACGGTCGTTCGGTCACTGATACTCGGTTCAGCGCTTTCGCGGAAGCGTGTCGTCCACTCCGGGCGCTTCCGCGAAGGCGTGCTTTCCTTCCAGGGCTGGGATCTGGGGCTCAGATCCGGGCGGAGGCGCCGGCTCTGGTGCGGGGCGGCAGGCGAGCACCGCGAGGGCGCCGAGCAGCGAGAACCCGGCCGTCACCAGGATCGCGGCGTTCCAGCCGGCGGTGACGCCCGCCGCGTCCGTCCCGTGGTCCGCGACGATCGTGGCGAAGATCGCCACCCCGATCGACGAGCCGATGTAGCGGGCGGTGATGTTCGCCCCGCTGGCCAGCGACCCGCGCCCGGCCGGCACCGCCGCCACCGCCTCGCCGCCGATCGCCGCATTGGCGATGCCGGCTCCGATCCCGCTGAGCACGAAGCCGGCCGCCAGCGTCGAGGTCGGGGATCCGGTGTGCAGGTCCCACATCGAGAGCAGGCCGATCCCGATCACCAGCTGACCCAACGCCAGCTGGTGCCGCCCGTTCTGTCCGGGCAGGAAGCGCGAGACGGCCAGCGACGTGCTCACGCTCGCCACGGACCAGCACGTGACGAGCGCGGCGCCGGCCAGGGCGTCGGCGCCCAGGCCGCGCTGCACCGCCGTCGAGACGTAGGACAGGACGGTGATCATGCCCAGGCCCATCGCGGAGGAGGCGAGCGTCGCGGCCAGGAACCGGCGGCTGCGGAACAGCGACAGCGGCAGCATCGGGGCCCGCCGGCGGCTCTCGACGAGCACGAACAGGGCAGCCAGCACGGCGGCGGTGACGAGGAGCACGACCGTCATCGGGTCGCTCCAGCCGGACCGGCCCCGGACCATGCCGCCGATCAGCGTGCCGACCGCGGAGCCCAGCAGCACCATTCCGGCGGGGTCGATCGGCTTGTGGTCCGGGGCGCGAGACTCGACGAGCAGACGCTGGGCGACGAGCGCGAGCACGGCGGCGAACCCGGCCGCGAGCACGAACGAGGCCTCCCACCCAGCGACTGGTTCAAGTCCTGCGGCCATCCACGGCCCGATGCCGATGCCCGAGGCGAGCGAGGCGCCCCAGATCCCGGTGGCTCCGCGCCGGGCAGGCCCCTCCGGGTAGGCGTGCACGATCAGGCCGAGGCTGCAGGCCATGACCGCCGCGCTGCCGACGCCCTGCGCCAGTGCGCCGGCCAGGAACACCCCGGGGGTGCTGGCCAGCGCGCAGACCACGCTAGCCGCGGCGAGCAGGGCGGCCCCGGCGACGAACACCCGGCGCCGGCCGTAGTCGTCGCCGAGGGCGCCGGCGGGCAGCAGGGTGGTGGCCATCCCGAGGCTGACGGCGGCCAGTAGCCAGGTCTGGGTGTCCGAGCTCGCCCCTACGCCGTCGGAGATCGCGGGCAGGATCGAGAGCGGCAGGCAGTAGACGATCAGCACGACGAGGTTGCCGGCGACGGCGATCGCCAGCGTGCGGCGCTGCATCAGGCGTTCCGCACCCGGCGCGCCCGGACCGGTGCCGGGCGGCACGAGGTGGGACCCGGGTCGCGGCCCGGTGACGACCACGCCGGCCTACTTCGGTAGGGGCGTCGGTGCGGGGGAGGCCGCGGGGTCCGCCGGGCGGCAGGCCAGCACGGCCAGCGCGCCGAGCAGCGACATCGCCGCCGTCACCAGCACGGCGATGTTCCATCCGTCCATCACCGCACCCGGGCCGGTGCCTTGGTCGGCGACGATGGTGGCCACGATCGAGACCCCGATCGAGGAGCCGATGTAGCGGGCGGTGTTGTTCGCCCCGCTGCCCAGCGATCCGCGCCCGGCCGGCACGGAGGCAACCGCCTCCCGGCCGAGCGCGGCATTGGCGATGCCGCTGCCGACGCCGGTCAGCGCCATCCCCGCGACCAGCAGCCCCGGGTTGGTGCCGGATTCGACGCCGAACAGCGAGATCAGCCCGACGGCGGTGACCGCCAGCCCGGCGGCCAGGTGGGCCCGGCCGGAGAAGTGGGCGAACTGTTTGGGCACGAACAACGCGGTCACGATGCTGGCGGCCGCCCAGGTCGCCATCAGCGACGCCCCGACGATCGGCTCGTCGCCCATCCCGCGCTGCGACATCGTCGACAGGTAGGACAGCAGCGAGATGACGCCCAGGCCCGTGCCGACCGCCGCGAAGGTCGCTGCGTTGAAGCGGGGGCTGCGGAAGAGCTTCATGTCCAGCATCGGGGCCTTCTTGCGCACCTCGACGGCGGTGAACGCCGCCAGCAGCAGCAGGCCGGCGCCGATCAGGCCGAGCGTCGGGGCATCGGTCCAACCGGTACGCCCGCGGACGAGCCCGCCGATGACCGCGCCGACGCCGGTGCCGAGCAGAACCATCCCGACGAGGTCGATCGGGTTGTGGACGTCGGCCTTGGACTCGACCAGGAAGATCTGCGCGGCGACGGCCAGGCCGAGCGCCATCACGCCGCTGGCGGCGAACGCGGCGTGCCAGCCGAGCCCGGGTTCCAGGGTCGCGCCCAACAGCGGGCCGCCACCGATCCCGGCGCCGAGCGCCGCGCCCCAGATGCCGGTGGCG
>NZ_JACDFE010000112.1 GCF_013815995.1 Sporichthya sp.
GCCGGCCGGTTCGGGACCACCTGCAGCGGGAGCGGTTGCGTCTCGTAGACATCGGTGGGCGGCGGCGCGGCCTGCTCGGCGAGCGGGGCGATGAATGGCCGGGGGGAGGACCCGGCATGCCACTCCCACCGCGAGGACCCACCGGCCGGGTCCGGAATGACGTGCCAGGCACCGGGCCCGCTGTCCGGGGCGGGCGGCTGCTCGGCCGGGATCCAGTCCAGCCGGCTCGTGGCGTCCGAGAACCGGACCCGCACCCAGTGGCCACCGGCGGAGGTCATCCCGAGAGGGTTTCGGATCGTCCTTGCCGGAGGGTGAACGCCGGATGACGCGCGGATGCCTCGAATCGGGAGGTCCGGAGAAAGAGCAACGCCCCGCCCGGAAACCCGGGGCGGGGCGTCAGGAGCGCGCGGTCGGGAGTTAGCTGCCGACCTTCGCGAGCGCGTGAGCCATCGCCGACTTCTTGTTGGCGGCGGCGTTGGAGTGGATGACGCCCTTGCTGGCGGCCTTGTCCAGCTGGCGGGAGGCCTGCTTGAGCAGGGTGCCCGCAGCCTCGGTGTCGCCGGCGGCGGCGGCTTCGCGGAACTTGCGGACCGAGGTCTTCAAAGAGGACCGGACGGCCTTGTTGCGCAGACGCGCCTTCTCGTTGGTCTTGTTGCGCTTGATCTGCGACTTGATGTTCGCCACGGAAAAGCTCGCCTCGGTCTGTCTAGGGATCCATCGGAACGCAGGCGCACGAGAACGCACGCCAAGCGCGACCGCCGAGATTACCAGCGCCCGGCCCGGGCGGCCAAACCGCGGTGTATCGGGCCCCGAAACTGGGCAGTTCGCGCCCAAGTCCCGAACTGGCCGGCCGAGAAAACTCGACGAAACAGCGCGGGCATACGCTAAGCCGATGGCAGATCTCTTCCAGGACTATCCGCTCAAGGCGGCTTGGGACGAGATGTTCGACGCCACCGGGCGCCCACGGGCGTCGTCGGAGGCCGTTCACGACGTCGTCCGCATGCTGCCCAGCGACGAACTGCGGGCCCGGGCGGACGCCCTCGCCCTGTCCTTCCTCGACCGCGGCGTCACCTTCGCCCTCGGCGGGGAGGAGCGGCCCTTCCCGCTCGACATCGTGCCCCGGATCATCACCGCCGAGGAGTGGGCGGTGCTCTCCGCGGGCGTGGCGCAGCGGGTGCGGGCGCTGGAGGCGTTCCTGGCCGACGTCTACGACTCCGGGCAGATCTTCGCCGACGGGGTGGTGCCGCGCCGATTAATTGCCACTTCCGCCCATTTCCATAGGGCAGCCGCCGACGTCACCCCGGCCAACGGGGTGCGAGTCCTGGTCTCGGGCATCGATGTGATCCGCGACGAGGCCGGCGAGTTCCGGGTGCTGGAGGACAACATCCGCACCCCGTCCGGGGTCAGCTACGTCATTGAGAACCGGCGCGCGATGACCCACGGTCTGCCCGAGGCGTTCTCCGCGCACCGGATCATGCCGGTCTCGGACTACCCGCAGCGCCTGCTGGCCGCGGCCCGCGCGGCCGCTCCGGACGGACGGGCCGACGCCGAGGTCGTGGTGCTCACCCCCGGCATCTACAACTCCGCCTACTTCGAGCACGCGCTGCTGGCCCGGCTGATGGGCGTCGAGCTCGTCGAGGGCCGCGACCTGGTCTGCCGCGGCAACCGCGTCTACATGCGCACGACGTCGGGGGAAAAGCGGGTCGACGTCATCTACCGACGCATCGACGACGACTTCCTCGACCCGCTGCACTTCGACTCCGGTTCGGTGATCGGCTGCCCGGGTCTGCTCAACGCCGCCCGGGACGGCGGGGTGACGATCTGCAACGCGGTCGGTAACGGCATCGCCGACGACAAGCTGGTCTACAGCTACGTGCCGGAGATGGTCCGGTACTACCTGAGCGAGGAGCCCCTCCTCAAGAACGTCGATACCTACCGCCTCGACGAGCCCGAGACGATGAAGTGGGTGCTGGCGCACCTGGGCGAGTTGGTGCTCAAGCCGGTGGACGCCTCCGGCGGCAAGGGCATCGTGATCGGCCCGCGGGCTGACGCGGACACCCTCGCCGAGCTGGCCGTCCGGGTGGCCGCCGACCCGCGCGGCTGGATCGCACAGAAGGTCGTCCAGCTCTCCACCGTGCCGACGCTGATCGACGATCAGCTGAGGCCCCGTCACGTCGACCTGCGCCCGTTCGCGCTGAACGACGGCAAGGAGATCTACGTGCTGCCCGGTGGACTGACCCGGGTCGCGCTGCCCGAGGGGCAGCTGGTGGTGAACTCCTCGCAGGGCGGCGGTTCGAAGGACACCTGGGTGCTGGCCGGCCCGGACAGCGACGAGGAACCGGCCAAGCCGCTGGTGGCCGAGGAGCCGGTCCAGCCCTCGCATCGGGCACCGCGGGGCACCACCTCCACCCCCGGCCCCCGTCATCTCGGTGCGGTGCCGGCCCTGCACCGGCAGGCCGCGCAGCAGCAGCAGTCCCAGGAGCAGTCCCAGGAGCAGTCCCAGGAGCAGTCCCAGCAGCAGGGGAGTTCGTCGTGCTGAGCCGGATCGCAGAGTCGACGTTCTGGATCGGGCGCTACCTGGAGCGCGCCGACTCCACCGCGCGCATCCTCGACGTGCACGTCCAGATGCTGGTCGAGGACCCGTGGGTGGACGAGCCGCGGGTGTGCGCCTCGCTGATGGAGGTGATGGGCGTCGACGACGGCGCGGAGGCGAAGTCCGCCGCGCAGGTCCTCGCCCAGCTCGCCTACGACCAGGCGAATTCGAGTTCGATCGCCGGTTCGCTGTCCGCGGCCCGGGAGAACGCCCGCGGTACCCGGGAGACCATCTCGGCGGAGATCTTCGAGGCGCTGAACTCGACCTGGATCGACCTGCCCGAGCAGCGTCGCCGGGCCGACCGGTTCGGCCCGCACGGCTTCTTCGCCTGGGTGCGGGAATCGACGGCGATCATGTCCGGGCTGGTCGACTCCACGATGAGCCGCGACGAGAGCTGGACCTTCCTCACCCTCGGCCGCAGCCTTGAACGTGCCGACATGACCGCCCGGCTGCTGATGCTCCGCACGCTGCCCGGCGGTCGCGCCCCGACCTGGGGAACGCTGCTGCGCAGCTGCGGCGCCTACGAGAGCTACCTGCGCACCTACCGCGGACCGGTCCAGGAGAACCGCGCCGCGGAGTTCCTGATGCTCGACCGGCTCTCTCCGCGGTCGGTGTTCGCCGCGTTGAGCAACGCCGAGCGGTGCCTGACGATGCTGGACCCGGATGCCGGGCGCAGCGGGGTCACCGACGACGCTCGCCGACTGCTCGGCCGGGCCCGCGCCGACCTGGAGTTCCGCAGCCCGGACGATCTGCTGCTCGACTTCTCCGCCGACCTGGAGGGCCTGCAGGCCACCTGCTCGATGGTCAACGAGGCGATCGCGGCGCGCTACTTCCCGCGGATCGCCCAGCTGACCTGGACCACCGACGGCACGCCCGTCATGGGGGTCGCGTCATGACCTGGCGGCTGAAGATCGAGCACCGCACCCGCGTCGACTACGAGGGCGAGGTACTGGCCTCCTACAACGAGGTCCGGATGACCCCGCTCAACGACGGCACCCAGTCCACCCTGGATGCCCGGGTGCAGGTCAGCCCGGTCGCCACCGGCTCCCGGTACTGGGATTACTTCGGGGCGTACGTCACCGCCTTCGACGTGCACGTGCCGCACAGCACCCTGGCCGTGACCGCGACCAGCGTGGTGGAGACCGCCGGCGCGCTGCCCAGCGGCGGGGCGGTCGGCTGGGACACCCTGCGCGATGCCCGGGTCCGCGACGCCCACGTGGAGTACCTGACCGCGACCCCGCACACCGCGGTGGACAGCGCCCTGGTCGAGACCGTGCGCGAGTTGGTCGGCGATGCCGCCCCCGCGGATGCGGCCAGCACCTGCGCGGAGTGGCTGCGCGGCGAGGTCGCCTACGTCTCCGGGTCGACCGGGGTGCACACGGTCGCGATGGAGGCGTGGAAGGCCAAGGCCGGGGTGTGCCAGGACCTGGCCCACCTCACCGTCGGCCTCCTGCGCGGGCTCGGGATCCCGGCCCGCTACGTCTCCGGCTATCTGCACCCTGACCCGGACGCCGGGGTCGGGGAGACCGTCACCGGTCAGAGCCACGCCTGGGTGGAGTGGTGGGACGGGGCCTGGACCCCGCACGACCCGACCAACGGCAAGCCGGTCGGCGTCGCGCACGTCCTGGTCGCGCGCGGCCGCGACTACTGGGACGTCCCGCCGCACAAGGGCGTCTACGCCGGCCCCGGTGGCACCGAGCTCTCCGTCGAGGTCGACGTCACCCGCGTCGCCTGACGCTCCGTCAATTCAGGCCGTCGGCTAGCCGATCGCGGTGAGATCGACGACGAACACCAGCGCGGCGTTCGGCGGGATGCCGCTGCGCGGGTCCGGGTTGGGCCCGTAGGCAAGATCTCCGGGAATGACGATCTGACGGCGACCGCCGATCTTCATGCCTTCAATGCCCTGCGCGAAGCCGGGGACGACGCGGGCAAGGGAGAACGAGATCGGCCGGCCACCCTCCCACGAGGAGTCGAACACCTTGCCGTCGGAGAACAGGGTGCCCACGTAGTGCACGGTGACTGTGTCGGTCAGCTTGGCGACCTTGCCCTTGCCGACCACGAGGTCCTTGATCTGCAGGGCCGTGACCGAGCCGGAGCCAGCACCGGACTTGGGCTCCTTGGTCAGGTCGGTCGCGTTGGCGGTGATCTCGGGCGCGGCGTACGCGGAGGCGTTGTTCTGCGCGGAGTCCGCAGCAACTGCAGGTTCGTCATCGCCCCCGCAGCCGGTCAGCGCGAGGGTGGCGGTCAGGAACAGGGCGGCGGCAGTCCGCGAAATGGTCACCGGGTAATTCTGTCGGGCCGCCGCCGCCCGGGGCAGGTCAGGTCCGCGTGGTGCCGGACACGCTGACCGCGCGTTCCAGTTCGACGTAGCGGGCGTGCAACGCGTCGAGATCGGCGCGCAGGCGGTCGGACTCGAACTGGGCCATGGCTGTCTCGGCCTGGCTGCGTCGCAGTTGGAGCTCTCTCGATTCCTCTTGCAGGGCAGCCACCCGGGCGTCGGCCCTGGCGGATTTGCGGGCAAGGTTCTTGCGGAGCAGTCCCATATCTCGGATCAGCCCTTTCGGGTCGTTCGGCGGGCATACGTTGCAAGTGCGTCACAGCACCTACCCGTTATTGCGAGAAATATTCACGTAAAGCCGCCGGCGGTCGCGCCAGGGCAAGCACGGGTGCTGTCCCTGACTGGAAGCCAGCGGGGGCCCCTTCGCGCGGCCACAGCACCCCGATCGCGGTCGAGTGACGGCTGACGATCAAGGTTGGTACTGGAGTGACGGCACCTGAACCTAAGTTGTCACACACGTTTCAACCTTGATCCTCAGCCGACGTATCGGCGTATGCGACCGCGCCCAGACCGGCGTCAACCGGGACAACGTGTTGGCAGGAACAGGGTGCTGTCGCCGAACTCGTGCCACAGGTAGTCCCGGCCGAGCGCGGCCCGGTAGGCCCGGGTGACGAGTTCCGGTCCGGCGACGGCCTCCAGCAGCAGCAGGTGGCTGGCCTCCGGGGCGTGCAGGCCGGTGATCAGGCCGGTCACCACACGGGCCGGGCGGTCCGGGCCGAGCACCAGATCGGTCCAGCCGGCGGCGGCCTCGACGAAGCCGTCCGCGTCGGCCGCGGTCTCCAGTGACCTGACCACGGTGGTGCCGACGGCGACGACCCGCCGGCCCGCGCAGCGCGCGCTGTTCACCAACCGGGCGGTATCCGCCGGCACCTCGAAGCGCTCCGGCAGCGGCGGCTCGCCGGCCTCCTGGCTGGACACCCCGGCGTGCAGCACGATCGGGGCGACGGTGATCCCGCGGGCCATCAGGCGGACCAGCCCCTCGGCGGTGAAGGGGCGACCGGCGCTGGCCATCTCTGCGCTGCCTGGGCGGTCGGCGTAGACGGTCTGGTGCTCGTCGAGGCGGAAGCGGCCGCCGGGGTGGGCGTAACGGATCGGGCGGCCGTGCCGGGCCAGGTAGTCCAGCAGGGCCACCGGGTTGTCCGGGACGGCCCGCCACAGCCGGCTGGCGGTGGCTGTCGGGTCCGGGTACGGCGCGACCAGGCGCAGCCGCAGCCGGCCGCGGACCTCGACCCGCTCGCCCGCGGCCCCGTCCAGTTGCGGCCCGGTGCGATCGGGCCGACGCAGCTCGATGACCCAAGTGCCGTCGGGCAGCTCGGTTGAGACGTGCACGACCGTGGCGCGGCCGTCGCCGCGACGGCCCTCGAGCGCGGCCGGCACGGTGCCCGAGGTGTTGACCACCAGGAGATCGCCCGGGGAGAGGTGGGCCGGCAGGTCGCGGAAGCGGCGGTGTGCCACGACGTCGGCGCCGGCCACCAGCAACCGCACGCCGTCGCGGGTCAGGCCGCGCCGCTCGGGCGGCTCCGCGGCTTCCCGCTCGGGGCCGAGCTTGAACCGGATCGCGGGCTGGGGCAGGGTGCGGGCGGTCATCGGCCGGCTCGGATCGGGGTCAGCGCAGCGGCCGTGTAGCGACCGCTGGGCAGGTCGGCCTCGGCCAGGCGCAGCACGGCGGGCACCACGGTCTCCGGCGCCGGGCGCCCGGCCGGATCCTCGCCGGCCGCGGCGGCCAGTTCGGTAGCCATGTCGCCGGGGTCGAGGGCGTAGAAGCGCACCTCGGGGTGCTCCTCGGCGAGGACCGCGGTGATCAGGTCCAGGGCCGCCTTGCTCGCCCCGTAGCCGCCCCAGGTCGGGTAGGCGGAGACGGCGGCGTCCGAGGACAGGTTCACCACGCGGCCGCCGCTGCGCCGCAGTGCCGGCAGGAGCAATTGCACCAGCCGCAAGGGGGCGACGGTGTTGACGGCGAAGGCGTGCTCGAGGTCGGTCAGCGGGTAGTCCGCCAGCCCCGGCATCGGCACGGCGCCGAGCACGCTGGCGTTGTTCACCAACAGGTCCAGGCGCGGCCCCGCGGCTTCGACCAGTGCGGAGCGGTGGATCGGGTCGGCGACATCGCCCGCGATCGCGGTGACCCGTTCGGGGCGGGGGAGCCCGGCCACCGCGGCGGCCAGCACCGCGGCGTCGCGGCCGTTGATCACGACGTGCCAGCCGCGGGCGGTCAGCTCGCGGGTCAGAGCCAGGCCCAGGCCGCGGGTGCCGCCGGTGACCACCGCCCGGGGGGTGTGCAGCTCACTCATCAGGTTCTCCTCATGCTCGGTGTCCGAGGTACTGTGGTCAGACTGCAAGTTGAAGTGAACTTGAAGTCAAGGGGGTCGATTGATGAGAGCCGCGGAAGAGCTGCTGACGATCGGGGAGCTGGCCGGCCGGTCCGGCTTCGCCACCTCGGCGGTGCGGTTCTACGACAAGGAAGGTCTGGTGCCCGCGGAGCGCACCTCGGGCAACCAGCGCCGCTATCCGCGCAGCGCGCTGCGCCGTCTCGCCTTTATCCGGGCCGCGCAGAACATCGGGGTCCCGCTGGCCGAGATCCGCGAGGCACTGACCGACCTGCCGGACACCCGGACCCCGACCAAGGCCGACTGGGCCCGCCTCTCGAAGCACTGGCGGGCCCGCCTGGACGCGCAGATCGCCGGCCTGGAGGCGCTGCGCGACGACCTGGACTCCTGCATCGGCTGCGGCTGCCTGTCCCTGCAGCGCTGCGCCCTCTACAACCCCGGAGACCTCGTCGCTGCCCGCGGCCCCGGCGCCCGCCTGCTGCCCCCGACGGTCCGCGACCACCAGTCGTAGCGTCCGCGACCACCAGCCTTAGCGTCCGAGCGGACGTGGGCTATCGGACGCCAGCGGTCGGACGTCCGCGAGGTGGAGGGGGAGGGCTAGGGGAGGCGCCAGTCGACGGGGGCGGCGCCGCGCTCGACGAGCATCGCGTTGACCCGGCTGAACGGGCGGGAGCCGAAGAAGCCGCGGTCGGCCGACATCGGGCTCGGGTGCGCGGAGGTCACCCTCGGGGTGTCGCCCAGCAGCGGGGCCAACGTCATCGCGTCCCGGCCCCAGAGGATGGCGACCAGCGGAGCGTCGCGCGCGACCAGGGCGCGGATGGCCTGTTCGGTCACCTGCTCCCAGCCCTTGCCCCGGTGTGAGGTCGGGGCGCCGGGGGCAACGGTCAGGACCCGGTTGAGCAGCAGCACGCCCTGATCGCTCCAAAGGCTCAGGTCGCCGTTGGTCGGCGGCGACAGGTCCAGGTCGGCGCAGTACTCGCGGAAGATGTTCATCAGTGACCGAGGCAGGGGCCGGGTCGAGGGGGAGACCGAGAACGAGAGCCCGACCGCGTGCCCGGGCGTGGGGTAGGGGTCCTGGCCCACGACCAGCACCCGGACCGCGTCGAAGGGCCGGGCGAAGGCCCGCAGCACGTTCTCCCCGGCCGGCAGGTAGGACCGTCCGGCGGCGATCTCGGCCCGCAGGAAATCGCCCATCCCCGCGATCACCGGAGCCACGGGTTCCAGGGCGCGGGCCCAGCCCGCCTCGACGATCTCGCTGAGCGGGCGCGGGCCGCGGGCGGTAGGAGCCGTCATTCGGCCGACCTTAGGGCGGGCACCCCGGGCCCGGAAGTCCGGCCCGGGGGTGTCGCCGTGGGATGATTGGACCCTCAGCGGGCTCGCAGCCGAGCCGCCACCCCGCAGAACTGGACGGATCTTTCGCGTGCCCCCGAAGTCGCCCCGGCCCGACCGAACCGACCCGGCGCTGATCCGCAACTTCTGCGTCATCGCCCACATCGACCACGGCAAGTCCACGCTCGCGGACCGGATGCTGCAGGCCACCGGCGCCGTCGATCCGCGCAACATGCGCGCCCAGTACCTGGACCGGATGGACATCGAGCGTGAGCGCGGGATCACGATCAAGAGCCAGGCCGTCCGCCTGCCCTGGACCGGGCTGGACGGCAAGATCCACGTCCTGAACCTGATCGACACCCCGGGTCACGTCGACTTCACCTATGAGGTCTCCCGCTCGCTCGCCGCCTGCGAGGGCGCCGTGCTGCTCGTCGACGCCGCGCAGGGCATCGAGGCCCAGACCCTGGCCAACCTCTACCTGGCCATGGAGAACGACCTGACCGTAATCCCGGTGCTGAACAAGATCGACCTGCCGGCCGCGCAGCCGGAGAAGTACGCCGCCGAGCTCGCGCACATCATCGGCTGCGAGCCGGAGACCGTGCTGAAGGTCAGCGCCAAGACCGGAGAAGGCGTCACCGACCTGCTGCACGAGATCGTCGCGATGATCCCTCCGCCGGTCGGTGACGCGGATGCCCCGGCCCGGGCGATGATCTTCGACTCGGTCTATGACACCTACCGCGGTGTGGTGACCTACGTCCGCGTGATCGACGGTCATCTGACGAAGCGTGAGAAAATCCTCATGATGTCGACCAAGGCGACTCACGAGCTACTGGAGATCGGCGTCAGCTCACCCGAGCCCACCCCGAGCGATGGCCTCGGCGTCGGCGAGGTGGGCTACCTGATCACCGGGGTCAAGGACGTCCGCCAGTCCAAGGTCGGCGACACCATCACCAACCTGCACGCCCCGGCCACCAAGGCCCTCGCCGGCTACCGCGAGCCCAAGCCGATGGTCTTCTCCGGGCTGTACCCGATCGACGGCTCGGACTTCCCCGAACTGCGCGAGGCGCTGGACAAGCTCCAGCTCAACGACGCCGCGCTGGTCTACGAGCCGGAGTCCTCCGCGGCGCTCGGCTTCGGTTTCCGCGTGGGCTTCCTGGGGCTGCTGCACCTGGAGATCGTCCGCGAGCGCCTCGAGCGCGAGGCCGGCCTCGACCTGATTGCCACGGCCCCGAACGTTGTGTACCGCGTGGTCAAGGACGACGGCAAGGAGTACATCGTCACCAACCCGAGCGAGTTCCCCGACGGCAAGATCTCCGAGATCTGGGAGCCGATCGTGAAGGCGACCGTGCTCGCCCCGAGCGAGTTCGTCGGCACGATCATGGAGCTGTGCCAGCAGCGCCGCGGCACGCTCGGCGGCATGGACTACCTGTCCGAGGACAGGGTCGAACTCCGCTACACGCTGCCGCTGGCCGAGATCGTCTTCGACTTCTTCGACGCCCTCAAGTCGCGCACCCGCGGCTACGGCTCGCTGGACTACGAGATCAAGGGCGAGCAGCAGGCCGACCTGGTCAAGGTCGACATCCTGCTGCAGGGCGAGGCGGTCGACGCCTTCTCCGCGATCGTGCACAAGGACAAGGCGCCCGAGTACGCGACCCGGATGACCAAGAAGCTGCGGACGCTGATTCCCCGTCAGCAGTTCGAGGTCCCGATCCAGGCCTCGATCGGCGCGAAGATCATCGCCCGGGAGAACATCAGCGCGATCCGCAAGGACGTCCTCGCCAAGTGCTACGGCGGTGACATCACCCGCAAGCGCAAGCTGCTGGAGAAGCAGAAGGAGGGCAAGAAGCGGATGAAGATGGTGGGCCGCGTCGAGGTCCCCCAGGAAGCCTTCATCGCTGCGCTCTCGACCGACGAGACCGGCGACGCGAAGAAGAAGTAGCCGGGCAGGCGATCCAGGCCTTGGCCGCCGCCGAACCTGGCAGGAAATCTTCCTGCGTGCGGAATAACCGCCGCTGTCCGTGTCTTGAGCAGCTCCAGGACACCGGAGTACGGAACCGTACCGTCGACCTCGTAGGGTGACGGCTTGTCCGAATTGCGTTAGTTGACGGGCGCATCCGGTCGGCGCCGCGGCGCCGGGTTCGAACGCCGGCGGCGTCCTCGCGATCCGGGTCTGCGACGCGATCGGCCGCCCGCTGATGAGCGTCGCCGTCAGCCTGCTCGATCCGACGGGACGTCAGATCGCGGTGGCGGACACCGGCGTCGTCGGCCGCTGCGAGCTCGCCGGACTGCCCGCCGGGGAGGCACTGCTGGTGGCGGTCCACCCGGCCTACGCCCCGTACGCGCAGTCCGTCGTGGTGCCCGCGACGGGCTCGGCCCAGGCCGACGTCCTGCTGAACACCGAGCCGACCCGCGCCACCCTGATCACCGGTGAGGCACTGACCCCGCAGGGCTGGCTGATCGCCGACGCCCGGGTGAGCCTGATCGACGCCGCCGGCGTGGAGTGCGCAGTCACCCGCACCGACTCCCAGGGCCGGTACGCCTTCACCGGCGTCCCGACCGGGGACTACACGCTGCTGGCACCGGCTACGGGCCGTCGACGGCCACCGTTCGGTTGGGTGCGGGGCCGGGACCGACCGCGGTCGACGTCGACCCGATCACGCTCGCGCACCCGGAGGACATCACCGTCTCCGAGCACCTGGGCGTTTCCTGAGCCCGCAGGCGCGACCAGCGCCGTTTGCGGACGGTCAAGCCTTTGCAGCGCTCTGTACGCATCCGTACGGCCCTCGGCTTACAGTTGTTCGGTGACCCAGACCTTCGGAACGTCCGCGGTGCTGTCGGTCGAGGACCTGGTCGACGCCGCCCCCGACGCAGCTGCCGACAGAGACTCCGACGGAGCTGCCGCCGCGGCGACGGAGGACGCCAGCCCGCGTGAGCGCGAGATCCTCGCGGTGTGCGCGGAGTTGCTCACCGAGATCGGGTACGAACGTCTGACCATCGACGCAGTCGCGGCCCGGGCGCGCGCCAGCAAGGCGACCATCTACCGGCGCTGGCCCGGTAAGCCGGCCCTGGTCAGCGCCGCGGTCCGCTACACCACCGACTCCGACAGCTACACCGTCACCTACACCGGCGACCTGCGCACCGACCTGGTCACCTTGCTGAGGGACCTGCGTAACAACCTGTCCGAGAAGGGTTCGCTTTTCGCCGGCATGGTGTCCGCCATGCAGCGTGACCCCGAACTCGCGACCTTGATGCGCGCCGACATCAAGCGCTGTCAGTCGATCACCGCGACGCTGCTCACCCGGTACGCCGAGGAAGGCGCGATCCGGAACCCGGACATCGACCTGGTCCGCCAGCTCGCGACCGCGACGGTGCTGACCCGGCTGCTGTTCACCGGCGAGACGGTGGATGACGACGTGCTCGCCCGGTTGGTCGACAACGTGCTGATCCCGCTGCTCACCCTGACCCTGCCGCCCGGCGCCTGAACCCCGGCTCGCTGGAGCAGCACCATGTCAGAACGCTCGAACGACAGACGCCCCGAGAACGACTGGGGCCTGCCGCCGGTGCCAGCGCGCCGGGTGCCGGTCGGAGCCGCGAGCGAGCAGCCGCCGATGCCGGGCGCGGCCCGCGAGGTCCCGTCGGAGGCTGAGCAACGGCACCTGGCCGAGCAGTCGTACAAGCGCCGTTGGCTCGGCCTGGTAGCCATCGCGTTCTCGCAGCTGCTCATCGTCGTCGACGGCACCATCGTCAACGTCGCTCTGCCGGCGCTGTCGGAGGACCTCCAGCTCGCCGCCGCCGACCGCCAGTGGGTGGTCACCGCCTACACCTTGTCCTTCGGCGGCCTGCTGCTGCTCGGCGGACGGGTCGCGGGCTACCTCGGCCTGCGTCGCGCGATGGTGATCGGCCTGATCGGGTTCGCCGGCGCGTCCGCGGTCGGTGGCGCGGCGCAGAACCTGGAGACCCTGCTGGCCGCCCGCGCCGCGCAGGGCGTGTTCGGTGCCCTGCTCGCACCCGCCGCCCTCGCGCTGTTGAGCACGACGTTCACCGACACCCACGAACGGGCGAAGGCTTTCGCCATCTTCGGTGTCGTGGCCGGTGGCGGCTCGGCCGTCGGCCTGATCGCCGGCGGCATGCTCACCGAGTACGCCAACTGGCGCTGGACGATGTACATCAACGTCCCGCTCGCCGTGCTCTCGGTGGTCGGCGCTTACCTGTTCCTCGACGAGATGCGCGGCGAGCACCCGGGACGACTGGACCTGATCGGCACCGTGCTGGCCACCGGTGGCCTGGTGTGCGTGGTCTACAGCTTCTCCGAGGCGGAGCGGAACGGCTGGACCGAGAACGTCACCCTGGGCCTGCTCGGGGTCGGGCTCAGCCTGCTCATCATGTTCGTGGTCAGCCAGCGGATCGTGAAGAACCCACTGCTGCCGTTGCGGGTGTTGGCCGACCGGACCCGGGCCGGGTCCAACCTCGCGATCACGCTGGCCGCGCTCAGCATGATCGGCGCCTTCTTCTTCCTCACCTTCTACCTGCAGGGCGTGCTCGGGTTCGCGCCGGTCAAGACCGGGGTGGCGTTCCTGCCGGTGACCGGTGGCGTGATCATCGCGTCCGCGGTGATCAGCAGCCTGATGCCGAAGGTGGCGCCGCGGGTGCTGATGGGCCTCGGCCTCGCCGGCTCCGCCGTCGCGCTGATCCTCATCTCGCAGATGACCGCGGACTCGGACTACTTCACCGACCTGCTGCCGGCGCTGATGCTGATGGGGGTCGCGATGGGCGCGGTCTTCGTGCCGGCGTTCAACGCGGCCACCCACGGTGTGCAGCCGCGCGATGCGGGCGTCGCCGGCGCGGTGGTCAACGCGACCCAGCAGATCGGCGCCTCGCTCGGGGTCGCCCTGCTCTCGACCGTGGGGGCGAACCGGACCACGGACTACCTGGCCGGCCGCGAGGTCGACGCCGATACCTTGATCGACGCCCAGGTCGAGGGCTACGCCCGGGCCAGCCTCGTGGCCGGCCTGATCCTGGCCGGTGCTGCCGTGCTGGTCGTGTTGATGGTGAACGTGCGCCGTCTGGTCGCGCACCCCGGGCTGGGCGAGGTCTCGCTCCCCGGGGTCGTGGCCGAGCCGGCCCTGTTCGCCCCGTCGGTCCCGACGTACGAGGAGTACGCCCCCGTGGCCTTCCAACCCACCGTCGCCGCGTCGACCTTTACCGAGCCGGTGACCACCGGCGAGTCGGAGTTCGAGCGGATGCGGGAGCGCCTGCTCGCGCCGCTCGACAGCCCGGTGACGGCTTATGCCGAGCACTTCTCCGCTTCTCCGGACGATGATGAAACGATCAAAATCCCAGCTGAGACGGCCTTGGCGGCAGCTGCGGACATCGCCAGTCCGCTCGTCGTCTCCGCCGCGTTTGCCGATCGGACACCCGAGCTGAATAGCATCCCCGCCGTGTTCATGGAGGCAGGCGAAGTGACGAATCCCCCATACGGTGCCGCCTCAAACGGCAATTCCACCCAGGTGCCGCCCCCGGCGCCGCCCATGCCACCGGCGCCCCCGACGCCGCCCGCGCCGCCGATGC
>NZ_JACDFE010000113.1 GCF_013815995.1 Sporichthya sp.
CCAGATGCCGGTGGCGCGGGCGCGCGGCTGGCCCATCGGGAAGGCGTGCGCGATCAGGCCGAGGCTGCAGGCCATGATCGCGGCCGCGCCCGCGCCCTGGGCGAGCGCGCCGGCGAGGTAGACGCCCGGGTTCGGTGCGACGGCGCAGACCGTGCTGGCGATGGCCAGCACGTACGCCCCGCCGATCAAGACGCGCTTGCGCCCGTAGTCGTCACCGAGTGCGCCGGCCGAGATCAGGGTGGTCGCCATCCCGAGGCTGACCGCGGCCAGCAGCCAGGTCTGGGTGCCGGTCCCTGCGTCCAGGCCGGCCGCGATCGAGGGCATGATTCCCAGCGGCGTCGTGTAGACGCACAACGCGATGAACGTCCCGATCGCGGCGACGACGAGGGTGCGGCGCTGCTCGGCCCCCTGGGACAACGGCAGTGTGGACCGCGCCTCGTCCTGCGTCGTCGCAGGCTCCAGCGTCGCGGTCACGTCGGTCGAACCACCCATCGCACGCAGAGCATTCCCGACCGGACGGTCAGGCATGCGTCCCAGGATGGCCCGCGAGCGTCAGGAACGTCTCCGACTTTGCTCTGGATCACATCCGGGTTGATCCAGTGAGCCTGAGCTGCGCTGCAGCTCACATGCAGAGCGGCTGCAGGTGGTCCGGTCAGTCGCAGTCGGATTTGTCGGCGCCGGTGGGCAGGGCCAGGCGTGAGACCAGCGTGTAGGTGCCGGCCGCGGGGACCTCGATGGTGGTCCACTCATCGCGCGCCACCACGCAGCCGACGGATCCGCCCGAGTCGGCGGCGGTGAGGGTCAGCAGCGGCGACCAGCGGATCTGCAGGTGCACCGGCCCGGCCTGGGCAGCCCGGAAGGTGATGTCGCTGGCGTCGATCTCGAGCAGGGTCGCGCCGCGCAGCAGCGGGCTGTCCTGCTGGACCTGGAACAGCTGCCAGGACTCGTCGGCCCAGATCGGCGTCAGATAGCCCAGGCCGGAGCGGATCAGGTCGGCCTCGGCCTTGGCGGCGTAATCCAGCGAGCCCTCGGTCGGCAGGGCCACCCAGCGGACCGCGAGGTCGGAGAGGAAGGCGCGGTAGTTCGACGAGGACAGCGTGCCGTCGTAGAAGAACGGGTTGGCGGCCCGGTCGGCCTGGCGGTCCCAGCCGCGGGCGATCGGCACCGTCGGTGCGACGTACGCGGCGGACCAATGCGAGGCCGGGTCGACGATCTCCACCCGCTGGCCGAGCGCGGCCGGCCCGTCGGCGCCCGAGCGCTGCTGGAGCTGGTCCACCAGCGAGGCGTAGTAGCTGCGGCTGGCCTGGGGGCTGGCGGCCTGCGCCAGTTGCAGCGACAGGTCGGTGACCGGCCAGGACAGCGCGCCCATTCCGAGCACCGCGATCCCGGCGCGGCGCAGCGCCAGTTTGGGCAGCGCCGGCAGCACGGCGGTCGCGACCGCAGCCGGGCCCGCCGAGAGCCAGACCAGGCGCATCATGTTGGTGCCGACCGCCGTGGGGACCAGGGCGAAGGCGACGACGGCGCCGGCGAAGACCACGGCGCCGACCCGGATCTCGCGGGACGGGCAGACCACGGCGGCGACCCCGGCGGCAACGAGGGCGAGCGTCACATGCCACCACGGGAACGGCATCGTCCCGGCGTTGACGAACACGATCGCCAGGGTCCCGGCCGCGCCGACGAGCAGCGCGGACACGATCAGCGCGGCCCGGCGGCGGGAGGGGTCGACAATCGCCACCGTCACCGCGATCAGGCCGAGCCAGAGCCCGGCCAACGGGCTGAACAGGCACGCGGCGACGGCGGCAGCGCTCGAACCCCAGGTCTGACGCCGCTTCAGGAACATCAGGGCGAGAACGGCGGCGGCGAGGCCGAGGGCGAAGGTGACCCGGCCCGTGAGCACGTTGAGGACGACGCCGACGCCGAAGATCGCCGCGCCGGCGCGCGGCCGGCGGGTGCCTTCGAACAGGGTCGGGGCGGCCGCGCACGCGACCAGCCCGGACAGCGCAGCTGAGAGGCCCACGCCGACGTGCGCCATCACCCACGGGCTGCCGACGGAGTAGCTGGGCAGCGTCAGGCCGCCGAACCAGCCGGTCCACCACAGGTAGGCGCCGTCCTTGGCGGCCTCGGCCCGCGCGGTCTGCGCCGCCAGGTCCGGGACGTTGGGGGGGTCGAGCAGATAGAGCCCGAAGACGGCCGCACAGGCCAACACGAAGCCCATGCGCCACATCGGTTCGTCACGACGAGCGCGAGCGGTGTCCGCCGAATGCGTCCTCACTCCGTACCCGTCCTGTCGCTCACTCGCCCTGTCCCACGGTCGCGCCAGCGCTGATGGAGTTGGGGCTACCCTACGCGGTGCGATTCAAAGACCGGCTCGACGCGGGTTGCCAGCGGGTGAATGTGTGACTGACAACAGTGAGGCGGCCCGGGCCGGTGCCGTCCGGGTGCTGCACGACCACTGGGACGAGGCCCGCGGGTACACCTATCCGCACCGCAAGACCTACCCGCACCAATGGTTGTGGGACTCCTGCTTCGCCTCGGTTGCCTGGGCCGCAGTGGGAGAGCCGGAGCGCGGGGTGCGCGAGCTCACCAACGCGCTCTCCGCCCAGTTCGCCCACGGCTTCGTGCCGCACATGCGCTACGCGTTCCCGAACGACGAGCGGGGGCCGCGCACGGACTGTTCCTCGTTCACCCAGCCGCCGATCTTCGCCCACGCGGCTCGGGTGCTCGCGGGCCACCAGGAACTGGATGCGGACCTCATCGCCCGGGTCCGCAAGGGCCTGGAGTGGCTCTGGGCCGAGCGGCGCACCCCGGACGGGCTGATCTTCCTGGTCCACCCCTGGGAGTCCGGCGCGGACGACTCGCCGCGCTGGGACAGCTGGGCGGCGGCCTTCCTGCACGCCAACGACTGGAACCGGCTGCGCTGGCGGCGCTGGCGTTGGTCGCGCCTTGACCGCCACCTGGTCACCCAGGCCGAGTACGACGCGGACGGCGCGGCCGTCGGGTCGACGTCCTTCGTCGCCGCGCCGGCGGCCTTCAACGCGATCACCGCGCATGCCGCCGCCGAGTACGCGGCGCTGACCGGCGAGACGGCGTGGGCGGACCGGTCCCGCGAACTGGCCGAGGTGATGGATCGTCAGATGTGGCGGGAGTCCGAGGGGCTCTGGTCGGACGTCGCGGTCGTCGGCGGTGGGGAGAGCGTGCACGTGCCGACGCTGGACGGCGTCCTGGGCGCCCTGGTCACCACCGACGCCGCGAAGGCGACGCGGGCGCTGGACCAGCTCGCCGACCTCAGCCGGTTCGCGGCGCCCTACGGGTTGAATTTCGTGGCCCGGGAAGCGCGCAGCTACAACGCCGACCAGTACTGGCGGGGCAGCGCCTGGATGCAGATGAACTACCTCGCCCGCGTCGCTGCCCTGCGGTGGGAACGGACCGACCTCGTCGACGCGATCGGCGACATGTCGCGCCGCGGCGCGCTGAAGGGCAGGTACGCCGAGCACTGGAACCCGCAGAACGGCAAGGGTCACGGCGCGATCCCGCTGACCTGGTCGGCCGTCGTCGCGGCCATGTGACGCTGCATCAGGCAAACCATTAGGCGTGTCACGCCTAATGGTTCGTTATCCACAGGGCCTCAGCAGTTGCGCGGCTTGGGGTCCTTGCCCGGGCCGGTGGAACAGATGTCCTTCTTCGGTCCGCCCTGCAGGGTGTCGACGCCGCGGTTGCCGTAGAGCTTGTCGTTGCCCGGGCCACCGAGCAGCGTGTCGTTGCCGCGGTCGCCGACCAGGACGTCCTTGCCGTCTCCGCCGGAGAGGGTGTCCCGTCCGTCGCCACCGCACAGGATGTCGTCACCACGGCCGCCACTGATCAGGTCGTTGCCCGGCCCGCCGTAGAAGATCTCCTTGGCCATGGTGCCCTTGAGCTTGTCGTTGCCGCGGGTGCCGTAGACGGCGAAGTACCCGCCCGGGATCCCTGCGTTCGGCGCGCAGGCGGCCGCGGTCGCCGGCGTCGGGGTGACCGCGCCGCAGACCAGGTCGTGGTCGAAGCCGGCCTGGATGTACTGCGCGAGCACCGTCGGAGCGCCGGTGAAACTGGTCGCGCAGTTACGCGCCGCCGCCGCGGCGGTCACGCCCGCCACCCACAGCGGGGCGGACTCCATCGGGTAGTCCGGGGCGAAGCGCCCCGACCACGCGGCCCGATAGCTCTCGGCCGTCGCGGCCGAGAAACCCCCGGTGATCTGGCCCCACTGGAGCCCGGTCGAGTACAGCCCGACCTGGGCGACGCCGTTGGCTCGCAGATGGTCGAACATGCCCTGCAGCGCCGCGGCGTTGCCCGGTCCGTCGCCGTCCCAGCTGTTGGCGGTCTCGACGTCGAGCCACCAGGTGGTGTCCAGGGCGACGTTCGCGGTGCCGGCGACCTGCATCGCGCTCGCCGCCGCGCGGCGGCCGTAGATGTACGCGCACCCGGCGTCCGAGGGCGAGGTCGCGTCCACGCACAGCGCGCCGCTCTCCGAGGTCATCGCCGTCGGCCAGTACTGGCTCTGATTCCCGGGGTTGCCGGTGTTGAGGTAGACCATCGCCTGGTTCGGCAGGGAGGTCGCCCAGGCGTACTGCGTGGCCAGGCACCGGTTGGCCGAGAACACCCTGCCGCCGTTGATGCCGACCACGCCGAAGGCGCCCACCGGGAGCGGCTTGTCGCACTGCGGATAGGACACGTCGTGCCCGATCGAGCCGGCCGGCGCGAAGCGCGGGGCAGCCGCCGCGGGCGTCTCGGCCCACCCGGCCGCCCCGAGGGCCAGCGCGAGGACGACGGCAGCGCGAAGTGACCTCATCGCTGTCTCCCCCCTGCGCGGCACCCCTCCATTGAGGACCCTACGTACCGCAAACCTCAAGCGTTCCCCGTTTACGTGCAGTCCATTCACACCTGGCTCGAGTCGTGACGCCGATGAGTTGCGGCGCCGCGCCCGGTCTACAGGGCAACTACGGACATTTCGAGAACAGGAGCACGGCAATGGCACTCGACACGACCATCGAGCGGTTCACCACCCCGGCGTTCGCCCAGCGCCGTGCGCGCGCCGAGGAGGTCGGCCGCGACGCGATCCTCGTGCTGGCGCGGATCGGGCTCGCAGTCCTGATGTTCTGGCACGTCAAGATCGCCTGGGACTACACCGGCGGCGTCGGCGGCCTGGTGCGCGGCTTCGACGTCATGGGCATCCCGTTCCCCGAGCTGAGTGCGCGCTTCAACATCGCGCTCGAATCGATCGGCGCCCTCGCCCTCATCCTCGGTGTCGGCGTCCGCACGATCGGGCTGCTGATGGCGGTCAACATGGCCGGCGCCTGGTACTACGTGCACACCAGTGGCCTGTACGCGATGGATGGCAACGGCCCCGAACTCGCGATCGCGATCGGTCTGCTCAGCCTGATGTTCGTCGTCACCGGCCCCGGTCGCGTTGCGCTCGACCACGTCCGCGGGTCGCGCCGATCCTGAACCCGATCCTGACGCGCTCCTGGCGCAGCGATTCCCGATCCCGCCCATACTGGCGGGGTCGGGAATCTCGGAGGCAGGAGGCGTCGTGGGCCACTGGTCGATCCTGTCCAGCATGGACCAGATGGAAGGCCGCACCTACGTGGTGCCGCTGCCCATGGACGAGGCCGTCGTCGCCGTCGGGTACGCGCTGCAATCCCCGGCCCGGGTCGTGTGCGAGCAGACCCCGGACGGCCGCTACGTCACCCGCACCGTCAAGCACACTCCGAGCTGGGCGTTCCTGTTCCCGATCCTGCTGCTGTTCGTGCGCAAGACCAAGACCTCCGAGTTGCTGTTCGCCCCGGTCGAGGGTGGCACCGGCGTCACCATCTACGGCGCGATCGACACCCAGGCCGCGATGCGTCTGCGCGCGATGACCACCTTGGCTCCCGTCGCGCAGTGAACCCCATCATTGAATGGGTGGGCGGCATCTTCGGTCGCCGGCGGCCGACCGGTCCGGCCGGGATGAAGGGTCAGCCCGAGTTCGAGTGCTGGTCCTGCCGCGCCGTTCTGCCGAAGCCGGGCGTTGCGTGCCCGGCCTGCGGCGAACCGCCCGCCAAACTCTGACGAACCATCAGAACTGCTGGAGCAGCATCAGGATCCCGACCCCGAGGACCAGGGTCAGCGCGACGTTCTTCGTCCGCCAGGCGACGAGCCCGGCGATCAAGCCGGCCACGAGACGCCACTGGGTCAGGTCGAACTCGCCGTGCGGGCGGACCAGCGCCGGCACCACCAGCGCGGCCAGGGCGGCCGGCGGGATCTGACGCAGGATTCGCTCGGCCCAGGGCGGGACCTCGCTCAGCTTGTGGGCCATCGCGAGGAACGAAGCCCGCATCGTGAAGGTGCCGATGCCGGCCAGCACGATCGCCGTCCAGGTCCGGTTCACGAGAGGTCCTCGAGCGGCGCCGGCGGCCCGGCCGGGCCACGCTTGTCCAGGGCGAGCTCGGCGAGGGTCCCGGCGATGATCCCGGACACCGCGCCGCACACGATCGACAACGACCCGGCGCCTGCCTCGTAACCCACGACGGTCGCCCCCCCGCCCACCACCGCGGCCACCGCCGCCGGACGGGAGTTGATCGCCGGGATGAGCAGCACCAGGAAGACCAGCGGGACGGCGAAGTCCAGCGGCAACTCCTCCGGCAGGGTGGAGCCCAGCAGCGATCCGGCCAGGGTGGCGAGCTGCCAGGCCGACCACAGCAGCAGCCCGCCGCCGATGAAGAACCAGGCGCGGCCCTTCGGGTCGTCCTTGCCCTCCCGCCAGCGGGTCACGCAGATCGCGTAGTTCTGGTCGACCATCACGTAGGACGCCATCAGCCGTCGGCGCAACGGCTCGTGCGCGAGGTACGGAGCGAGGGAGGCGGAGTACAGCAGCATCCGCAGGTTGATGGTCCAGGCCACGACCGCGGCCAGCAGGGCCGACCCGTCGCGGGACAGCACGTCGATCGCCGCCAGCTGCGAGGCACCGGCGAACAGGATGATGGAGAACCCGAGCGCGTCCCAGACATCCATCCCGACCGCGGCCGGCGTCGTGCCCGCGACCAGCCCGAACGGGATCACCCCGATCAGCATCGGCGCCATCGACGCTGCGCCGGCCCGCATCTCCGATTTCACCCGTGCGCCCCCACGCCTGGCACCGTACGTTGGGCCCACGTGACCACGCGACGGAGGTAACCGGATGCGCTACCAACTCGGCTCCGACCAGATCCCGCAGGCCTGGTTCAACGTAGCCCCGCATCTGCCCGAGCCGTTGGCCCCGCCGCTGCACCCGGGGACCGGCGAGCCGGTCGGCCCGGACGATCTGGCGCCGCTGTTCCCGATGGCGCTGATCGGCCAGGAGATGTCGGCCGAGGAGTGGATCCCGATTCCGCCCGAGGTCATCGAGGTCCTCTCGCTGTGGCGGCCCACTCCGCTGGTGCGCGCCACCCGTCTGGAGAAGGCGCTCGGCACCCCGGCGCGGATCTACTACAAGGACGAGTCGGTATCTCCGGCCGGCTCGCACAAGCCGAACACCGCCGTGCCGCAGATCTTCTACAACCAGGCCGAGGGCATCACGCGCATCGCGACCGAGACCGGCGCGGGGCAGTGGGGCAGCGCGGTCTCCTTCGCCACCCAGCTCTACGGCCTGGAGTGCCAGGTCTACATGGTCGCGGCCTCGTACCGGCAGAAGCCGTACCGCCGCGTGATGATGGAGACCTGGGGCGGTCAGGTCGTCTCCTCGCCGTCCTCGTTGACCGAGTTCGGGCGCCAGCTGCTCAAGGAGAACCCCGACCACACCGGCTCGCTCGGGGTCGCGATCTCCGAGGCGGTGGAGGACGCGGTCGGACGCGCCGACACCCACTACGCGCTCGGTTCGGTGCTCAACCACGTGCTGCTGCACCAGACCGTGATCGGGCTGGAGGCCAAGCGCCAGCTGGCCGAGGCGGGGGAGGGCCTGCCCAACGTCGTCATCGGCTCCTGCGGCGGCGGCTCCAACCTCGGCGGCATCGCGCTCCCGTTCGTCCCCGACCGGGGCGAGGGCGTGCGCCTGGTGGCGGTCGAGCCGACGTCCTGCCCGACCCTGACCAAGGGCACCTACGAGTACGACTTCGGCGACGTCGCCGGCATGACCCCGAAGATGCTCATGCACACCCTGGGCCACGACTTCATCCCGCCGCCGATCCACGCCGGCGGGCTGCGCTACCACGGTGATTCGCCGATCATCTCCAGCCTCGTCAAGCACGGCTGGATGGAGGCGGTCGCCTACCCGCAGGGGACGGTGTTCGAGGCCGCCGTGCAGTTCGCCCGCACTCAGGGCTCGATCCCGGCTCCCGAGACTGCGCATGCGATCCGCGCCGTCATCGACGAGGCCCTGGCCGCCAAGGAGTCCGGCGAGGAGAAGGTGATCCTCTTCAGCTACTCCGGCCATGGCCTGCTCGACCTCGCCGCCTACGACGACTACCTGCACGACCGGCTGATCGACGGCTGAGTCGACGGTCTGGAGACCGTCACGGCCCCAGTCTTCCTGGAGAGCCCGGGCGTGCTGCTCGGGGCGTACAAGTACTACGGCCCTGACCAGCGCTTTGAACGCGAAGAGGCCCTCCCCGGAGCTCCGGAGAGGGGCCTCGTCAATGTGTCGGGGTGGCGGGATTTGAACCCACGACCTCTTCGTCCCGAACGCGGATACAACGTGTCGGCGGGTACCGGCCAGTCCCGGATCGTGGCGCTGAGCTCGGCGTTCGTGTCGACCAGCGTCGGCGGATGTCGGAGGCTGTCGGATTTCTTGATGCCTTTTCGATGCCTCGGCTTCCCGACAGATTGGTGTGGCCGGTCCGGGCTGTGACCCTGATGGAAGAGACCGCCGACATCCAGGCCGGCGCCCAACTCGGCCGCACCCTGGTCGCTGGTGGCCGTGCAGTGGCGGAGCCTCAGGCAGCAGGCGCCCGCCTCCGCGGAACCGAACGAACGTGGCGGCGGCCATCCGTCCCTTGAGCGGGTCAGCGGGCTTGGGCGTCGGTGTGCCTACCTCAGCTGCCACGTGTTGTTCTTGCTCCTGCGCTTGGCGCTGGTTGGGGCAACCTCGCCCTCGGCTTCCATGCGTCTCAGCCACTTCAGGACGCCCTCTTTGCTGAGGCCGAGCCGCTCGGCGATGGCCTGTGCGCTCAACGGGCCCTCGCCCAGGATCGCCCGGATCTCCGGACGGCGATCGCGGCGAGAGCTCGCGGGTTCTTCCCCGAGGTCGAACAACGCTGGCCCCGGTGCCGATCGGGCGGCGCCGGCTAGGACCCATACGGTCCAGCGTCGGTCGTTCGTCTTCTCGATGAGCCCGGTGGTCCCGAGGCCGGTCAGCTCGCGGGTCGCGGTCAGCGGATCGGTCCCGGTGAGGCTGCGGTAGTCCTGATTGGTGATCTGTCCCCGGCGGTGCAGGAAGGCCAGACCGAGTCGCTGCCGGTCGGTGAGCCCGGCGGTGTCGATGCCGGACAGCCACGCGACGGCAGCTTCGTCGAGCAGGCCGTGGTTCTTGATAGCGACCCGGAACTCGCGGACGGTGTCGGTGATCACCGGCGGTTCCATCCCGGCGCCGCGTAGCGCCGCGGCGGTGGCGAGCAGGCCGGAGCCGCGGTTCTCGCAGATCGTTCGCCCGCTGGAGCCGACTTCGACGTCCTCCAGGAGTTTGGCCAGCGTGGCGTTCCGGGAGGAGGAGACCGGTTCAGCGAGGAGGTCCTCGCGGGCGATGGGGCCGTGCAGGCCGCCGGGGCTCGTCACTTCGAGGCGGTCCGGGTACAGGGAGATGCGGACCTGGGTGCCGTGCGCGAGTGGGTGGAAGTCGCGGTGCATCAAGGCGTTGGCCACGATCTCGCGGACCGCTTCCTCGGGGTACTCCCACCGGTCCTCGCGTCCGAGCCCGACCACGATCGAGCGGCGCTTCATGTTCCGGCGCAAGGCGATCAGCGTCTCGGCGACCATGGCCGGGATCGGGCCGTCGATGGACTGGTTGTCCAGGAACCGGGTGCCATCGGCCAGCGGTTCACCGGTGGCGCTGGGGTAGGCGACGAAGGTGACGTCGAGTTGCGGATAAAACTGCTGTGGGAAGCGGCCGAGCGCGAGCAGGCCTGCCAAGGTCACGGCGTCCCCGTCCTCGGTGGTGGTGACCACACCCATCATCTTGAGGATCTCGTCGTCGCCGGCGTTGGCGAACACCGATCCGCGGGTGGCCCGTAGCCGGCGCACCAGCGCGGCGATCAGCTGTTCGTCGAGATCCGCGGTGCTCGCCCCGGCCACGATCGCCCGGTCGTCGAGCGGTTGGCCGCGGGAGGCCTCGAGGACGTGGACCTCGTAGGTGGTGAGCTGGCGATCCCCGTCGTGGGTGCGAACGTAGGAGCCGCGGTCCATCCCGCGGGCCTCGACGAAGCAGGGCTTCTGATCGCTCGGTAACTCTGGCACCCACGCGACCACGACGGCGCTGGCGCCGACCGCCAGGATGTCGATGTCCGCCCGGATCGGCGGGATGAGCTGGTCTGCGCACGCGCTGCCGAGATCGGCGGCGATCTTGCGCGCGTCGATCCCGACCGGGGCGAAGGCGTCCGGCTCGGAGAGGCCGAGAATGATTAGCCCGCCAGCGGAGTTGGCGAATGCGCACACCGACTGGGCGATCGAGCGGGGCAGCCCGCCGGCGGCGGCCTTGACCTCGACCGTGCGCAGGTCGGTGCCGGCCCGGCGCAAGCGATCGAGCGCGTCGTCCAGCTGGTGTTGCAGGTCCACCATCAACCGCGCCCTTCCAACAGTCAACCGACGTCCGGTTGATAGTAGCGTGTAGTTGATAGTAAAAGTTGTTAGTTGTTTGTTGGCCGGTGCGGTTGACGAGCGCGGAAGGGACCTAACACGACGTCGGACGCTACCGGCCGGCTCCGTCTGTCGCGTCGAGTTCTGCCTCCAGGGGCGCGCAGATCGTCGACGGCCGCGCTGACGTTCCAGACGTGCCCGCTTGAACTCGCGCGGATGTCCATCCTCGGCAGGCGGAGGGTGCTTAGGCTCCCGCGCCGACAGTCAGCTGCAACGCGGGCGGGATGCCGACCAGGCTTGATCTGACGCTCAATCAGTATCGGGCTGCGGTCTACTGGCGGACCTCAGCCCGTCTCGGATACACCTGAACGTCCCGCGGGACCAGCGGCGCTGACGGCGCCCTGTGGGCTGATGGCAACACCGCGCAGCTCCGTCCGAGGGGGTCGCTACCGTCCTGGGATGATGGTCACCGACCTGCACCACCTGCTCGACCTACCACCCGATACACCAGGCCCGACCCGGCGGCTGGCCGAGCAGATCGGTAGCGTCGTTCGGGCGGCAACCGCAGGTGACACCGGCACGGCCTGGGAAAGCGCGCTGCCATGCCGACGCCGGCCAGCCAACCGGGCCTGCCTTGGTCGAATGATCGTGCTCCGCCCCGAGCCAAACGCGCCGATCCAATGGCAGTGCAGCGGATGTGACGACGCCGGCGTGATCAGCAACTGGGCCGACTCGATCTTCGACCTGCGCCGCCGAAGCCTCACCGTCGCCGACACCGCCCATGACCTCGTCATCCCGAACGAGGTCGCTGCCGCGCTGCGCGATCTCCAGTTGCTGGACCCGGACGGCGAACGCCTCGTCTTCCGCATCCGCGCCCACGACGACGGCGCCGTCCTCTCCGGCAGCGACGACGATCTGGAGGACCTGATCGGATCCGTGGCAGCCGAGGCCAACCATGAGGCCAACCCGCGTCGTCGGCGGCAACTCAACGCTGCATTCGATGCGCTCAGCGGCGCGACCGCAACGGGCCGGTGACCACGATGTCCGCGGCATGACGGCCGCGCGCTGACCAGGCCGTTGAACCCCGATCTGGCAAAGCCCAGACGACTGCCGTACGGACGGCTCCATCGGCGTCACGGTCAGCTTGTGGTCAACACCTCAGCGTCACCCGTGCACGCTGCTCGGGGAGACGGCTTGAACGGTCAAGCAGCCGTAGACCGCGCTCGCTACCGCTGATCCTGCTTCGTTCGTGTCGGTTGGCGCCGGCGGGTGTCGTCGCCCGCCGGATGTTCTGATGCCTTATTGATGCCTCCGGTCCGCCGACTGTATAGATTGGGCGGCTGACCGGGGTTCGGGTTATGGGCCGAAAGTCGCGATCGGGATGACGTGAATCCCGTCGGCACGGCGGCCGCCGTAACCGGTGCTTGTGATCACCGCGAGGACGGCCGGCGCGCCGTGTCTGTTGTGATCGACGCCGGCTGCGAATCGCAACAGCGAGGCGGCGGCGGCATCGACATCCCGGGGGTTGAGCTTGATCTCGAACGCACCCCAGCCGTTGCGGACGCTGAGGACCGCGTCGACCTCGTTGCCGTTGGCGTCCCGCCAGGAGTCGACGACACCGCGCAGCGGCTGGGCGTAGATGCGCAGGTCTCGCATTGCCAATGCTTCGAAGTGGAAACCGAGTGCGTTGGGGTCTGCCATGAGTTCGGTGCTACCGATGTTCAGCGCCGCAGGTCCTAGGGAGGGGTCCACGAAGTAGCGCACTGCTGCGGTGCGCAGGCGTGTGCGTGATCGCATGTGCGGTCGCCATGCTTGCGCGTCCTCGATCAGGTGCAACCGTTCGAGGGCCTCGAGGTAGGCCGTGAGCGTTTCTTTGGCAATCGGCCCATCCGCGCCGCCGACGTCTGTCGCGATTTCGCTGGCCTTCGCGGGCTGCCCGACCGAGCGGGCCAGCGCGGCGAAGAGCCTGCGGATGTTGCGCGGATTGCGCCGCGAGCCGAGTGCGGGGACGTCCACCTCGGCGATCTGGGTGAGGTAGTCGTCCAGCCAGTCGCGAGCATCGTCCTCGGCGGCGTCGACGAGTTCTGGCCATCCGCCGACCACGATCCGTTCGACGAGGCCCTCGAAGCCCAGCTGATCTTCGGCGGCGGTGGGCGCATCGCCGTCGAACAGTGCGGAGAGTGAGACGGCGCCGCTGGCGTGGCCCGATTCAAAAAGGCTCATCGGTCGCATCCGGATGACCGCGAACCGTCCCGCGCCAGAGTGCCGGGTCGCATCATCGGCCGGCGTCGCGGAGCCGGTGAGGATGCACAGCCCGCGTTCCTGGAGATCGTCCACGTGCCGGCGCACCCGGTTCCAGAGAGCAGGTTCGACCTGCCACTCGTCGAACAGGATCGGCGTCGGGTTGTCGAACAGACGCTGCGGCGCCAGGCTCACCGCAGCGCGGGCTGCCGGGTCGGAGTCGATTCGGAAGATCGTGTTCGCCGCGCAGGTCGCGGTCGCGGTCTTGCCACATGCTTTGGGGCCCTCGATCAGGACCGCCCCGGCGGTCGCTAGTCGCCGAGCGAGTTCGGAGTCGGCGATGCGGGGGAGGTAGCGGGGCACGCCCGCACTCTACCGTTTGCCTAGATTCAAGTCGACCTTTTAGCTAAGGTGGAGCCGACCAATTGCATGCTAATGCGCGCCGGGGGCGCGCACGCCCACCGCTAGTAGACAGAGGGGGAGCATCCGGTCGCCCGGCCCCGGTCCGCTTGGAGGACCGGGCCGTTCTGAGACGATCCGAGCGTGATGCGCACTTGGCTGTAGATCCGCGTCGACCTGGTCGGGGGTCGGGGGTCGGGGGTCGGGGTGAGGACCTGTGGCCCCGCTGCCGCGCGCGAATTGATCCGGCAGCCGTCGGGCGTGTCGTCGGCGTGTCGTTCCCGGATCGTCTGGCGCCGGAGTGTCTTCACGCCGGCTGTCGGTGCCCTCGGCGATTCTGGCGGCCATGGGAGTCAACAACCGGCAGCGGCGGGCGGCGAAGGCGAAGCAGCGGACCAAGGAGCGGCGGACCCGGGCGGCGGGCCACAGCCCTGGGGAGTTCGGGTCATGGGGTTCGCCGGTCTTCGACGACCGGGACGTGATCGAGCTGGCGCTGCTCGGCTGGCTCGCTCGCGTCGCCGCGGACCCGGGGGTAGCCGACGCCGCTGCGACAGACCTGCTCACCGGTGGCCCGGGCCATCGCCGGCTGGTCGTCGAGGTCGTTACTGGCGCGCTGGAGTCGGTGCTCCCGGCGCTGACCGCGGGCGGGTGGACCCCGGACGACCTGCGGCAGGTACTGCGCCGCCGCGTCGGCGGCGGGGCG
>NZ_JACDFE010000299.1 GCF_013815995.1 Sporichthya sp.
GGCCCGGGCACGACCTCGGCCGGCCGGCCGTCCGCGCGCAGCCGCGCAGCCAGGGCCTTGAGGTTCGAACTGGGTGCGCCGTATCCGGACACCAGGACCACCGGGCCGGGCCGGTCCTGGGCCACGACCGTCGCGGGCGGGACGTCCGGGTCACCGTCGGCGCGCAGAACCGCGAAGGCTCCGGCGGCCAGGGCCGCAGCGGCGACGCCGGTGCCGACGCGGGCGAGGCGACGGCGCTGCGGACTCAGGTTCGCGAACGGAGGGGGCACGCCGCCATCCTGACTCAGTCGCCTGAGCGTAGGTCGTCAGCCCGGGGTCGACGACCTCAGCGCCCAGCCTGCGTAGGCCGTTCCGCCGCCGGCACGTCCGGGGGTGACAGGGTGTGACCCGTGGACCCCCCTGCCTCGCCCGAACCGATCGACCTGCCCGCCGTCGCCGCCGCCGCCGACCGGGCCCTCGACAAGGTGGCGAACCTGGTCCGGGGGATTCCCGAGCTGAGCGCGAAAGCGCTGCCGAACTGGTCGATCGAACAGACGGCCGCCCACCTCATGGGTGTGGTGGGCGCCTACATCGACATCGCCCGCGGCGCCGGGTCGCCGTACACCGACCTGAGCAAGGTGGCGCACACCAACGACGAGCTCCTGGCCCGGATCACCGAGCGGACGCCGTTCCAGCTCTCCGAGCAGATCCAGGCCCTGCGCCCGGCGCTCGCCGCGGCGGTGGAGCAGGGCCCGGACAGCCTCCAACCGGGACATCTGGGCGCCCCGACCCTTCGTTCCATCGCGGTGTCCCGGATCCTCGGCGAGGCGGTGGTCCACGGCTGGGACATCGCCACCGCGGCGGAACGGTTGTGGATCATCGAGCCGTCGGACGCGGCGCTGATCTTCCGCGGGTTCCTGCCGTTCCTGCCGGTGTTCGTGCACCCGGAGAACGCCAAGGGCCTGACCGCCCGGTTCGACGTCCGGGTGCGGAAATTCCCCGAAGGCCGAGCCGTCTTCGCCTTCCGGGACGGCGTGCTCACGGTGGAGGGCGAGCCTGCGGGCCGGGTGGACTGCGTGATGAGTGGAGCCGGCCCGTCGCTGATCCTGATCATGCACAGGCGCATCGGGCTGGCCGGGCCGATCCTGCGGGGCCAGGCCGCGGCCTGGGGGCCCAAGCCCTGGCTCGGCTTCAAGCTCGTCAGTTTCTTCGACGCGCCCTGAGATCGGGTGACCTGTCCGGACGCGTCCCGATCTGGGTCACGGCCCGCGACGATAGACTCCCCAGGTTCTCGACCCGCCTCGCCTGGAGTGTTCCGTGTCTCGTCGCCTGTTCACCTCGGAGTCCGTCACCGAGGGCCACCCGGACAAGATCGCCGACCAGATCAGCGACTCGATCCTGGACGCGCTGCTCAAGGAGGACCCGCGCAGCCGGGTCGCCGTCGAGACGCTCATCACCACCGGCCAGGTCCACGTCGCCGGTGAGGTGACCACCCAGGGCTACGCCGACATCCCGACGATCGTGCGGGACCGCGTCCTGGAGATCGGCTACGACTCGTCGAAGAAGGGCTTCGACGGCGCGTCCTGCGGCGTCTCGGTCTCGATCGGCTCGCAGTCCCCGGACATCGCGCAGGGCGTCGACTCCGCCTACGAGGCACGTGAGGGCGAGGGCGTCGACGACCTGGACAAGCAAGGTGCCGGCGACCAGGGCCTGATGTTCGGCTACGCCTGCGACGACACCCCCGAGCTGATGCCGCTGCCGATCCAGCTCGCGCACCGCCTCGCGCTGCGGCTCTCGGCGGTCCGCAAGTCCGGCACCGTCCCGTACCTGCGCCCCGACGGCAAGACCCAGGTCACTATCGAGTACGACGGTGACCGCGCGGTCCGCCTCGACACCGTCGTGGTCTCGAGCCAGCACGCCGAAGACATCGACCTCAAGACCCTGCTGGCCCCGGACGTCGCCGACCACGTGGTCGCACCCGAGCTCGCGAACATCGACATCGACACCGAGGGCTACCGCCTGCTGGTGAACCCGACCGGCAAGTTCGTCGTCGGCGGTCCGATGGGGGACGCCGGCCTGACCGGCCGCAAGATCATCGTCGACACCTACGGCGGCATGGCCCGCCACGGCGGCGGCGCGTTCTCCGGCAAGGACCCGTCCAAGGTCGACCGCTCTGCCGCCTACGCGATGCGCTGGGTCGCCAAGAACGTGGTCGCCGCGGGCCTGGCCCGTCGCTGCGAGGTCCAGGTCGCCTACGCCATCGGCAAGGCGCACCCGGTCGGCGTCTTCGTCGAGACCTTCGGTTCCCACAACGTGGACCCGGCCAGGATCCAGACCGCGGTCACCACGGTGTTCGACCTGCGCCCGGCCGCGATCATCCGCGACCTGGACCTGCTGCGCCCGATCTACACGCCGACCGCGGCGTACGGGCACTTCGGCCGGGACCTGCCGGACTTCACCTGGGAGCGCACCGACCGCGTCGACGCGCTCCGCTCGGCCTGCGGCGTCTGAGGCCGTTCCCAGACTCTCCCGATAGTGCAGTTGAGCACCGGTTTCCCACGCGGGACCGGTGCTCAACTGCACTATCGGGAGAATTCGAGCACGTGCTAGATCAGGCCCTTCTCCTGCTGGTCCTGCCACCGGGTGTTGCGGCGGAACTCGGTGTCCTTGCGGTCCCTGCCGATGAAGGCTGATCCGGCGTAGGCGTCGTGCTGCAGTTGCCACATCATCCACGCGGTGAGGTAGCCCAGGTAGCCGCCGCCGGTGCGCTGGATCGCGAGGTGGTCCGCGCCGCGCAGGATGCCCAGGGCGGCGCGCGGCACGCGCTGGTAGTAGCTGCGCAGGCCGCCCGGGGTGGAGATCAGGCCGTCGGTGCCGCCGCCGAGGAACAGGGTCGGGGTCGGCAGGTCGGCCACCGAGAACGCACCCTTGCGCTCGACGTAGCGGCGGTCCGGCAGGTTGATCGGAACCGCGGTGTCGACCAGGCCGCCGGAGTGGTTGGCCGCGTTGACGGCGCCGCCGGCGCCCTGGGAGTGGCCGAGCACCCCGATCTCGGTCGGGTTCAGCACACCGAAGAACGTGCCGGCCGGGTCGAGGTTCGCGGCGAGCATCCAGTTCAGCGCGGCCAGCATGCTGTGGCCGTCGGCCTGCTGCTTGTCCGAGGAACCGATGATGACGAAGCCCCAGGACGCGAGCTGACGGAACACCCCGTTGTAGAGCGCCGGGGTGGCGTTGCTGCCGTTGCCCCAGACCAGGATCGGGTGCGTGAACCCGTCCCTGCCGAGGTCGCGCGGGTGCGAGATCCGGTAGGTCAGGCCGTCAGCCGCAGTGACGTCGGTGGTGGCGACCACCCACGGGCCGGCGCCGCGGAAATGCTCCTCGACGACGTTCGGCTTCGGCGCAGCGCCGGTCTCGGCCACCGCTGCGACCGGCACGGCGACGGCGAGCGCGAGCGCACCGGTGCGCAACGCTGGGCGCAGCGCAGCACGCGATAAGGACAACGGCACCAGATCCCCCCCGAGACCACCGACCGGTGTCGTTTATAGCAGCGATCCGGCGACTCCGGAGAAAGTCCGCCCGATCGGCCGTCAACCCTCGACAGACCGAGGCTGAAGCTGCAATTCGTGACACCAGGGGCGATCTGGACGCCTCACGACCACTCCCACGTAACGAATTGCAGCCTCAGCCTCGAGGTCTGACGGCGGGGACCCGCTCGATCCGCCCGCGGTCGGTCCGCTCTGGTAGGACAGGTGAGTGATTTCCGGCGCGGGGCCTTCGGCGGGCGCCGGATCCGGGGCGCCACCCGAAGCAGTGGCCGAGCAGCTGGAGCTGGTGCGGGGGACGGCCCGGCGTCACGCCAGCGCGACGCGCAAGAAGGACAGCGAGCCGCCACCGGTCGCCGCCGAGCAGCCCGTCGCCCAGGTCAGCGTCGACGTGCCGTTCCCGCACCTCGACCGGATCTTCGACTACCTGGTGCCGGCCGCCCTCGACGCGGCCGCGATTCCCGGGGCCCGGGTCCGGGTCCGGTTCGCCGGCCAGCTCGTCGACGGGTTCGTCCTGGCCCGGACCGGGGGCAGCGAACACACCGGCCGGTTGGCCCGCCTGCAGAAGGTGGTCTCGGCCGAACCGGTGCTCAGCCCGGAGGTCGCGGAGCTGGCCCGGGCGGTCGCGAACCGGTACGCCGGCACCGTCGCCGACGTGCTGCGTCTCGCCGTCCCGCCTCGGCACGCCCGCGT
>NZ_JACDFE010000114.1 GCF_013815995.1 Sporichthya sp.
GCGGCGACCCGCACGCTGGTCGGGTCGGCGGCCGGGCCGAGGGTCTCGGCGACCACTTCCGGCGTCTTCGGGTTGGCGAGGTCGATGCGCAGCGCGAGCAGCTGCTGGGCCAGGCCGGCCGCACTGGCCGGGCGGTCGGCGGCCTCCTTGGCCAGGATCCGGTTCACCATCGCATTCACCGCGGCCGGCATGCCCGCGATCGGCGGCGGCTGGTTGTGCAGGTGCGCCATCGCCACCGCGAGCGGGTTGTCCCCGCTGAAGGGCCGGTGCCCGGCCAGGCACTCGTAGAGCACCACGCCGAGGGCGTACACATCGCTGGGCGGCCCCGCCCCGGACTTGGTCGAGATCAACTCCGGGGCGAGGTAGTGCGCGGTGCCCATGACGGTGCCGCTGCGGGTCAGGGGCAGGGAGTCACCGGCCCGGGCGATGCCGAAGTCGGTGACCTTCACCGTCCAGGACGGCGTGATCAGCAGGTTGGCCGGCTTGATGTCGCGGTGGATGACCCCGGCGACGTGCGCGACCTGCAGCGCCTGCGCGGCCTGCGCCACCAGTTCCAGCGCGCGGTCGATGTCGAGCGCCCCGTCGCGTTCGATGATGTGCGAGAGCGGCTCGCCCGGCACCAACTCCATGACGATGAACGGGACGGACGCCCCGCCGGCCGGAGCCTGCCCGAAGTCGTAGACCTGCGCGATGCCGGTGTGCACCAGGGCGGCGGTGTTGCGGGCCTCGCTCCGGAACCGTTCGAGAAAGATCTCCTCGTCGGCGTACTCCGGGCGCAGGACCTTCACCGCGACCTGGCGGTTGAGCACCTCGTCCGTGCCGCGCCAGACCTCGCCCATGCCGCCCCGGGCGATCCGCTCGTCCAGGCGGTAGCGGCCGCCCAGCATGGGGCGGCTGTTGGGTTGGGTCTCGCCACTCATCAGGTCATCACCGGCCGAGGATCGCCTCCATGACCGCGCGGGCGATCGGGGCGGCCAGCAGGTTGCCGCCGACCTCGATCTGCCGTTCCGAGCCTCCGTTCTCCAGCACGACCGCGATCGCGATCTTCGGGTCGTCGGCGGGAGCGAAGCAGACGAACCAGGCGTGCGGGTTCTTGCCCACGCCGACCTGGGCGGTGCCGGTCTTGCCGGCCACGTCGATGCCGTCGATCTGCGCGTTGGTGGCGGTGCCGTTGTCGACCACCGAGATCATGATCGCGGTCAGGTCGGCGGCCACCTGCGGACGGATCGCGCGGCCCAGCTCCTCCGGATCGGTGCGGGAGAGCACGTCCAGGTCTGGGGCGCGGACCTCCTCGACCAGGTAGGGCTTCATCACGACGCCCTGGTTGGCGATGCCGGCGACCACCATCGCCATCTCCAGGGGCGTGGCCCGCACGTCGAACTGGCCGATCGCGGACTGTGCGGTCTGAGGCTCATTCAGATCGGAGGGGAAGATGCTCGCGACCACCGGCAGCGGCACCTCGAAGCGCTCGCCGAACCCGAACGCCTCGGCCTGCTTGCGCAGCACCTCGTCGCCGAGGTCCATCCCGATCGCGCCGAAGGTGGTGTTGCAGGACTTCTCCAGCGCCCGTTTGATCGTCGTGGTCTGGCTGTTCGGGGAGCAGGTGCCGTTGAAGTAGTTCGGCAGGTCCACGTTGGTCAGCGGCAGGTCGAGGCGGGCCGGGCCGGGCACCGCCCCGGCCGGGGTGTACCGGCCGGAGGACAGCGCCGCCGCCGCGGTCACGAGCTTGAAGGTCGAGCCCGGCGGATAGGTCTGGTTGAATGCCCGGTTCAGCAGCGGCATCTGGTCGTCCTCGGTGTACCGCTGCCAGGCGTTGGTCACCTTGGTGCCGCTGTGGTCGGCCAGCTCGTTGGGGTCGAAGGACGGCGTGGACACCATCGCGAGGATCCGGCCGGTGGCCGGCTCGAGGGCCACCACCGCGCCCCGGCGTCCGGCCAGGCCCTTGTAGGCGGCCTCCTGCGCGGCCGCGTTCAGCGTCAGCTTCACCGTGCCGCCCTGGGTGGACTCCCGGGTCAGCAGATCGACGATCCGGCGCACGAACAGCCGGTCGTCGTTGCCGGACAGGATGCTGTCCTCGGAGCGTTCGATGCCGGACCGGCCGTAGATGTGCGAGTAATAGCCGGTGGCGAAGGCGTAGAGCTTGCCGTCGGCGTAGATCCGCAGGTACTTCAGCTTGTCCCCGGTCTCCCGGGAGAACGCGATCGGGTCACTGGCCACCAGGATCGCGCCGCGCTCGCGGTCGTACTGCTCGAGCAGGACCCGCGCGTTCTTCGGGTCGTCGCGGTACTCGTCGGCCTTGATGACCTGGATGAAGTTGAGGTTGAGCAGCAGCAGGACCATCAGCAGACCGCAGGCGGCCGCCACTCTGCGCAGAGGACGGTTCACTGCGTCACCGCCACGGACTTCGTCCTCGCGGGGCCGCGTTCAATGCTCGTTCTGAGCTCGCTTCGCTCGCTCATGGGCGCACCACCAGGGTCTCGGCATCGGTCGTCGGAGCGGGGGGCGGCGCGGGGCGGCGCGCGGCGTCACTGACCCGCAGGAGCAGCGCGACCAGGGCCCAGTTCGCCACCAGGGAGGAACCGCCGTAGGACAGGAACGGCGTGGTGAGACCGGTCAGCGGGATCAACCGGGTGACGCCGCCGACGACCACGAACACCTGCAGGGCGAGGATCACCGCGAGGCCGGCCGCGAGCAGCTTTCCGAATGAGTCGCGCGCCGCGAGGGCCGCCCGCAGGCCCCGGTGCACGATCACTCCGTACAGCACGATGATCGCCATCAGCCCGGTCAGGCCGAGCTCCTCGCCGCCGGTGGCGAGGATGAAGTCGGTGTTCGCGTAGGGAACGATGTTCGGCCGGCCCTGACCCAGTCCGGTGCCGAGGATCCCGCCGGTGGAGAACCCGAACAGCCCCTGCACCAGTTGATAGGAGGCATCGGTGACGTATTCCGGCTTGAACGGGTGCAGCCAGATCTCCACCCGCCGGTGCACGTGCCCGAAGTTCTGGTAGGCGAAGTAGGCGCCGGAGACGAACATGATGAAGCCGAAGAACAGCCACGACGTGCGTTCGGTCGCGACGTAGAGCAGCACCACGAAGACGCCGAAGAACAGCAGCGAGCTGCCCAGGTCGCGCTCGGCGATGAGGACGGCGAGGCTGGCCAGCCAGGCCAGGACGATCGGGCCCAGGTCGCGGCCGCGGGGCAGGTCGATGCCGAGCACCCGGCGGCTGGCCAGCGCGAGCACGTCGCGCTTGACGACGAGGTAGCCGGCGAAGAAGACGATCAGCAGCAGCTTCGCGAACTCGCCGGGCTGGATCGAGAAGCCCGAGAACCGGACCCAGATCCGCGCCCCGTTGACCTGGGAGTACTGCGCCGGCAGCAGCGCGGGGATCGCGAGCAGGATCAGCCCGGCCGCGCCGGCGGTGTAGGTGTAGCGCTGCAGCAGGCGATGGTCGCGGATCACCACGAGGACGGCGACGAAGAGCAGGATGCCGATCGCGGCCCAGATCAACTGGATGCCGGAGTCCCCGCGCGGGGCCAGCGGCCCGAAGGAGCGCTCGGACGGGCTCTTGTCGTCCAGGTCGAGCCGGTAGATCAGCGCGAGGCCTAGGCCCTGCAGCAGCATGACCGCCGGCAGCACGATCGGGTCGGCGTAGCGAGCGAACTGACGCACAGCCAGATGTGCGACGAGGCTGTAGGCGCCGAGCGTGACGGCATAACCCACCAGGCCGGGCGGCCACTCATTGGTGACCCCGTACCCGGCGTTGGCGTAGGCGGCGACCGACAGGCCCCAGGCGAAGATCAGCAGGAAGAGTTCGGTCATCCGGCGGCTGTTGACCGAGGCGCTCGCGACCGAGGGCGCCGAGCTGCTCATCCCGCCGTCGCCCCCTCGGTCGTGGTCGCGGTGGCGCTCGGCGACTGGGTCGGATCCGCGGTCGGGGTCACGTCCGGGGTCGGGCCAGGCGCCAGCGCCTCGCCGCAGGCGTTGGTGACCGGCTCACCGATCTCCGGCGGGATCGGGGCCTGCGGGCTCGGCGCGCCGGATGGGTCCGCGGACGCCGACGCGGTCGCGGTCGGGCTCGGGGTCGGCTCGTCGGCCCCGGATCCCGCGCCGCTGGTCGGCTTCGGGGACGCGGTGGCCTCGGCCTTCTTCTCCTCGGCCTTCTTCTCCTCCGCGGCCGCCGTCGCGCGGGCGTCCTGGCACGCCGTGGCCAGGGCTCGCAGGCGGTCCACGACCTTGTGCGCGTCGCCGAGGCTGTCGGCGAAGATCGTGTCCTCGACCTCCTGCCGGTCGTACGGCGGCAGGTCACCCAACTCGATGTCCTGGTGCTCGTAGGTGTCCGACAGGGACAGCCCGATGATCTTCTGGGACAGGCCCTTGTAGATCGCCACCCGGCCCGTGTCGGCGCCGACGTAGTACTGCCGCTGAGACCAGGCGTACCCGGCCCAGCCACCGGCGATCAGCGCGATCACGATGCCCGCGATCAGAAACCGGACCCAGAGGGTTCCGAACCACCGGCCGGAGCCGTTTGCCTTCTCGAGGTCCGGCAGCGCGGAGAGATCGATCTCGTTGGTCGAGCCCATCGAGGCGGGCTTGTGCCGGCCGGCCGCGGCGCCGACCACGATCGGTTGGTCCGAGGTGTTGGCGTCGACCTCGACCACGTCGGCGACGATGCAGGTGATGTTGTCCGGCCCGCCTCCGCGCAGAGCCAGCTGGATGAGGGTGTCCGCCGCCTCGTCCAGCGTGGTTCCGGTCATCGCGCCCTGCAGTTCGGGGTCCGGCACCACGCCGGACAGGCCGTCGCTGCAGAGCAGGTAGCGGTCGCCGAGGTGGACCTCGCGCACCGACAGGTCCGGTTCCGGGTTGCTCCGGCCGTCCAGGGCGCGCAACAACAGGGAACGCTGCGGGTGCACGGCCGCCTCGGCGGCGGTGATCCGGCCTTCGTCCTGCAGTTGCTGGACGAAGGTGTGATCGTGGGTGATCTGGAGCAGCACCCCGTCGCGCAGCAGATAGGCACGCGAGTCGCCGACGTGCACCAGGCCGAGCCGCCGGCCCGACCACAGCATCGCGGTCAGCGTGGTGCCCATGCCGTCGAGCTGCGGGTGCTTCTCGACCATGTCGTTGATGGCGTCGTTGGCCTGGCCGACCGCGGTGGCGAGCGCGTCGAGCAGTTCCGTGCTCGGGACGTCGTCCTCCAGGGTGGCCAGCGTGGCCAGCGCGACCGAGCTGGCCACCTCGCCGGCGGCGTGCCCGCCCATCCCGTCGGCGACCGCGAGCAACGAAGGCCCGGCGTAGCCGGAGTCCTCGTTGCCGTCGCGGATCAGGCCCACGTCGGAGCGGGCTACGTAGCGCAGGGAGAGCGTCATTTGCGCAGCTCGAAGGCGGTCTTGCCGATCCGGATAGGCACCCCGAGCGCGACCGCCATGGGCTGTTCCACGCGCGACCGGTCCAGGTAGGTGCCGTTCGTCGAGCCGAGGTCCTCGACCATCCACTCCCCGTTGCTCGGGTACAGCCGCGCGTGCCGGTTGGACGCGTAGTCGTCGTCCAGCACGATCGTCGAGTCCGGCGCCCGCCCGAGCGTCACCTGAGCTTCCGTCAGCGCGACGGTGGTCCCGGTCAGCGTCCCCGCGGTGACCACCAGCTTCGAGGGCGCGTTGCGCTTGCTCGGCTTGATCTTCACCGGCTTGGCGGGGCGCGGAGCGGGCACCGGGGCCGGCCGGACCCCGGCGGTCCGGGTGCCGAACAGGTCCGAGCGCATCACGGAGATGGCGGTCAGCACGAACAGCCAGAGCACAGCCAGGAACCCCAGCCGGATGACAGTGATGGTGAGCTCGGACATGGGTGAGGCTTACCCCGCCGGCAATCGAAACACCAGGACAGTGTCGCCCAGGCCGATTCGCGCGCCGTCGACGAGTTCGGCCCGCCCGACCGGGTCGCCGTTAAGCAAGGTCCCGTTGGTCGAGCCGAGGTCGACCAGCATCGGGGCGTCGCCCAGCTGGATCTCGGCATGCCGGCGGGAGACTCCGGCGTCGTCCACGCGCAGGTCGACCTGGGTGCCGCGGCCCAGCACGGTGACCGGGCGGGTCAGCGGGTGCCGCTCGCCGTTCACCTCGAGGTAGGGCACCACCGCGCGGGCGAGGGCGATCTTCTCCGTCTTGGCGGCGTGATGGACCGGCCTGGGCACGGCCGCGGGTGCCGGTGCACGCGTGGGAACGGCGGGGCCGGCCGGTCGAGGTTGGGACTGCAGCGGCGGGACGGCCTTGACGCTGGCCACCACGGAGCTGCGGACGCGGTGCACGCCGATGTCGAGGTCCAGATCCTCTTCGAAGATCACCTGGACCTCCCCGCGTAGCTGGTAGTTCTGCTCGGCTGAGTGGTCGCGGACGACCTCGGCCAACTCCTCGGACAGCGTCCTGGCGTAGACCGAGAGGCGGTCGTAGTCGTGCCTGGAGAGCTCGACGACGAAGTGATTGGGAACGAGCGTGTTGTTCTTGCCGACGATCGCAGCCCGGTCGTCGAGCTCACGCTGGAGCGCGCTGGCGATCTCTACGGGCTGCACGTCGGCCTTGAACGCCTTCGCGAATGCCCCGCTCACCAGTCCTTCGAGACGGCGCTCGAAGCGCTGGAGAACTCCCACGTCCACCTCCTGGCGGAGACCTGCCCGGCAAGGTGGAGACGCGGCCGGGAGTGCGTTGTCCGGCCACCCCGGTACGGGAGGTCGGATAGGCGACTGTGCAGGAACAGATGCTATCCGTGTGCACGCCGCCAACCGCGACATCGGGCGCTCGGCGCCGGTCGTGCTGGTGTTAGCCTTCTCCCCGCACTCGCGCGAGTGGCGGAATGGCAGACGCGCTGGATTCAGGTTCCAGTGGCCGAAAGGTCGTGGGGGTTCAACTCCCCCCTCGCGCACACAGGGAAGCCCTTGACCTGTGAAGGTCGGGGGCTTCTTCATGTCTGGGGTCGCGTTCGGCGCGAATTGCGCCCTGCCGTCTCAGGAAACGTCCGGACGGGTGGTCTTATGGGGTTTCTCAGCTTAAAGTTCCGCTATGAGGGCAGTTCCAGCCCCATGGCAGTCCCGGCCCCACGGCACGGAGGTCTTATGCGCTCGCGGCTAGCGATCCCAGCGCTGGTTGCGACGCTGTTGGCCCCGGTGGCCGTAGCGCCGACCCCGGCTTCGTCCGCGCCGGAGAGCCCGAGCCGGGCCTCGGCGGACATCCTCGGCTACATCATCTACACGCACTCCCAGTACAGCCGCAGGGCCGGCAGCGCCAGCGGGTACTCGGGCCCGGGTGACCTGCGGGTGATCTCCCCGGACGGCAGCGGCGAAGCGCAGCTCACGATCGGCCCGGCCAACGACTTCGAGCCCGCCTTCTCGCCGGACTCCTTCCAGGTCGCGTTCTCCAGCGACCGGGCCAACCGTAAGGCCGGAATCACCGACCTCTACGTGGTCAAGGTCGACGGCAGCGGACTTCGCCGGTTGACCCACGGCGCCGACACCGGCGCGGTGGCCTGGTCGCCCGACGGCTCGCGTCTGGTCGTGGACGACCGCAAGGGCCTTCTGGTTGTGCCCGCGGCCGGTGGCCGGGCCGAGCGTGGCCTCAAGAGCCCGAAGAACCGGGTCGACCACTCGCCGACCTGGACCGCGGACGGCACCCACTTCCTGTTCACCCGGGCCGTTCTGCAGAAGGGCCGCGTCGTCAGCGAGTCCATCTGGAGCGCGGCCGCGGACGGTACGGACGCACACCGTCTGGTCGGTGGCAAGGGCAAGATGCTCTTCAGCGCGCAGCCGACGGTCTCCCCGGACGGCAACATCATCGCCTGGGTGGTCAGCACCAACCGGGGCTCCGCCATCTACATGGCGGACCTGTACTTCGGCACCCTCGGCAATGTCAGCAAGTTCGTCGAGGTCAAGGGTCGCTGGTTCGAAGGGCCCACCTTCGCCCCCGACGGCAGCGCGTTGGCGGTCACCCGCAGCTACCGCTCCGCCGCCCGCGGCTCCGAGCTGCTGGCCTACGACCTGCCCGGCGGCGAGTTCAGCCGGATCCTCTCCGTGAGCCGCGGCACGTTCTCCGCGCCCAGTTGGTCGAACTGATCATCTGACGGCGAGCGCTCGCGCTCGTCCCGTCGCGCGACCGTCGACCGACCGCGGGGTACCGCTCGGCGAGACTGCGTTGCTTTCGGCCGTTCGTTGGCAAAGCCTGTCCTCCGGCAGCACGCGTGCTCCGATCACCTGCCGAGAGGAACCACCCCCATGCAGATCCACTTCGCCGCGATCCCTGTAGCGCTGGCCCTGGTGCTGGCCGGCTGCGGGGGCGATGACGACGACGACAGCGCATCCGAGACCCCGCAGATCTCCGACGGTTCGTTCACCGGCGACTTCGCCAAGATCTCGACGGCGCCCAAGGGCACCAAGAAGATCGGCGGCACGGCGGAGATGGTGCTGTCGGCGGCCGGCACTGAGGTGACGATCGCCGCGTCCGGGCTGAACCCTAAGGCGGTTTACGTCGCGCATGTGCACGCGGACTCGTGCTCGGCGGCCGACCCCGGCGGCGCGCACTTCAAGTACACCCCTGATGGCGGGGACCTGCCGCCGAACGAGTTGCACCTGCCGGTCAGCGTCAACGCCAAGGGCAAGGGCAGCGGGCAGACCACGAACCCGGTCAAGGCTGGGCCGGGGGGCAAGTCCGTGGTGATCCACCTCAAGCGCCCCGCCGGAGCGAAGCAGGACGAGGTCAAGCCGCCGAAGGTCGCCTGCGCGGACCTCGCGGCCTCGTAAAGCGCGCCGGTCGCCCGGCTGACCGTCCCCCTGGGGGCGGTCAGCCGACGGCGACCTGCTCGAAGATGTTCACGCCCACGACGTTCCAGGCGCGGTCGCCCTGGTCGTCCATCGCCTTACGCGGGCCGGCGATCGCGGCGGTCTGAGCCGCGTCGGCCGAGTCGAAGCGGACGACCCCGATCGCGTGGCGCTGGTCCTCGGCGACCAGCCAACGGCCACCGATGTACCCGGGCCGGGCTGCTGCCCGACGCTTGGCGTCCTCCTCGAGGTGACGACGGACCTCTTCGATCCGGTCCGGATCCGTCGCCATGCGCACGACCATGATGTGCATTGCGTCCTCCCCCGCTGCCCTCGTCGATGAGAGCGCGCTTGCGCCAGGTTAGGGACGCGTACCCCGGCCTGCGCGGCCAACGGCCGAACCGGTTAACGGTCGGGTGACCGAATGCCCTGATCCGGGTAAGCGCGCCCGATTTCTTGCAGACTGGGTTCCGTGCCTGAGCTGCCCGAGGTCGAGTCGCTGCGCCGTCTGCTCACCGAGCAGGCCGTCGGTCGGGCGGTGGTCCGGGTCGACGTTGCGTCGCTGAGCGTGCTCAAGACCTACGACCCACCGGTCAGTGCGCTGCACGGCATGTTCGTCACCGGCGTCGCACGGCACGGCAAGTTCCTCGACGTCGAGGTCGGCGGCGAGCTGCACCTGATCACCCACCTGGCCCGGGCCGGCTGGCTTCAGTGGCGCGACAACCTGACCGCCGTTCCGCCCAAACCGGGCAAGGGCCCGCTCGGGCTCCGGGTGCACCTGGGCGAGAGGGACGATGACCCGCCCGGCGCCACCTTCGGGTTCGACCTGACCGAGGCGGGGACGAAGAAGTCGCTGGCGGTCTACTGCGTGCGCGACCCGATGCTGGTGCCCGGCATCGCCCGGCTCGGCCCGGACCCGCTCGCGGAGGACTTCACCGCGGAGGTGCTGGGCTCCGTGCTGGCCTCTGCCGGCCGGGCCCAGATCAAGGGGGTGCTGCGCGACCAGTCGGTGATCGGCGGGATCGGCAATGCCTACTCCGACGAGGTGTTGCACGCCGCGAAGCTGTCGCCGTTCAAGCCCGCCAACACCCTCGACGACCAGGGCGTGGCCGCGCTGCACGCGGTGATCCGGGAGACCCTCGCCGACGCGATCGCCCGCTCGGACGGCTTGGAGACCAGTCAGTTGAAGCGGGAGAAGAAGGCGGGTCTGCGGGTGCACGCGCGCACCGGCCAGCCCTGCCCGGTCTGCGGGGACACCGTGCGCGAGGTCTCCTTCGCCGACTCCTCGTTGCAGTACTGCGCCACCTGTCAGACCGGCGGCAAGCCCCTCGCCGATCGCCGGATGTCCCGGCTGCTCAAGTAGCGCCTCAGGTGCAAGATCTGCTGCGCGGCGCGCCTTCGGAGGCCGGGCGGAAGGGCGCGCCGCGCGACAGAAGTTGGGGTCAGCGGACGCGGATGGTCACGACCTGGCTGGTGCCGTGGGACAGGGCGCCGGTGCCCGGGGCGAAGATCCGCAGCGCATAGGTCTGACGCTTCGTCAGCTTCACCTTGAACGTCGCGTTGCCGTTCTTGCCGGTGCGGGCCGCGTCGACCGTCTTCCAGGACTTGGCGCCGCGCACCTGCAGTTGGAGTTTGATGCCGGCCGTTCCGGGGTCGGTCACACCCTTGACCACGTACTTGCCGGGGCTGCCCGCGCTGCGCGAGGCGCTGGCGCGGACGGACGTGCCGACCTTCACGGTGACCGCAGGGCTGGAGCTGGCGAGGTAGTTGGCGTCGCCGGCGAAGGTCGCGGTGAAGGCCATCGTGCGGGTCGGGCGCAGCCGCGCCGAGTACGAGCCGTCGGCCGCCGTGGTGACGTTGGTGACGGGGTTCCCTCCGGTGCGGAAGGTGACGGTGCGACCGGCGACGCCCGCGCCGGTGGTGCCGTCGGTGAGCGTGCCGCGCAGCGTGACGGCGGAGCCGAAATTGATCTTCGAGGCCCCCGCGTACAGGCTCATCCGGGAGACGCCGGCCTGCTCGGCCGGGACCGGCTCGGCCCCGGGTGGGGCCTCGGTCGCGAGCACGGTGTGGAGCAGGCGGTTGGCGGTGCCGAGCAGGCTGGTCAGCACGCCGAGGACGGAGTGGTTCAGCAGGGCGGCGCTGACCTGGCCCGGGGTCGCGGTCGGTGCGCCCTGCAGGTACAGCGCGACCGCCCCGGCGACGTGCGGGGAGGCCATCGACGTGCCGGAGTAGGTCGCGCTCGCGCTGTCCCCCGTGTTGATGGCGGACACGATCCGGTCGCCGGGCGCGAAGAGATCGACGCAGGACCCGTAGTTGGAGAAGTCCGCGCGGGCATCGGTCTTGGTGCTCGCGCCGACGGTGAGGGCGGCCGGCACCCGCGCCGGGGATTCTCCGCACGCGTTGGCATTGTCGTTCCCGGCCGCCACCACGACGTTCACGCCGGCCTCGATCGCGCGGTTCACCGCCGCGTCCAGCGAGGTGGACGGCGACCCCCCGAGGCTGAGGTTGGCCACGGCCGGTCGGCCGTTGGCCTGCTTCTGGGCGAAGACCCAATCCAGGCCGGCGATGATCCCGGAGGTGCTGCCGACGCCGTCGCAGCCCATCACCCGGACCGGTACCAGCGTGACCTGCTTGGCCACGCCGTACTTCGTCCCGCCGATCGTGCCGGCGACGTGCGTGCCGTGCCCGGCGCAGTCGTTCGTGCCGCGGCCGTCGTTGATCGCGGTGTAGCCGGCCGCGACCCGGCCGGCGAAGTCGGTGTGGGAGGCGCGGATGCCGGTGTCCAGGACGTAGGCGTCGACCCCGGACCCGGTGGCCCCGTAGCTGTAGGACCCGCTGAGCGGGAGCGCGTTCTGATCGATGCGGTCCAGGCCCCAGCTCGGCGCGGGATTCTGGGTCGCCGAGGTGTGCACCTCGTAGTCCGGCTCGACCGAGACCACGTGCGGGTCGTTGCGCAGCCGGGCGGCCGCGTCGTCGGACATGTGGGCGGCGAAGCCGCGCATCGCCTTGGAGAAGGTGACGCCGAGGGCGGCCCCGAGGTCGCTCGCCCGGTTGCGGGCCGCGTTCACCTCGCTGGTGCCCTCGTCGGTGATGACGATCCACTGGCCCGGAATCTGCTTGGCCGCACCGGTGCCCGGAGCCTGGACGGGAGCCTGGACCGGGGTCGGGAAGCCGGCCGCGAGCGCGGCTGGAGGCGTCAGCGTGGTCAGGCCGAAGGCGGTGATTCCGACGGCGAGGACCAGCGCGATGCGGGCCGGGCGACAACGACGCGAGGGCGTCGGGAAGGACTCAGACACAGGCACCACCGAGGGAGGTCGGGACTAAGGTCCCCTTCGGCAGTCAAAGGCCCCGACGTGAGCAAGTGGTCCTTGATCATCCGTCGCGACCCGGTCAACAAGGACACCCGGAACGGGCGCAACTCGCCCCTAACGACGCCCTCGGCGACCGCTGGATCGGCATTCATGACCACGGTGGCGGCGGGTTCGTCGGCCGCGGTGAACACGCAGAGGCCCGTGTTGACCGGGCCCGAGGTCGGTCCGGCCAGGCCCAACGTCCCCTCCGCGAGCAGCCCTTGCAGATGGGCGAAACGGGCTGGAGCCAGGCATGCCCGCAGCGTGCCGGAACCGGGCCCGGACGCGGAAGGGCGGCGCAGGCCCCGTAGACCTACGCCGCCGTCTTCCCCGATCCCCCGATCACTCCCCCGTGCACGGGACCGCCGGTCCCGCTTCGACGTGCGCCCCGGTCCAGCCCCCCACGAACCGGGTCCGGGACGCGCGCCCGAACCGGGTCCGGGACGCGCGCCGAAGTTCTGTGTGCCCTACTTCTTCACAGCAGCTGGTGCGGTCGACGGCGCCAGAACCGGCTCGATCGCGTCCCAGCGCGAGACCTCGCACCCGTTGGCGCGGGTGAACTTCGCGTCGACGCCTTCGCCGTTCCAGGTGCCCACCACGGTGGCCGTCTGCGGGCCGCCGTAGATGAAGGTGCAGATCTCGTCCGGCGCCGGCTTGGCGAACGGGTCGGAACCCTCCGCCTTGACGGCCGCCAGTCGGTCGCAGGCCTCGGCCGCGCGGGGGTGGTCCCCGCCGGTCGGGTCGCAGGTCAGCTGCATGACCACGGGCGCGGCCTTGCCGTCCGCCTTGAAGGTCACCGTCAACTTCGTGCCCGGGTCACCGGACGGGAACAGGTCCAGCGGCAGACCAGGGATCGGCCGCGGCATGGGAGCCGGCTCCGGCACCGACAGCGCGTGGGCGGCGGTCAGGGATCCGGTGAACCCGACCACCACGACGCCTGCAGCGACGAGCACGTTGACGTATCGCATAGGTCCTGAGACGCGGAGTAATCGTGTCCGGTTCCGGCGGATCCGGGCGGAAAGTTCCAAGAAAAGGCAAAGTCGCCCGGAGGCCTCGAGGGGCTCTGCAGATCGCTGCGATGAACGGCGGAAGAATGGCGGCATGCCCCCACATGTACCCGAGATCGAGGTCTCCGGGATCCCCGCCGACGCGTATTTGCTCGATGTTCGCGAGCCGGTCGAGTGGACCGCCGGACACGTCGAAGGCGCCGCGCACATCCCGATGAACGACGTCCCGGCCCGGATCGCGGAGATTCCGGAGGAAGGCGAGATCTACGTGATCTGTAAGAGCGGCGGCAGATCTGCGCAGGTCACGGCCTATCTGGGCCAGCAGGGGCGGCGCGCGTCCAACATCGCCGGCGGGATGCTCGCCTGGGCGACGTCCGGCAAGCCGATGGTCAGCGAGTCCGGCGAGAGCCCGCACGTCTACTGAGGCCGGAAATCTGACCCGTCCAGTGCAAACGCAAGACGGTTCTAGATAAAGGTGAGGTCGCCTTGAGCCGGGGGGCGACACGTCGAGCCTTCAATACGACGATCTACGGAATTCGCTAGAGACGCCCATACCGTCGAAGTCATGGATCCCGTCCGCAACCCGTACGCCCCCGGCGCGGGCCAGCGCCCGCCCGAGCTGGCCGGTCGTGACCGCGAGCTGGCCGACTTCGACGTCGTGCTCGAACGGGTCGCCCGCGGCCGCCCGGAGCGCAGCATGGTGCTCACCGGCTTGCGCGGGGTCGGCAAGACCGTGCTGCTCAACGCGATGCGGTCGGCTGCGATCGGGCGGCTGTGGGGAACCGGCAAGATCGAGGCCCGCCCGGAGCAGTCGCTGCGCCGCCCGATCGCCGGCGCCCTGCACATGGCGGTCCGCGAACTGGCCCCCCGGCACCGGGACCCGGAGCGGGTGGATGC
>NZ_JACDFE010000300.1 GCF_013815995.1 Sporichthya sp.
GGTCGCATCCGGTCGGTCGCCGGGGCGGCGCGGCGGCAGGGTCCCGGCGGCGAGATAGGCCGCGATCGCGTCGTCGATGCAGGCGTTGCCGCCCAGCGAGCCGGCGTGGGTGGTCGCGCCCAGCTCGGCGAGCAGCGACGCGGTGGGGAACTCGCGGCGCAGGGCCAGCGCCCCGGCGTACGGCGCAACGCCGTCCCCGGTGGCGTGCACGAGCAGGATCGGCACCTTCAGGCGCGAACCGTCGATCCGGGGCGCACGGGCCGGGGCGGTCGGCCAGAACGTGCACGGCGCCGCGAACCACAGGTTGGTCCAGGCCTCGAACGGCGCCTGCTTCGCGATCGAGAACGCGTCCCTGCGGATCTGCGGGTAGCTGCGCGGGAACGGGGCGTCGGTGCAGACGGTGGCCAGGAAGGCGGCGTAGCTGTTGTCGTCGCCGACCTCACCGGCGTACTGGTACAGCCCGCGTACCGAGACGTGCTTGCCACCGCGCCAGTCGGCAAAGGCGTCCGCGACCTCCGGCCAGAGAAACTCGGCGAACCCGGCGAGCTGGATGACGTTGGTCCACTCGGCGGCCCCGATGCCTTTGACCGGGGTGCGGGTGAGCTTCCTCAGCTCGTCGTAGTAGGCCGCCTCGACCTGCGCACGACGCGGACCGAGGTGGTAGACGTCCTCGTGGTCGGCGATCCAGTCGAAGAACTCCCGCATCACCCGCTCGAAGGCGATCGCCTGCGCCCGGCCGCCGTCGCCGTAGCCCGGGTAGTTCGGCGGGACGTTGCCGTCGAGCACCATGCGCCGCACCCGGTCGGGGTAGCGGGTGGCGTAGAGCTGCCCGAGGTAGGTGCCGTAGGAGAACCCGTAGAAGCTGATCCGCTTCACCCCGAGCGCGACCCGCAGCGCCTCCATGTCCCGGATGGTGTCGACGGTGCGCACGTGCTGCAGCAGGTCCCCGTTGTCCGCGCAGGCGGCCGCGTAGGTGCGGGAGCGTTTGATCCAGCGGCGCTCGTCGGCCGAGCGCTTCGTCGCGGAGGCCGGCTCGTAGGCCGGCCGCGGACCGATCCAGTAGTCCGGATCGCAGGACAGCGCCGGGCGGCTGGCGCCGACCCCGCGCGGGTCGAACCCGACCCAGTCGTAGGTGTCGCCCGCGCCCCCCGGGACCTCCGGCAGCAGGTAGGCCGGGAGAGCGAGGCCGGAGCCGCCGGGACCGCCGGGGTTGGTCAGCATGACGCCCTGGCGCGGGCCCTTGGTCGCCCGGATCCGGGAGACCGCGATCGAGATCTTCGCCCCGCCCGGATCGCGCCAGTCCAGCGGCACCGGCACGAAGCCGCACTGCGCGCCGGCCTTGCGCAGGTCGGAGTCCTGGCACTTGCCCCAGGTGATCGAGCTCGCCGCGGAGGCGCCCTCGACCGCGGTCAGCGAAGCGAACAGGAGCGCGCCGGTGGCGCCCACCGCCGTGGCCACTGCCTCGAATCTGCGCACGGGCCCACCTCGCGGTCGAACGCGGCCGGATGGCCTGGTGCGCTGATTATCCGAACTTCGGTGCCGAGGGCGGGATTCGAACCCGCACGACCTTGTGAGTCAGGTGGGTTTGAGCCACCCGCGTCTGCCATTCCGCCACCCCGGCCGGTGCGAGCACCAAGCCTAATGGCGACGGTTCGACACTGGAGGTTGTGGCCGTGAAGCAGACATCCCAATCGTGACTACCGAGGCCTTCGAGGCGCCTCAAAGGCACCACCTGTTTCGAATGGGATGTCGGCTTCACGCCATCTCAAGTCGGGCGGGCCGGCGCAGCGGGACCCGGGGGTTAGGCTCGGTTCGTGACCGAATCCAGCACTCCTACGACCCCGGCCGCCAACAGCCGCCGCGTGGTCATTGCGGAGGACGAGGCCCTGATCCGCCTCGACCTCAAGGAGATGCTTCAGGAGGAGGGGTTCGAGGTCGTCGGCGAGGCGGGCAACGGTCAGGAGGCCGTCGACCTGGTCGCCAAGCACTCCCCGGGCTTGGTCATCCTCGACGTGAAGATGCCGATCATCGACGGCATCACCGCGGCCGAGCAGATCGTGGCCGCCCGCGGCGCGGCCGTGGTCATGCTGACCGCGTTCTCGCAGAAGGAACTGGTGGCCCGGGCCCGCGACGCCGGCGTGATGGCCTACGTGGTCAAGCCGTTCACCAAGAACGACTTGCTCCCCGCGATCGAGATGGCGGTCTCCCGGCACGCCGAGATCGTGGCGCTCGAGCAGGAGGTCTCCGGGCTCAACGAGCGGCTGGAGATCCGCAAGTTGGTGGACCGGGCCAAGGGTGCGCTGCAGACCAAGTACGGCCTCTCCGAGCCCGAGGCGTTCCGCTGGATCCAGAAGGCTTCGATGGACCGACGGATGACGATGAAAGAGGTCGCCGAGGTCATCATCGAGGACTTCGCGTCGCATTCGACGGCTACTCCCGAGGGGTAATTCTCGGTCCGATCCGTGGCTCTGTGGTTACTCCAGGTCACGCGAGGGAAGACACGCAGATATTTGGGCAAATCGGACAAGATGGCCCGTTCAAGATCACGAACCGGACACGGGTCGCTATGTCTTGCGCCAGTAACCCTGCGTGCGGTCGCCGCTTCGCTAGGTTCCAGCCACAACGCCGTGCCACATCAACGTGAAGGAAGCTCGCCTTCACGTACGGACCGGCGACTTACGTTGAAGGAGAAGTTCCCATGGCACGTGCCTACCCCGCCGTCCGGGCACTCGCGCTGGTGGCCGCCGCCGCCCTCGCGCTGACCGCCTGTGGTGGCGATGACGACGACGAGGCGACGCCGGCAGCATCGGCTTCGTCCTCCACCAAGGTCAACACCGGCAACGGCGTGCTGAAGATCGGCACCCTGCTGCCCGAGACCGGCAACCTCCAGATCCTCGGCCCGCCGGAGATCGCAGCCGTGAAGCTCGCAATCCAGGACGTCAACGCGGCCGGCGGCGTGCTCGGGAAGGACGTCGAGACCGACTTCTCCGACTCCGGGGACAAGACCACGGACATCGCGTCCCAGTCGGTCAACCGACTGCTGGACGCCGGCGTGGACGCCATCGTCGGCGCCGCTTCGTCCTCGGTGACGCTGAAGGTCGTCGACCGCGTGACCGGCAGTGGCGTGCTGATGTTCTCGCCCGCCGCGACGTCGACGCTCATCACCGACTACCCGGACAAGGGCCTCCTCTGGCGCACCGCGCCCTCGGACATCTTCCAGGGCCGCGTGGTCGGTCAGACCGCGCTGGACGACGGTGCGGAGACCCTGGGCATTCTCGCCCTGCAGGACGCCTACGGCACCAGCCTTGCCGACCAGGCCGAGACCGCCTTCACCAGCGGTGGCGGCGAGGTCGTCCTGAAGAAGATCTACGACCCGACGGCGAGCGAGTTTTCCGCCGAGGTCGGCCAGGTGAAGAAGGCAGACCCCGACGCGATCGCTCTCATCGGCTTCGAGGAGTCATCGAAGCTCATCGACGAGATGGTCAAGCAGGGCCTGCTGCCGCTCAAGAGCGGCAAGTCGCTGTACCTGGTCGACGGCAACATGTCGAACGCCAGCTACGCGAACCGCGCCAAGGGTGAGATGGAAGGCGTCAAGGGCACGATCCCGGGCTCCAAGCCGGCCGACGACTTCGTGTCGAAGCTGAAGGCGTTCGACCCGAGCCTCAAGGACTACAGCTACGCCGGTGAGGCCTACGACGCCATCACGCTGATCGCGCTCGCGGCCGAGGCGGCCAACAGCGACGCCGGCATCGCGATCGCCAAGGAGTTGCAGGACGTCTCCACGGGCGGCGAGAAGTGCGGCACGTTCGCCGAGTGCGTGAAGTTGCTCAAGGAGAACAAGGACATCGACTACGAGGGGCAGAGCGGCCCGGTCGAGTTCGACTCGAACGGTGACCCGAGCGTCGCCTCCATGGGCATCTACCAGTACGGCAACGACAACATGTACAAGCCGCTGAAGTTCGTCCGTGGCCCGGTTGCGGGTGGCGCGTCGACCTCCGAGTCGGCCAGCTCGAAGCCGACCAGCTCGAGCAGCGCGAAGCCGACCAGTTCGACCCGCCCGTCGCCGTCGCCGTCGCCGTCGCCGTCCTCTTCCCCGATCAGCTCGCCCACTCCGGGCGGGTCGGCATCGCCCAGCGCGACCTCGACCCCGTAACACAGCACTATTGCGAAGGGCCCCGCCAATGG
>NZ_JACDFE010000301.1 GCF_013815995.1 Sporichthya sp.
GGCGCGGCCTGCTCCGCCGGGGGTGCCTGCGCCGCCGGGGCGGCGGCCGGGGCAGCCTCGCCCGGGTCGCCGATCACCGCGAGTTCAGCGCCGACCGCGACGGTCTCGTCCTCCTGGACGGTGATCTTGATCAGCACCCCGGCCGAGGGCGCGGGGATCTCGGTGTCCACCTTGTCGGTGGAGATCTCCAGCAACGGCTCGTCCGCGGCGACGGTGTCGCCCTCCTTCTTCAGCCACCGGGTGACGGTGCCCTCGGTGACGCTCTCACCGAGCGCCGGCAGGGTGACCGAGACTGGCATTGAGGTTCTCCTCGCGAGGGCGGAATGCGGGTGGCTAAGAGTTCTGACTGAAACTGACGCAGTGTCAGCCGTGCGCGTGCAGGGCCTTGCCGGCGAGCGCGAGGTGCGCCTCGCCGAGAGCCTCGCCCTGAGTGGGGTGCGCGTGGATCAGCTGGGCGACCTCGCTGGGCAGGGCCTCCCAGTTGTAGATCAGCTGGGCCTCGGAGACGAGCTCGCCGGCCCGCGAGCCGACGATGTGCACGCCGACCACGGGGCCGCCGGACTGCCGGACCAGCTTGATCGCGCCGGCCGTCTTGAGGATCTGGCTCTTGCCGTTGCCGGCCAGGTCGTAGGTGAGGGTCTCGACCGCGTCTGCCCCGTAGCGCTCCTTGGCGGTGGCTTCGGTAATCCCCACCGAGGCGACCTCGGGCTCGGAGTAGGTGACCCGCGGGACTCCGTCGTAGTCGATCGGCACGACGTCGAGCCCGGCGATCCGCTCGGCGACGAGGATGCCCTCGGCGAAGCCGACGTGCGCAAGCTGCAGAGTCGGGATCAGGTCGCCGACCGCGGAGATCGTCGGCACGTTCGTCTGGCACAGGGCGTCGACCTTGACGAAGCCCCGCTCCATCTCGACGCCGACCTCCTCGTAACCGAGGTTCGCCGAGACCGGTCCGCGGCCGATCGCGACCAGCAGGACCTCGGCCTCGATCTGCTTGTCGTTCTCGGTGGAGACCCGCACGCCCTTCTCGGTGGTCTCGACGCCGGTGAAGCGGGCGCCGAGCTCGAAGGCGATCCCGCGCTTGCGGAAGGCGCGCTCCAGCAGCTTGGAGGTGGCCTCGTCCTCCAGCGGCACCAGGTGGGGAAGGGCCTCGACGATGGTCACCTCGGAGCCGAAGGACTTCCAGACGCTGGCGAACTCCACGCCGATCACGCCGCCGCCGAGGATGATCGCGGAGGCGGGGACCCGGTCCAGACGCAGCGCGTGGTCGGAGGTGATCACCCGGGCGCCGTCGATCTCCAGCCCGGGCAGGGAGCGCGGCACCGAGCCGGTGGCGAGCACGATGTGCTTGCCGGAGTACCGGACGCCGGCCGCGTCCACGGTGGTGGCGGAGGACAGCCGGCCCTCGCCCTCGATGAAGGTGATCTTGCGGCTCTTCACCAGGCCTTGCAGGCCCTTGTAGAGCTTGCTGACCACACCGTCCTTGTAGGCGTTGACCCCGGCCATGTCGATGCCCTCGAACGTGCTCCGTACGCCGAACTGCTCACCCTCGCGGGCCAGGTCGGCGACCTCGGCGGCATGCAGCAGCGCCTTGGTGGGGATGCAGCCCTGGTGCAGACACGTGCCGCCGAGCTTGTCCTTTTCGACAAGGGCAACGGTCAGCCCTAACTGGGCCGCACGCAGCGCACAGGCGTAACCGCCGCTGCCGCCACCGAGGATGAGGACGTCGAACTCGGTGCTTGCCTGCTCCGCCACGGGAACCCCCTTGCTGGTGTCTGCAGATGAGCAACGGCCATCCTTTCACCTGTGTTTCCCGCCCCGACCAGGCGGGCGAGCGGCTTTGGTCACGTCGGGTCCCCTGATCGGTGGGACAGCGGCGGGATACTGGGCGAAGACAACGGAAGGGCCCCTCGGATGGGACTGTTCTCCAAGCGTCAGAAGGCGGGCACGCCCCGGCGGGCCGACCTTGTTGACCGCGACCACCTGCGCGACTGGGCGGAGACCCGGGTCGGGGTCGAGGCCTTCCTGGAGCCGCAGACGACGGTCACTGAGCCGACGGTCATGTTGATCGCCCACGACGGGGAGTGGACCCGGCGCCGGGTGCCGAGCCACGACCACGCGCGCTCCCTGTGCGGCAAGCTCAACATCCCGGTCTACGACGTCGCGCTCACCGGCTACCCCCAGCGCAAGCGCGACTATGACACGAAGCGCGCGGCCGAGAAGCGCGGCGAGAAGTGACCCGCCTTCGTCTTCGAGCGGCGAGCGCGGCCGCCGCGCTGGTGCTGACCGGCGGCCTGCTCGGGGCGTGCTCGGGCGGCGACAACGACATCGACGATCCGGCCGCGGGCACCTCCGGCGCGCCGGTCGACGGCGTGCCCGGGGTCGACCCGACCACCACCACTCCGGGCGCGGCCGGTGGAGCGGCGGCCGGTGCCGCGGATACCAAGGTCGTGCCCGGCGACAGCCTGTACGTCCTGCTCAAGCTCGCGGGCTGGCAGCTGGGTGAGGCCGTCCGGCCGATCGGCAAGAGCCGTCCGCAGTATCAGCAGCTGGACAAGTCCCTGGACTGGTACGCCACCTACGACCAACCCGCCACGGACCAGAGCGTGCAACTGAACGGGCACCTGCGCGGCTTGTCCGGCCAGTCCACGGTCCTGCGTAAGGACGGTGCGGGCAAGCTGAAGACTGGCGAGATCAACGGCCGGGCGGCGAGCTGGCTGGACCAGCGGGGCGGCAACGTGATCGTGCTGATCGCGCTCGCCCGGAACTACACCCTCGAATTGGTCGTCTCCGGCGCCGACCTCGAGACCACGCTCAAGATCGCCCGGGCGCTGACGCCGGTGGACCAGACCAAGTGGAAGGCCGCCGGCGGCAAGGTTCTCGACTGCCTGGCGGCCGGCGCGGAGTGCATCGGCACCTGAGCGCCGAGGGAGCTAGTGCCCTCGGGCACCGTCGCCGGCCGGGTCGCTCGAGTAACTCGCGGATCCGCAGCAGGCTGCGCCGCATCTGCCCGAGCACCGCGGCGTCGATGTAGAGGTCGCCCACAAGGGCGAAACCTATTGCGCCGCGACGTCCTCGGCCAGGGAGACCAGCGTGCGAACGGCGACGCCGGTGCCGCCCTTCGGGGTGTAGCCGTAGGGCTCGCCCTCGTTGAAGGCCGGGCCGGCGATGTCCAGGTGGGCCCAGGTGATGCCGTCGGTGACGAACTCGCGCAGGAAGATCGCGGCCGAGAGCGCGCCGCCCCAGCGCTCGCCGATGTTGGCGATGTCGGCGACCGAGGACTTCAGCGAGCCGCGCAGTTCCTCCGGCATCGGCATCGGCCACATCCGCTCGCCGGTGCGCTCGCCGACCTCGTGCAGCTGGGTGCGGAAGTCGTCGTCGTTGCTCATCACGGCCGAGGTCCGGTGGCCGAGGGCGACCATCGCGGCGCCGGTCAGGGTGGCGGCGTCGATGAGTAGGTCGGGGGAGTCCTCGCAGGCGCGGGCCAGGGCGTCGGCCAGGATCAGCCGGCCCTCGGCGTCGGTGTTGAGCACCTCGACGGTCTTGCCCGAGTACATCTTCAGCACGTCCGAGGGACGCTGCGCGGTGCCCGAGGGCATGTTCTCCGCGGTCGGGGCCCAGGCGGTGACGTTCACCGGGAGCTTCAGTCGCGCGATCGCGCAGACGGCGGCGACCACCGCGGCCGCGCCGCTCATGTCGCACTTCATCGTGATCATGCCGTCGGCCGGCTTGAGGGAGAGGCCGCCGGAGTCGAAGGTGATGCCCTTGCCGACCAGCGCGATGGTCTTGGTCGCCTTGGGGTGGGTGTAGGCCAGCTTCACCAGGCGCGGCTTGTTTTCCGAGCCCTGCCCGACGGCGAGGATGCCGCCGTAGCCGCCCTTCTTCAGGGCGCGCTCGTCCATGATCTCGGCGGTCAGGCCGGCCTTCTTGCCGTAGGTCTCCGCGGCCGCCGCCAGGCCGGCGGGGAACAGGTCCGAGGGTGGGGTGTTGATCAGGTCGCGGGCGAAGCAGACCGCGTCGGCGAGCACGTCGGCCCGGGTGGCGGCGGCCTTCGCGGCGCGGTCGGCCGCCAGCGGCGTGCTGAGGGTGAGCGCGCTGACCGCGGCCGGCGGCGCGGAGCCGTTGGTCCGATAGCGCAGGTAGGCGTAGGCGCCGAGCAGGCCGCCCTCGGCCACCGCGCCGACC
>NZ_JACDFE010000302.1 GCF_013815995.1 Sporichthya sp.
GCACCCGAACGCCGCCGGCCAGGCCGCGGTCGCCGCCGGTCTCGCCGCCGTGGTCCGCCCCCGCCCGACGGCCTGACCCGACGCAGGTAGCACAGACCCCCGAAAGCGCACTACGCCACGTCGGATAGCAAGATCCGCGTGCTGTGATGCGCTTTCGGGGGTCAATGAGCCCTTGGCGTCAGCCGCCGGACTTGCGGCGGAAGGTGCGCTGCGCCTTGGCCGGGCCGTGCGCGGAGCCGACCTTGGACGCGCCGGCTTCCCCGCCGCCCTGGCCCTGGCTACCGGTCTTGCGGGCCAGCGCCTCGCGGAACTTCGCTTTCGGGTCGTCGCCGGCGAAGACGTCCTCGGCCGGCTCTTCGGTGGACTCGTCGGTCTCGTTCTCGTTCATGCCCCCACCTTGGCACGGATCAGGGCCAGGCGCGCGAGCGATACCCCGGGTCCGGGCCGGTGATCCGCTCGGCGGCCAGCCGACCCGAGATCAGCACGCAGGGCACGCCGACGCCGGGGACCGTGCCGGAGCCGGCGAAGACCACGTTCTCCCAGCCGCGGGCGAGATTGCGGGGGCGGAACGGGCCGGTCTGGCCGAAGGAGTGCGCCGCCGCGAACGGGGTGCCGGCCGCCATACCCCGGGCCGCCCAATCGGCCGGCGTGGTCACCTCGCGGACCTCGATCCCGTCGGCGAACCCGGGATACCCGCGGGCCTCCAGGGTGTCCATCATGTGCTCGACGTAGCCGTCGGTCCAGTCCTGATCGCCCGTCAGATTGGGGCTGGGGAAGAGGACGTAGTAGGCGTGCCGGCCGGCCGGGGCCAGCCCGGGGTCCGACGCGGTCGGGGTAGTGACCAGGAACGAGGGGTCGGACATCGGCCGGCCGGCGTCGATCACCTCGGAGAAGGTCTCCCGCCAGGCGGTTCCGAAGGTGATCTCGTGGTGGGCCCGGTCGGGGTAGGCGGTCCGGGACCCGGCCAGCAGGAGCACGCACGAGGGGGAGTAGCGCAGGCGATCCAGCCGTCGCGGGCCGCCGCCGAGCAGGGTGTGCCAGGCCGTCGGCAGGTCCGGGGTGAGCACCAGGGCGTCGCAGGCGATCCGCTCGCCGTCCGCGGTGTGCACCGCGACCGCGCGGCCCCCGACCTGCTCGACGCGGGTCACCTCGGTGCCGCACCGCAGATCGACGCCGTGCTTGACCGCGGCGCCGGCCAGCGCGGTGGGCAGGGCGTGCATCCCGCCGCGGGGGAAGTACACGCCGGCGACGGTGTCCATGTAGGAGATCACCGCGTACAGCGCGAGCGCGTCGTACGGGGAGCGGCCGGCGTACATCGCCTGGAAGGTGAACACCCGACGGGTGCGCTCGTCCTGCAGGAACCGCCCGACGGCCGGGGCCAGCCGACCGAAGCCGCCGGCCGCGACGAGGCGCGCCAGGTTCGGGGTGAGAAGGTCGAGCGGGGAATCGACGTTGCGGTCGATGAAGTCGCGCATCTCGTAGCGGTAGAGCTTGTGCAGCCAGCCCACCATCCGGCGGTAGCCGTCGGCCTCGGCCGGCCCGCACAGCTCCCCGATCGTGACGGCCATCGCCTCGGGGTCGGTGTGCACGTCGAGGGCGGACCCGTCGGCGAAGCGGGCCCGGTAGGCCGGGGACAGGGGCTGCAGGTCCAGCCAGTCCTCGAGGCGCTCGCCGACGCAGTCCAGTGCGTCGGCGACCAGGTCCGGCATGGTCAGCACGGTCGGTCCGGTGTCGAAGGTGTAGCCGTCCCGCTCGAGCCGGCCGGCGCGCCCGCCCGGGACTGTTTCGCGCTCGAGGAGCACGACCTCGCGGCCCGCTCCGGCCAGGCGCAGCGCGGCGGACAGCCCGGCGAGGCCGGCGCCGACCACCACAACCCGCTGGGTCGGGCCGGTGACGGTTTTCATCAGCGCTTGCTCATGGGCGGCGGGGCGGTCACTCGTGGCGTTGGGTGGCGGCGACCACAAGATCGGCCAGGACCTGACGGGCCGTCGGATCTTCGATCGGCGCCGCCGCCAGGGCGTCCTCGGCCTCTGCGGCCAGGCGCTCGATGAGCTTTTCCACCTCATCGAGCGCGCCGCTGGCGACCAGGATCGAGCGCAGGCGGGCCACGCCGTTCGCGTCAAGGTGCGGGTTGCCGAGCAGGGCGTCCATCGTGGCCCGGTCCGCTGTGTCGGCAGTAGCCAGCGCGGTGGTGACCAGCACGGTGCGCTTGCCCTCGCGCAGGTCGTCGCCGGCCGGCTTGCCGGTCCGCTCGGGGTCGCCGAAGACGCCCAGCACGTCATCGCGCAGTTGGAAGGCCTCGCCCAGCGGGATCCCGACGGCGGTGAAGGCCTGCACCAGGGCGAAAGAGCCGCCGGCCAGGGTGGCGCCGAGCTGCAGCGGGCGCTCGACGGAGTACTTCGCGGTCTTGAAGCGCAGCACCCGCATCGCGCGGGCCAGGGCGTCGTCGTCTCCGGCTGCCTGCGCGACCAGGTCGAGGTACTGACCGCCCATCACCTCGGTGCGCATCGCCTCGAACACTGCCATGGCGGCGGCCACCCGCTCTGCGGGCAGGCCGCAGCTGCGCAGCAACTCATCCGCCCAGCCCAGCACCAGGTCCCCGAGCAGGATGGCGGCGCCATGACCGAAGCCCTCGGCCGAGCCGGCCCACCCGGCGCTCCGGTGCAGCTCGGTGAACTGCCGGTGCGCCGACGGGCGGCCGCGGCGACGGTCGGAGTCGTCCATCACGTCGTCGTGGATCAGCGCGCTCACGTGCAGCAGTTCCAGGGCGGCGGCCGCGGTGACGATCTCCTCGCCGTCCGGCGCGCCCGCGGCGCGGTAGCCCCAGTAGCAGAACGCCGGCCGCAGCAGCTTCCCGCCGACGGTCAGGTCGGCGAGCACGGTCATCGGGGCGGCCAGCTCCGGGCCGAGCTCCGCCACCGCCCGGCCACGATCTGTGAGGAACCCCGTCAACCGGCCCTGGACCCGCTCGCGCAGGTGCGCCGGGTCCGGCTCGGCGGAGGTCATGCCGGGGTTCTCCGTCTCTTGCTCTGCCGGCGCGGGGCCGGTGCTGCGGACAGTGGTGCAGGTCACGGCGGCAATACCGATGGGTAGTGCGCACGGTAAATCGCTAGCCTGGGTCCACTATGACGACCGGATCCGACCCGCGAGCCGCGGGGTCCACGCTCGGCGCCACCATCCGTGACCTCCTCGCGGCCGGGGGGCGGTCGTACTCGTTCGAGTTCTTCCCGCCCAAGACCGACGAGGGCGAACGGACCCTGTTCGAGACGATCCGTCAGCTGGAGCCGCTGGCCCCGACCTTCGTCTCCGTCACTTACGGCGCGGGCGGATCCACCCGCGACCGCACGGTCCGGATCGTGGAGCGGATCGCCACCGACACCACCCTCACCGCGGTGGGGCACCTGACCTGCGTCAGCTCCTCGCGGGCCGACCTGCGCTCGGTGATCGGCACCTTCGCCGCGGCCGGGATCCGCAACGTGCTCGCGCTGCGCGGTGACCCGCCGGGCGGAGCGGGCACGCCGTGGGAGCCGCACCCGGACGGACTCGAGCACGCCGACGAACTGGTCCGGCTGCTGCGTGAGCTCGGCACGTTCTGCGTCGGTGTTGCCGCGTTCCCCGAGGGCCACCCCGAATCGTCCGACCTCGACTCCGACGCCAAGCACCTCGCACTCAAAGCGGCGGCCGGTGCGGACTTCGCGGTGACCCAGTTCTTCTTCGACGCCGACGACTACTTCCGGCTGGTCGACCGGGCGGCCGCGCACGGCTGCACGATCCCGATCCTGCCGGGGATCATGCCGGTCACCAACCTCGGCCAGATCCAGCGCTTCTCCGAGCTCTCCGGTGCGGTCTTCCCGCCGGCGTTGGCGGAGCGGCTGCAGACGGTGGCCGACGACCCGGCGGAGGTGCGCCGGATCGGTATCGAGGTGGCCACCGAGCTGTGCTCGACGCTGCTCGACGGCGGTGCGCCGGGCCTGCACTTCTACACGCTGAACCGGTCAACGTCGACCCTGGAGATCTACCGCGCGCTCGGACTTGCTCCGACAACTGCGCGTTCGCAGGGGTAGTCATGGGTTCGAGCTGGGAGACGCGCGAGACGGCGGGGGTCGGGGAGACCCGGGGGACCCGCGAGGCCTGCCGTCGGGGGGCTCCGC
>NZ_JACDFE010000303.1 GCF_013815995.1 Sporichthya sp.
CGCCGAGTCCCTCGCCGCTTTGGTGCGGGTCGCCGAGGAGTTGGCCGCCGCCGACCCCGCGGCGACGCTCGCGACGCTGGTGGCCGAGCTCGACACCCGCGCCGCGGACGCCCACGTCCCGGTGGTGGAGGGGGTCACCCTGGCCTCCCTGCACGCGGCCAAGGGCCTGGAGTGGGACGTAGTGTTCCTGGTCGGCCTCGTCGAGGGGATGCTCCCGATCAGCTACGCCGACACGGAGGTGAAGGTCGAGGAGGAGCGCCGGCTGCTCTACGTCGGCCTGACCCGGGCCCGGGACCGGCTCTCGCTGTCCTGGGCCACCGCGCGCACCCCCGGCGGCCGGGGCAACCGGCGGCCCTCCCGGTTCCTGGACGACCTGGTGGCCGCCGACGCGGCCCCGCGTCGCCCGGCCCGGCCCAAGCGCGAGAAGGGCAAGGCGGTGACCTCCTGCCGGGTCTGCAACCGGACCCTGGTGGACGCGGTGGCCCGCAAGCTCGGCCGCTGCACCGACTGCCCGTCGGACTACGACGAGGCCCTGCTGGAGCGCCTGAAGGCCTGGCGGCTGGCTCGGTCCCGGGAGGCTTCGCTGCCTGCCTACTGCGTGTTCACCGACGCCACCTTGCAGGCGATCGCGGAGTCCGAACCGGGCGATCTGCGGGCGCTGGGGCGCATCGGCGGCATCGGCGCGGCCAAGCTGGAGCGGTACGGCGAGGACGTCCTGGCGATCTGCTCCGGTGCAAGTCCTACGGCCTGATGAGCGTCACTCGGCAGGAACTGTTGCGAGAAGTTCGAAAACACGCCGAATAATTCGCTTGCACCCGTCGGGACGCGCACCTTAACCTCTCGACATCAACAGCGCTGCGGGTCAGCCGCAGCTGCCCGAGGACCGGATGGAGGTGACACCCGTGGAGAGCATCAAGAACAGCGTCGTGAAGGCGCAGCTGGGTGTTGCCGGCGTACCGGCTCAGGGTTGCTATGCGCGTCCGTGGGCTCACGTCCTCGGTGGCCACGTTCTCGGCGGTGTCTCGATCGCGCCGAAGTCCGCGCCCAGCCTCGAGCAGAACTCCGTCGTCATGACGGCCGCCGTTGCCACCGCCCCGCGTAAGGACGATTTCGCCCGTTCGGGCATCCGCACCCAAGGACCACCGGTCTAGCACCACCAGACCGGCGCACTCCAAAGGCCGCGGAACCCGAAACCCGGGATCCGCGGCCTTAGTCGTTTCTCCCAACCGTCCATCTCCGAGCCACCAGCCCGAGCGATTCCCTCACAAGGGGTGACTACCGACATGTTGTGCATCACTGCTCCGAGCCCTTCCGAAGTCCTCGCCTCGCCGTCGAACGACCTGCTCGCGAAGATCCCGTGCCGCGCCTTCGACGCGGAACTGTTCTTCGCCGAATCCCCGGTCGACGTCGAGTACGCGAAGTCGCTGTGCCAGAACTGCCCGATCCGTACGGCGTGCCTCGCCGGGGCTCTGGAGCGCGCTGAGCCGTGGGGAGTCTGGGGAGGCGAACTGTTCGTGCAGGGCGTCGTCGTGCCGCGCAAGCGGCCGCGTGGACGTCCGCGTAAGAACCCGATCGCTGCCTGACAGAGGACTGCAAGTGGCCTGCAACTGGCCTCTGGTTTGGTCTGAAAGTCCGCAGCACGCTGATCCGCAGGAGTAACCCTCACGCGGCGTCAGTTCTCACTGGTGCAGGAACTTTCCCCCACAAGGGGAGCAACGAAATGGAGAGCATGGTCATGTTCAGTTCTGAAGATCTGGCCCGTGAGCACATGCGGGTAAGGCTGTGCGAAGCCGAACACCAGCGTCTGCTCGCCTCCGCCCGGCAGATGCGCCGGGCGGCCAGGCTGCAGCGGCGCGCGGTTCGCGCGCAGCGGCGCGCCGAACTGGCGAGCGCCCGCGTTGCCGGCGTCTAGTCCGGCAGCAACTCGCGGTGCCACTACAGATGGCCCGTCACCCGATCGCAGCCCGCGACGAGGTGACGGGCCATCGCCCTGTTCGGGGGGTGTTCAGGGGGTGGGGGGCTCGAACGGGAGGTTGAGGAGGGACTTGGCGCCGGGGAGCCAGTCGGCCAGTTCCTGCCGCCACGGGCCGGCGGCCTCGAGCTGGCAGAGCACGCCGATGGAGCCCAGCCAGACCCGGTGCAGCAGCAGGTAGCGCGGGGGCAGGTTGAACTGCAGGCCGGTGGAGTAGTTCGGCGAGCGCGGGTCACCGATCCGCTGACCCTGGGCGCGCAGCCAGGCCCGGGAGAACTGGAAGTCCACGGCGGTGATCGGTTCCAGGAACGGCAGCAGGTAGGCCAGGGCCTTGTCCGCGTCGAGGTTGATGCTCGGCTTGAGGAAGCCCTCGGCCCGCAGCCCGTCGACGACAGCCTGGGCCTCGCCGCGCAGTGCCTGGCCGAGCAGGACGCCGATTGCCGGCGGGATGCCTTCGGGCAGGTGGTTCACCGCACCGAAGTCGAGGACGCCGAGCCGCCCGTCCGCCAGCATCCGGAAGTTGCCGGGGTGCGGGTCGGCATGAAGCTTGCCGACCCGGGTCGGGCTGGACATGTGGAAGCGGTGGTAGAGCACGCCGGCCCGGTTGCGGGTCTCCTGGTCGCCGTCGGTGATGACCTTCGAGAGCGGCGTGCCGTCGATCCACTCGGTCACGATGACGTTGCCCGACTGGTGGACGACCTGCGGCACGCAGAAGTCCGGGTCGCCGGCGAAGGCGGCGGCGAAGGCTCGCTGGGAGTCGGCCTCGAGGGCGTAGTCGAGCTCCTCGGCGACGCGCGCCTTGAGCTCGACCATCAGCGCCTTGATGTCCAAGCCCGGGACGAGTGATCCGAAGAGCCGGGCCAGGCGGCTGATCTGGTTGAGGTCGCCGAGCAGGGCCTCGCCGGCGCCGGGGTACTGGATCTTGACTGCCACGTCGCGACCGTCGGACCACATCGCGCGGTGCACCTGCCCGATGCTGGCCGCGGCGACCGCTTTGGTGTCGAACTCGGTGAACAGCTCGCGCCAGGCCGGTCCCAGGTTCTTCTGCATCACCTCGGTCACGACGCGGGCCGGCAGCGGCGGGGCCGCCTCTTGCAGCTTGACCAGGGCGGCCCGGTACGGCGCCACCACCGCCTCGGGCAGCGCGGCCTCGAAGACCGACAGAGCCTGGCCGAACTTCATGGCCCCGCCCTTGAGCTCACCCAGGGTCTTGAAGATCTGCTCGGCGGTGCGCGCCTGGATCTCCGCGGTGACCATCTCGGCGGGCTTGCCGCCGATCCGCTTGCCGAGGCCGAGGGTCGCCCGCCCCGCCATCCCCAACGGGAGCGCCGCGAGCTTCGCGCCACGCGTCACAGCCCTGATCGGGATGTCTGCCGGACCCCTCGGCGCGTCATTCACATGGGCCATTGTCCGTGATGGATCAGGGATAGAGGTCGAAGGCCAGGTTGATGGCCCGCGCGAGCTTGGTCTCCTGGTGCGCGAGGAGAAAGCCCACGGGGCGGAGGAGGTCCTGTGCCGGGACCGTCCAGACCTCGTCGCAGTTGATCACCGACGCCTGGTCCAGCCCGTTCTCGGGACCGACCGGCACCTCGGTGGCCAGGCCCCGGGCGGTACTGGTGATCGGGGCGACGGTGATCCGTCGCATGCGGGGCAGGACGACTTCGCGGGTCAGGACGACGGCGGGTCGGACCTTGTCCAACTGGCAGAGGTGGATCGCGCGCATCAGCCGAGGTCGTCGCGTGGCTGGGCCTGGTTCCACCGGGCGAGCCCGGTCAGGTCATCGGGGTCGTCATCGCCGATCGCGGCCAGGATCTCCAGATCGCGCAGGCCCAGGATGTGCCGGCGCTGGCGCTCTGCGGCCTGGTCCAGAAACGCAGCGCGGGAGGCCACCTCGCCGGAGGCGACCAGCTCGTCGATGAACGCCACGGCCTCGGCGCTGATGCGCACCGTCACCTGCGTCTTCGGGTCCGGCCTCAGATGCATACCAAAACCATACCGCGCGGTGGTCACTGCTGGTGCTCGTTCGGCTCGGCCCAGGCGCAGCCGCAGGCGGGGTGGCGACGCCAGGTGCGGCGGCGCATCGACCCGCCAGGGAGCCGGAGGTGCAGCGTCCCGTCGAGGGTGGTGGCGGTGCCGGTGTCCAGGAAGGCCAAGGCCTGCAGCGCAGCGT
>NZ_JACDFE010000304.1 GCF_013815995.1 Sporichthya sp.
CTCCGGACGCGCCGGGCGCTCCATGCGGGAGATCCAGGCCGGCACCGGCAGGTGGTGCGGGCGCTCGGTGCGGTTGGCCTTGATCTCGGCAAACTCGGCCCGGCGACGGGCGCGCCGTTCGGCGGACTCACTGCGGCGCCCGGAGGACTGGGCGCGACGCTGGGTGGCGGCCAGGCGACGCTCGGCCCGAAGTTCCATCCGGTCCTCGCGACGTTCCGCCAGGACGCGGCTGACGTAGGACGGCAGCTGACCGAAGAACCAGGCAATCAGGCCCAGGAAGGCACCGAGCCGGCGAGGAACATTGCGCAGCAGCCGGCCGGTGGCGGCAGCGGCGCCGCGGACGCGGTGGCCGACCATGGTGACGTGGTAGGCGGAACGCCACAGGCGGATCTGCGCACGGAGCGAGAGCCAGTAGTAGGCGATGGTGCGGCCCACGCGGCCCAGCGCAGCGCGCAGCAGGAAGAGACGGTACGACGTCATACGTCGATCGCTCATCGAAAGCCCCCGGTTGCTACAACCGATCCCCCCGGATCGGTCCCCCACCACACATCGTGACGGACCTAGGACGCCGCCGCACCGACTTTGGTTCGCTGGTCTCGGGTTTTGACCGAAATTCCGCGTGACGAAGCGGACCGAACGGACAGATCAGGCAGGAGCGGCTCAGCCGAACGGGTGACGGCGCGTGACGGCCCATCAGGTTGACGGGCGGTCAGGCCCAGCGTGACGTGCGGGCGAGCAGCGCCGCCAGCGCGGCAACCCCGGCGGTAGAGGTGCGCAGCACCTCCGGGCCGAGCCGGGACGTCAGCGCTCCGGCCGCCGCGAACGCCGCCAGCTCGGACTCGTCGACCCCGCCCTCCGGGCCGACCACGAGCACGACCTCTCCACTCGAGGGCAACATGACGGTCGCGAGGGGATCTGACGCGCCCTCATGCAGGACGATCGCGAGCGCGGCCGCGGAGAGCCGGGCGGACACCTCGGCCGTGCTCGCCGCCGGCGCCAACGTCGGCACCCGCGCCCGGCGCGCCTGCTTGGCCGCTTCGCGGGCGTGCGCCGCCCACCGCTGCGCCGACCGCTCCCCCCGGTCGCCGGTCCATTTCGTCACGCACCGGGCCGCCTGCCAGGGCACGATCTCGTCGACCCCGACCTCGGTGAGCACCTCGACCGCCAGCTCGCCACGGTCACCCTTGGGCAGCGCCTGGACGACGGTGAACGAGGGCGTCGGTGCCGGGGCCGTCGTCCGCTCCTGCACCGTCAGGGTCAGCGCGTCCACCCCGGCGAGGGTGACCAGGCAGTGCGCCAGCGCCCCGGTGCCGTCGGCGAGGTCGACCTGCTCCCCCGCCCGGAGCCGCCGCACCTTCGCCGCGTGCCGACCCTCGGCCCCGTCGAGCACGATCTCGTCCGAGCCCAGCGCTCCCGCTTCGACGAAGAACAGCGGCGCGGTCATCGGCGCCTCTCCCTGCGGGACGTCGTCCCGTAGGGGCGCTTGTCAGCCCGCCTGCGGGCTGACATGCGCCCGCCAGGGACGACGTCCCGCAGGATTAGCGGCCGCCGAAGATGTCGCGGATCTTGGAGAAGACGCCGGGCTGGCCACTGCCCGGGTCGTCGTCGACCTGCTCCTCGCCGCGCAGCCGGGCGAGTTCGCGCAGCAGACGCTTCTGCTCCTCGTCGAGCTTGGTCGGCGTCTGTACCTCGACGTGCACGTACAGGTCGCCGCGGCCGCTGCCGCGCAGGTGCGGAATGCCACGCGCGGACAGGCGGAGCGCCTTGTCCGACTCCTGCGTGCCCGGCTTGATCTCCAGCACGTACGGCCCGTCGAGGGTCTCGAGGGTGATGCTGGTGCCCAACGCCGCCGCCGTCATCGGGACGGTCAGGGTCCGGTGCAGGTCGTCGCCCTGCCGGGTGAACACGGGGTGCGGGGTCTCGACGATCTCGACGTAGAGGTCCCCGGGCGGGCCGCCGCCGGCGCCGATCTCGCCCTCGCCGGAGAGCTGGATGCGGGTACCGGTGTCGACGCCGGCCGGGATCTTCACCTTCAGCGTGCGCCGCGTGCGCACCCGGCCCTCGCCGGAGCACTCGGGGCAGGGCGAGGGGATCACGGTGCCGAAGCCGCGGCACTGGTTGCACGGACGCGAGGTCATCACCTGGCCGAGGAACGAGCGCTGCACGCTCTGGATCTCCCCGCGCCCCTGGCAGATGTCGCAGGTGATCGGCGAAGACCCGGGCGCGCAGCCGTCGCCGCCGCACCGGTTGCAGACCGCCGCCGTGTCCAAAGCGAGTTCCCGGGTGGCGCCGAAGGCGGCGTCGGCCAGCGAGATCTCCAGCCGGATCAGGGCGTCCTGCCCCCGCTGCACCCGGCTGCGCGGACCGCGCGCCTGACCCCCGCTGAAGAAGGCGTCCATGATGTCGCCGAAGCCGAAGCCGGCCTGGCCGCCGAACGGGCTGCTCCCGCCACCGCCGGGCTGCAGCGGGTCCCCGCCCAAATCGAACATCTGACGCTTGTTCGGGTCGGCGAGCACCTCGTAGGCGGCGGTGACCTCCTTGAACCGCTCGACGGCGCCCGGGTCCTTGTTGACGTCCGGGTGCAGCTCACGGGCCAGCTTGCGGTAGGCCTTCTTGATCTCGTCCGCACTGGCGTCCCGGGACACCCCGAGAACGCCGTAGTAGTCCGCCATGCCGTGCGCTGCCCGCCCCTACTTCTCGTCCGAGAGCATGTGGCCGACGTAGCGCGCCACTGCGCGCACCGCACCCATCGTGCCCGGGTAGTCCATCCGCGTCGGTCCGATGACGCCCAGCCGGGCGACTACCTCGCGGTGACCGTACCCGGAGGCCACGATCGAGGTACCGGCCAGGCTCTCCAGGCTGTTCTCGTGTCCGATCCGGACGCTGACGTCCGGCGAGCCCGCCTCGTTGAGCAGGCGCATCAGGACGACCTGCTCCTCCAGAGCTTCGAGCACCAGCCCGAGGGAATCGGAGAAATCGTGGCCGCCACGGGTCAGGTTGGCCGCGCCCGCCACCACCACCCGCTGGTCGCTGCTGTCGTCGATCATTCCCCGCAGCGAGGTGAGCACAGCGTCGATGACGGTGGAGTCGACCGGGTTGGCCGGCGCCGGCATCTGCTGGGCCAATTCGACCACCGCCGCATCGGCGGCGGCCAGTCGCTTGCCGTCCATCACTGCGTTGAGGCGCGCGCGCAGGTCCGGCAACAGTTCCTCGCTGGTCACCACCGGCACCTCGACCACCCGCTGCTCGACGCGGCCGGTGTCGGTGATCAGCACCAGCATCACCCGCCCGGGCCCGGTCGAGAGCAACTCCAGGTGTCGCACCGACGCCGAGGAGAGCGACGGGTACTGCACGACCGCGACCTGCCGGGTCAGCTGCGCGAGCAGGCGCACCGTGCGGTCGACGACGTCGTCGAGGTTGACCGCGCAGTCCAGGAACTGCTGGATGGCCTTGCGCTCGGCCGGCGAGAGCGGCTTGACCCCGCCCAACCGGTCGACGAAGAGCCGGTAGCCCTTGTCGGTGGGCACCCGCCCGGCGCTGGTGTGCGGCTGGGCGATGTAGCCCTCTTCCTCCAGCACCGCCATGTCGTTGCGGATCGTGGCCGGGGAGACACCCAGGTTGTGCCGGTCGACCAGCGTCTTGGAACCGACCGGCTCCTCGGTGGAGACGAAGTCCTGCACGATCGCGCGCAGCACGGCGAGCTTGCGGTCGTCCAGCACGCGCACCTCCTGCGGCGTCAACGGATTGGCACTCTCGCCTGGCGAGTGACAGTTTACGGCCCCCGCGCGCCACCCGGGTGCGGCGGCGAGCCACAGCTAACGTCGGGGGGATGCGCTCAGACATGCCCGGCGACCACTACGGCCACGACGTCCTGGCCCGGAACTGGCGCCGTCCCCAGGTGGTCCCGCAGGTCCCCGCTGAGCGCGACCTGGTCGTCGAGGACGCCGAATCCGGCTTCTGCGGGGCCGTCGTGCGCTGCGACAAGATGCCCGGTGGATGGGTGGTGACCCTCGCCGACCGGCACGACAAGCCCCGGGCCTTCCCCCTCGGCCCCGGCTTTTTGATCGACGGTAAGCCGGTCGTGCTCACCCCGCCGACGGTGGCCGGGCCGAAGGCGCCGACCCGGACCGCCTCCGGCT
>NZ_JACDFE010000305.1 GCF_013815995.1 Sporichthya sp.
CAGCGGGACCGGCGCGAGCGCGCGGCCCACCTCGAGGAACATCGCGGCCTGGGCGGGAAGCCCGAAGCCCGCGCCGCCGGCGGACTCCGGCAGGCCCAGGCCGGTCCAGCCGGCCTCGACCACGGTGGACCACAGGCGCTCGTCGCAACGCGCCTCGCCACCACCCCGGCGCGCGACCGCGGGCGGGGACTGGTCACGCAGCAGACGGCTGCAGGCGTCGCGGATCTCGCGCAGATCGGCAGCCGGATCGGTCAGCATCATCGGGGCAGTCCCACCAGTCGCTCGGCAACGATGTTGCGTTGGATCTCGCTCGTCCCGGAGTAGATCGACGCGGCGCGGCTGTGCACGCGGTCGTGGGAGGCGACGGTGTCCCGGGCGACCGCGGCGGTACCGCCGACCGTCTCGGCGACGAAGTCGTAGATCTCCTTGTACAGCTCGCCCCAGACCAGGTTGGACAGCGAGCCGAGCGGGCCCACCGTCACCCCGTCGTCCTCGAGGGCGGCCATCCGCAGGTTCAGCATCCGCAGCTCCTGGCACCGGGTCCAGAGCAGGGCCCAGCGCCGGCGCAGTTCGTCGCGTTCGGCGTCGTCGAGGTCGGCCGGGAGCTCCCGCACCTCGTGCAGCTCGACCAGCAGCCGGGCGTGGTCGGTGAAGCCCTGGTCGGCGCGCTCGAACTGGAACAGCGTCATGGCCGCTTTCCAGCCCTCGCCGATCTCGCCGACCACCCAGTCCTTGGGTGCGCGGGCGTTGTCGAGGAAGACCTCGCAGAACTCGGCGTCGCCGCTGATCTGCTCGATCGGACGGACCGTCACCCCGGGCTGATCCACCGGAACAATCAGCAGGGTCAGCCCGCGGTGCTTCTCCGAACCGGGCTCGGTGCGCGAGAGCACGAAGACGAAGTCCGCGTACTGGGCGAAGGTCGACCAGGTCTTCGACCCGTCGATCAGCCACTCGTCACCCTCGAGCCGCGCCTTGGTGCGCATCGAGGCCAGGTCGGAGCCGGAGTCGGGCTCGGAGAAGCACTGGGCCCACATCTCGTCGCCGGCCAGGATCTTCGGCAGGAAGCGCTCGCGCAGCTGCGGCGTCCCGATCTCCATCAGCGTCGGGCCGAGCAGCAGGATGCCGGGGGTGTTCGCCGGCTCCGGGCAGCCGGCCAGCGCCAGCTCCTCGTAATACATGAACTTGTCCAGCGACCCGGCTCCCCGCCCGCCGTACTCGACCGGCCAGCCGATCCCGGCCCAGCCACCGGCGGCCAGCGACCGCTGCCAGGCGCGCCGGTAGGCGAAGCGGTCGTCCTGTTCCAGTGGGTAGTCGCCCTCCGGCCCGTTCGACGACAGCCAGGCACGGAACTCCGCGCGCAGCGGATGCGCGTACGGGACGGCGGGCAGGTCGGGGCCGAGCACCGACCGCGGATGGATCACGCGAGCTGTTGACATGTGCCTTCCTCCGCCGCAGTGTTCGCTGAGGAGCAACGTACCAACCGTTTGTTTGGTACGCCAGAGGGAAGCGAGGTGCGGCTCAGTGCCCTTCGAAACGCGCCGGCCGCTTCTCGGCGAAAGCCGCCACTGCTTCGGCGTGGTCGGCACTTCCGGTCACGTAGAGCGCGGCGTACGCCTCCGCGGTCAGGCTCCCCGCGAGGTCGGTCTCGACGGCCTCGTTGAGCAGGCGTTTGGTAACTCCGAGCGCGACGGTCGGGCCGTCGGCCAGCGACATGGCGAACGCGCGCAGATTCTCCTCGAACTCCGCCGTGGGCCAGTGCCGGGCGACCAGGCCGAGGTCGTGCGCCTCCGCCGCGGGCAGCGCGCGACCGGTCAGCAGGATGTCCTTCGCCCGGTGCAGTCCGAGGGTGCGGACGAACCAGTGGGTGAAAGCCCAGTCCGGCGCCAGCCCCACCTTGGCGAACACCGGATGGAAGACCGCGCTGTCATCGGCGACGATCAGGTCGCAGGCCAGCGCCAGGCTGAACCCGGCGCCCGCCGCCGGTCCCTGCACCGCCGCCACCACCGGCTTGGGCAGTTCGGCCAGCGCGGTAACGATCTCCCGGCCGCGCTCGAGCATCGCCGCCGTCCCGGCCTGGCCGATCCCCAACTGGGCGACGTCCGCGCCGGCGCAGAAGGCGCCGCCGGCGCCGCGGATCACCACGGCCCGGACCCCGGGGTCGAGCGCCGCCGTCCGCACCGCCTCGAACAGCAGCGTGCGCAACTCGTCGCTGAGGGCATTGCGGGCTTTCGGCCGGTTCAGCGTCAGCCACAGCACGCCCGCGTCGATCCGGGACAGCAGCGCAGGCTCCATCGAAGTTCCGCCTCTCGTGGGGTTGCCCAGAGCCTGTCAAAGACAAGGATGGCGACGTGAGCCACATCGAGTTCGTGGACCAGACCCTGCGCGACGGCCAGCAGAGCCTGTGGGGCCTGCGGATGCGGGCCTACCAGGCCGCCGACGCACTGCCGCACCTCGACCGCACCGGCTTCCGCACCATCGACCTCACCGGGCCCGGCATGTTCACCGTGCTGCTGCGCGAGTTCGCCGACGACCCGTGGGCCTCCACCGACTTCCTGGTGCAGGGCCTTCCACACAACACCGTGCGGGCCGGCATGCGCACGATCAGCGTGGTCGGCTTCGCGCACGCACCGGACTGCATCATCGACCTGTGGGTGCACACCCTGATCCGGCACGGCGTGCGCAGCTTCTGGATCTACGACTGCCTCTACGACCTCGGCGCGATGCGCCGCCTCGTCGACGTCATCCACGACGCCGGCGGCATCGCGGTGCCCTCGGTGATGTACGGCCTGACGGACCTGCACGACGACGCGTTCTTCGCCCAGCAGGCCGGCGAGATGGCGACCTGGCCGGGCGTGCAGAGCGTCTACCTCGAGGACGCCGCTGGGGTGCTGAAGCCCGATCGTGCGGCGACCCTGCTGCCGGCGGTGCGGGCTGCGACCGGCACCGTGCCCCTCGAACTGCACTGCCACAACACCACCGGGCTGGCCCCGCACAACTACATCGAGGGCATCAAGGCCGGCTTCACGATTCTGCACACCGCGTCCCGGCCGATGGCCAACGGTCCGTCACTTCCCTCCACCGAGGCGATGGCGACGATCGTCGAGGACCTCGACCACAGCCACGGGCTGGACACCTCGCGGTTCGCGCCGGTGGCGGGGAACTTCGCCTGGGCCGCCCGCGACGCCGGCTATGAGCCCGGCGTCCCCAACGAGTACGACCCGCGGGTCTACAACCACCAGCTCCCCGGCGGCATGACCGGAACGCTGAAGAACCAGCTCGCCACCCACGGGATGGCGCACCGCCTGAATGAGGCGCTGGCCGAGATCCCGCGGGTGCGGGAGGAGTTGGGGCAGCCGATCATGGCCACCCCGTTCTCCCAGTTCGTCGGCATCCAGGCGGTCCTCAACATCATCACCGGCGACCGCTACAAGCTCGTGCCGGACGAGGTCATCCACTACGCCCTCGGGCACTACGGCCCGCTACCGCGCCCGGTCGACCCCGACGTCTTCGACCGGATCATGGCCCAGCCCAACGCGGCCAAGCTGCGCGACTGGGTCCGCCCCCAGCCGTCCCTGAAGGAACTCAAGTCGGCGTTCCCGTCCGGCATCTCGGACGAGGAGTTTCTGCTGCGCTGGATGCACTCCGACGAGGAGGTGGACGTGATGCTGGCCAAGGGACCCATCCGCACCGACCCGCGGCGCAGCGCCGACCGGATCGTCGCCGAAGTGCTCGACCTGATCACCGAACGGCCGCGACTGACCTCCTTCGCGGTCAGCACCCCGCAGTACTCGGTGGCGCTGAGCCGGACTGGCCCGCGCCGCTAGCTCACTCGGCGACCATCCGGGTCCGCAGGCTCGCCAACGTGCTCGGACATCGTCGCGTTCGTCATCGGCGTCATAGATCTGTTATTTCTGGGGAGGAAGGCGGTAACCGCGGCTCCGCAGAATGTGCGCGACCCCCGGCAGTCCAGCGCACACACCTCAGCCCGAGCTAGTGGTCCGTCTGCGAATTGATCTGGTTGAGGACCTCACGCCCGCGACGGACCTTGGCGATGATCTCCTCCGCGGTCGCCTTCCAGATGAAGGGCTTCGGGTCGGTGTTCCAGTGCTCGGCC
>NZ_JACDFE010000306.1 GCF_013815995.1 Sporichthya sp.
GTCCCGGCTCGCGGGATCTGCGGTGCTCGCGGCTGCCCTCGGGGTGGGGGCGGCGGCCGGGATCGGGGCCGCGGCGCGGGTGTCCGCCATGGCCGCCGGACCCGTGGACGAACTGGCCGCGCAGCGGGCCACCGCCACCGTCGACCTGCGGGTCACCGGCGACCCGGCGGTGCGCCCGACCACATCAAGGTTCGGCTCCGGAGAAGTGATCACCGTGCCGGTCCTGGTGCAGCGGGTCGCTGCGCGCGGCCAGCTGACCGAGGTGCGCAGCCGGGTGCTCGTGGTCGCGATCGACCGCGCCTGGACCGATCTGATCCCGGGTCAGGAACTGCGGGTGGCCGGCCGCTTCGCCCCGTCGCGGCCGCACACCGCCACCGCCGCGCTGCTGCAGGTCCGGGGGCGGCCACCCTCGGCGTCGACGGCTCCCTGGCGGGACCGGGCCGCGGTCGACGTCCGCGCCGGGCTGCGCTCCGCGGTCGCCGGCCTGGGGCCCGACGAACGCGGCCTGGTGCCAGGTCTGGTTCTCGGCGACACCTCGGGTCTGGACCCCGGCCTCGAGGAGGACTTCCAGGTCGCCGGGCTGTCCCACGTGGTCGCCGTCTCCGGGTCGAACCTCGCGCTGCTGCTCGGTGCCGTCCTGGGCCTGGCGCGCCTGTCCGGGGTCCGGTTGCGGGCGCTGCCACTGGTGGGCCTGGCCACCGTCGTGGTGTTCGTCTTCATCGCCCGGCCCGAACCCAGCCTGCTGCGGGCGGCGGTGATGGGAATCGTCGGTGTGATCGGGCTCGCGGCCGGACGCGGCGGTCGGGCGGCGCCCGCGCTGTGCGCGGCGGTGGTGGTGCTGTTGCTGGTCGATCCCTGGCTCGCCAGGAGTTACGGCTTCGCGCTCTCGGTGGTGGCGACAGCCGGCCTGATCGTGCTGGCGCCGCGGTGGCGCGACCGCTTGGCCACCCGGATGCCGCGCGCATGGGCGACGGCGTTGGCGGTGCCCGCTGCCGCGCAGGCCGCGTGCGGCCCGGTCATCGTGCTACTCACCGACGACGTCGGCCTGATCGCGATCCCGGCCAATCTGCTGGCGGTCCCGGCGGTGCCGCCGGCGATGCTGCTGGGGGTCCTGGCCACGTTGACGTGGCCGGTCTGCCCGCCGCTCGCGCGGTTCTTCGGCGAACTGGCCGGGGTGCCCGCGTGGTGGATCGTCACCGTCGCCCGCCAGGCCGCGGCCGTTCCGGGCGCGAGCCTGCCGTGGGTCGGCGGCGTCCGCGGTGCCCTGGTGCTCGCGCTGCTCACCGTCGCGGTAGTGACGGCCCGTCAGCTTCGCCGGGTCGCCCTGGTGGCCGCGCTCATCGCCGCCCTGCTGCTGATCCGTCCGCAGGTCCCGTTGCCGCCTTTGTTGTCCGGGTCCTGGCCACCGCGGGACTGGGTGCTGGTCGCCTGCGACGTCGGGCAGGGGGACGCGCTGGTGATCAACGCCGGACCCGGGACGGCCGTGGTGGTCGATGCCGGGCCGGACCCGGCGGCCGTCGACGGCTGCCTGCGCCGGCTCGGGGTGCGGCGCATCCCCTACCTGTTGCTCACCCATTTCCACGCCGACCACGTCGAAGGCCTGCCCGGCGTGCTCCGTGGCCGGCAGGTCGCCGAGATCGGGGTGAGCCCGCTGCCCGACCCGCCGGGGCAGGTCGAGGAGGTGACCCGCTGGGCCGGACGCATCCCGCTCACCCACCCGGCGCCGGGGGAGCAACGGGTGGCCGGGGCGGTGTCGTGGCGGGTGCTCTGGCCGTCCCGCCTGATCTCCGAAGGCTCGCCGCCGAACAACGCCTCGGTGGTGCTGTTGGCCGAGGTTCGCGGGATTCGCATCCTGCTCACCGGCGACGTCGAACCGCCGGCCCAGGCCGTCCTGCACCGCGCCGAGCCCGGGTTGCGTGCGGACGTGCTGAAGATCCCGCACCACGGGAGCGCCCATCAGGACGCGGAGTTCCTGACCTCCCTCGGCGCCCGGGTCGCGATCGCCTCGGCCGGCGCGGACAACGACTACGGCCACCCCGCCCCGAGCACGCTGCGCGTCCTGCTGCAGGCCGCGATGCGGGTCGCCCGCACCGACCAGCAGGGCGACATCGCCGTCGTGCTGCGCGACGGACGCCTCCGCGTGGCAGCCAGGCACGGCAATGAGTTCTGACGGGGCTATCGAGCCGGTGAATTCCGTCGGCTGACGATCAAAGTTGAAACAGGAGTGACGGGACTCGCCGACGCTGACGCCACTTGCGCACCAACCTTGATCTGCAGCCGACGCGCCGGGACCGGACCCCCGAGCACACCCGGAAGCCCCAGCCCTGAATCGTCGGCGGGGCGTGGCATGCTCCCCAGCGTGAGCCCGACGTGAGCCCGACGTGAGCCCGACGTGAGCCCGACGTGAGCCCGACGTGAGCACCGCGCCTGCCCCGCTGCCGGGGCTGACGCTCGTGCTCGGCCCGGAGGAGTTGCTGGCCGACCGGGCGGTACAGACCGCGAAGCGCGCCGTGCGCGCCGTCGAACCGGACGCGGACGTCCACGACATCGACCCCGGCACCCTCGCGCCTGGCCAGCTGGCCGAGATCACCAGCCCGTCCCTGTTCGCCGAGCGTCGCCTGGTGATCCTGCGCGCCGCCCAGGACCTCTCGCAGCCGGTCCTCGGTGAGGTCGACGCGATGCTCCGGGACGTCCCGGAGGACGTCTGCCTGGTGCTCGTCCACGTCGGCGGGGCCAAGGGCAAGGCACTGGCCGACGCGGCGAAGAAGGCCGGGGCCGTCATCGTGGACTGCTCCGAGGTGAAGAAGCCCGGGGACAAGCTGACCTTCATCTCCGGTGAGTTCCGGGCGGCCGGTCGGCGGATCGGGCAGGACGCCGCGCGGGCCCTGCTCGACGCGGTCGGTGGCAACCTGCGCGAGCTCGCGGGCGCCTGCAGCCAGCTGTCGGCGGACATCCCCGGCGGCATCGAGGCCGACACGGTGCGCCGGTACTACGCCGGCCGCTCCGACGTTACGAGCTTCCACGTCGCCGACCTGGTGCTGGAGGGACGGACCGCGGAGGCGTTGGCGGAACTGCGCTGGGCGCTGTCCTGCGGGGCTGCCGGACCCGGGGTGGTGGGGGCGCTGGCGTCGAAGTTGCGCGAGCTGGCCAAGGTCGCCTCGGCGCCGCGGGGAATGTCCCCGGCCGACCTCGCCCGCGACATCGGCGCCCCGCCGTGGAAGATCGACATGCTGCGCCGCCAGGCCCGCGGCTGGACCCCGGACGGGATGGCCCAGGCCCTGATCCTGGCCGCCGCTGCGGATGCGGCGGTCAAGGGCGGGGCGGTCTCGGCGGAGTACGCCCTCGAGCGGGCGCTGGTCGACATCGGCGCGGCCCGTCGAGGCTGAGCCGGCCGGTCGCGGCTGCCGGCGCCGACTATCCGACCGCGGAATCAGGCGGCTCGGTGCTTCCTTGCGCCGCGGTGGAGCCCTGGCGGGCGCCCTGACTGTCGGCCGTGAACGTCTGCAGCTTCTCGTGGTGCTTAGGGCACAGGTAAGTGACGGCGGAGGCGACTACGAGCTGCCCGCCGTTGGGGATCCGGTACATCACGCTGGTGCGGACGGCGTCGTAGGTGGTGCCCCGGTCGAGGGACCCGCAGGCCTCGGTCCCGGTGCTGAGCAGGTACTGCTCCCCGAGCGAGGAGAAGGTGTAGCCCTGGGCGGAGTCGAGCTCGAAGAGGTGCCGCAGGTAGCGGTCGATCGCCGCGTCCGCCGGGCCAGTGCCCGACGAGGAGCCCGATGAGGAGTCCGGCGCGGTACTGGTCGGATCGATGCCGGGCAGCCCCGTGCCCGTCTGACCCGTCAGGGGCTGGCCGGTCACGGTGTCGCCGGTGTCGGCGTTGGCGCCGGGGATGCTGTCGGCCGACGACGCGCTCTCGTCCTCGAGCTGGGACTGGGCACTGGTCCGGTCCGCGTCACCGCCGGGCCGGGCCAGCAGGTAGACCACCGGCACCGCGAGCACCACCGACAGCGACCACGCCGCCCAGCGCATGCGTAGCACCGGCCGCGCCGGATTGGGGGCACCGAATGTCGGTTGGGGGTGGATCGAGAGCGGGGCGCCGGCGCGCGC
>NZ_JACDFE010000307.1 GCF_013815995.1 Sporichthya sp.
GGTGGCGATCACCCCGAGCGGGCTGGCCTACGCCGGCCTGACGGCGGTCGACGTCGGGCTGCACTCGCTGGACGGCGCCGCGGTCGACGCGACGTTCGCACCGTCCTCGGAACTGCCGCTGCACCTGGCGGTTTACGCGGCCACCGGCGCCGGGGCGATCGTGCACACCCACTCCCCGGCGGCCACCGCGCTCTCGCTCCTGGTCCCCCCGGGAGAGGCGGTCCCGCCGGTCCACTACTACGCGGCCATGTTCGGCGGGCCGATCCGGGTCGCGCCCTACCACCCGTTCGGTACCCCGGAACTGGGGGCGGCCGCCGCGGCTGCCCTGACCGGCTCGCGCGGCGCTCTGCTGGCCCACCACGGCGCGGTCACGGTCGGCGCCGACGCCGCCGAGGCGCTGGAACTGGCGATCGTCCTGGAGTGGCTGTGCGACGTCTACCTGCGGGCCGCCGCCGTCGGTCCGCCTGCCGTCCTGGGCCCCGGTGAGCTCGAACAGGCGGCTGCTGCGCTCGCGTCCTACCGGGACGCCCGGCCTCGGCGCGCATAGGCTTTCCGCCATGTCGACGAAGTCCTTCGCGCTGCGCGCCGCCGCCCTGTCCGCCGCCGCTCTGCTGGCGCTGAGCGCTTGCGGCGGAGGCGACAAGGACGACCCGCTGGGCGGCCCGGAGAACACCCCGGCCGGCGGCGGCATCGGCGGCTCCGTGACCATCCCGGACGCGGCGACCAAGCTGACCGACGCCGGCTCCGAGGCCTTCGCCAAGTACTACATGGAGTCGGTGCTCAACAACTCCTACTCCACCGGCAACATCAGCACGCTGATCAAGTACAGCCACCCGCAGTGCATCGTGTGCCGGGCCACCGTCGGGGATATCGCCAGCGCGTGGGCCCGCGGCAAGGTCGACGGCGGCCAGGTCAGCATCAGCGACCTCAAGGCCAGCAAGGCCAACGACAACCTCTACAACGTCGAGTTCAAGTACAGCAAGACGCGCTACGTCGAGGTCGACGGCTCCGGCAAGACGCTGTTCTCCTCGCCGGCCCAGAACGGCCTGAACATCCTGCTGCAGCTGCAGTGGAACGCCGATGCCAAGGCGTGGCAGGCCCGCGAGATCGTGAACCAGGCGCTGCGCGGTGGCAAGGCCGCGACCGCAACCCCCGCGCCCACCCCATAAACTCGGGGGCGTGCTCGGCCCTTTCGTTGCCCGTCACGTCGGGCCCTCCGACGCCGATCAGGCGACGATGCTCGCCGCCCTCGGCTACAAGACGCTGAACGACCTCGCCGTCGCGGCGGTGCCGGACTCGATCCGGCTGCCCTTCGAGTCCGAGGACACCCTCAAGGTCCCGCCGGCGATCTCCGAGGACGAGGTCCTGGCCGAGATCCGCGCGCTGTCGTCGAAGAACACGGTGCGTCAGCAGATGATCGGGCTCGGCTATTACGAGACCGCCACCCCCGGGGTGATCCTGCGCAAGGTGCTGGAGAACCCGGGCTGGTACACCGCCTACACGCCGTACCAGCCGGAGATCTCCCAGGGCCGGCTCGAGGTGCTGCTCGCCTTCCAGACGATGGTCGCCGACCTGACCGGGCTGGCGATCGCGAACGCCTCCCTGCTCGATGAGGCCACCGCGGTCGCCGAGGCCGTCACGTTGATGCGCCGCTCGGTGCGCGGGATGCCGGACGCGCGCGTCGTGCTCGACGCCGACTGCCTGCCGCAGACCGTCGAGGTCGTGCGCACCCGCTGCGAGGCCCTCGGCATCGACGTCGAGGTCGCCGACCTGTCCGGCGGGATCCCCGACGGTGAGGTGTTCGGGATCGTCGTGCAGTACCCCGGCGCGAGTGGGCGACTGCGCCAGCGCGTCGAGTACGCCGCCCTCGCCGAGGCCGCGCACGCCCGCGGCGCGATGGTCACCGCCGCCGCGGATCTGCTGGCCTGCACGCTGATCGAGGCCCCGGGTGAGTGGGGCGCCGACATCGCGGTGGGCAGCGCGCAGCGCTTCGGTGTCCCGTTCGGCTTCGGCGGCCCGCACGCCGGCTTCGTCGCGGTCCGGGCCGGCCTCGAGCGGGGCCTGCCGGGTCGCCTCGTGGGTCAGTCCGTCGATGTCGCCGGCCGTCCCGCGTACCGGCTCGCCCTGCAGACCCGCGAGCAGCACATCCGCCGGGAGAAGGCGACCAGCAACATCTGCACCGCGCAGGTGCTGCTCGCCGTCATCGCCGCGCTGTACGCGGTCTACCACGGCCCGGACGGGCTGACCGCGATCGCGCGGCAGGTGCACGCCCGGGGCCGTGCGATCGCCGACGGCCTGCGTGCGGCCGGCATCGCGATCGTCCACGACAGCTGGTTCGACACCCTCCTGGTCTCGGTGCCCGGCCGCGCATCGACGGTGGTCGCCAACGCCCGCGTCGGCGGCATCAACCTCGGCCAGGACGGGCCGAACCGGGTCCGGATCGCCTGCGGGGAGACCACCACCGCCGCCCACGTCCGCGCCGTGCTCGCCGCCTTCGGCGCCGCCCCCGCCCCGGGGGATGTCATCCCTCTCGACGGCGCAAATCCGGACAAAACCGGGCACCCGTCGGTCGAGGGGGATGACATCCCCTCGGATCTGGGGCGCAGCACGCCGTTCCTGACCGCGCCGGTGTTCCACGAGCACCGCAGCGAGACCGCGATGCTGCGCTACGTCCGCAAGCTCGCCAACAAGGACTACGCGCTCGACCGCGGCATGATCCCGCTCGGTTCCTGCACGATGAAGCTGAACGCGACGACGGAGATGGAGCCGGTCACCTGGCCGCGGTTCGCCGCGATCCACCCGTTCGCCCCGGCCGAGGACTGGCCCGGTTACCTGACGCTGATCCGCGACCTGGAGCACTGGCTGGCTGAGCTCACCGGCTACGACCGGGTCTCCCTGCAGCCCAACGCCGGATCGCAGGGTGAACTCGCGGGCCTGCTGGCGATCCGCGCGTTCCACAAGGCGAACGGCGACGCCGAGCGTGACGTCTGCCTGATCCCATCCTCCGCGCACGGGACCAACGCCGCGTCCGCGGTGATGGCCGGGATGCGCGTGGTCGTCGTGGCCTGCGACGAGGCCGGCAACGTCGACCTCGACGACCTGCGCGCGAAGATCGCCGACCACCGCGGGCAGCTCTCCGCGATCATGGTCACCTACCCCTCCACGCACGGGGTGTTCGAGGACGGCATCCGCGACCTGTGCGCGCTGGTGCACGACGCCGGCGGGCAGGTCTACATCGACGGCGCGAACTTCAACGCCCTGCTCGGCCTGGCCAAGCCCGGCGAGTTCGGCGGCGACGTCAGCCACCTGAACCTGCACAAGACCTTCTGCATCCCGCACGGCGGTGGCGGCCCGGGCGTCGGACCGGTCGCGGTGAAGGCGCACCTGGCGCCGCACCTGCCCAACCACCCGCTGGTTCCCGAAGCGGGACCGGCCGGCGGCGTCGGACCGATCTCCGCCGCGCCCTTCGGCAGCGCCGGCATCCTGCCGATCCCGTGGACCTACATCCGCCTGATGGGCCCGGACGGACTGATCCACGCCACCCAGGTCGCGATCCTGACCGCCAACTACGTCGCCCAGCGCCTGAACGAGCACTTCCCCGTGCTGTACGCCGGCCGCGCCGGCCTGGTCGCGCACGAGTGCATCCTCGACCTGCGCCCGATCACCAAGGCCACCGGCGTCACCGTCGACGATGTCGCCAAGCGGCTGATCGACTACGGCTTCCACGCCCCGACCGTCTCGTTCCCGGTGGCCGGCACGCTGATGGTCGAGCCGACCGAGAGCGAGGACCTCGGCGAGCTGGACCGGTTCTGCGAGGCGATGATCGCGATCGCCGGCGAGATCGCGACGGTCGCGGCCGGGGACTGGCCGGCCGAGGACAACCCGCTGCGCAACGCCCCGCACACCGCCGACGTGCTCTCGGCCGCCGAGTGGGCGCACCCCTACTCGCGCGAGGTGGCGGTCTTTCCGAACGAGGCGGTGCGCGCGGACAAGTACTGGCCGCCGGTCGGCCGGATCGACGGGGCCTACGGCGACCGGAACTTGGTCTGCTCCTGCCCGAGCATCGAGGACTTGGCCGAGGGCTAACTGTTTGTGGGGGGTTGACG
>NZ_JACDFE010000308.1 GCF_013815995.1 Sporichthya sp.
GTGTTGGCACAGCTCGGTGAGCTCGAAGACCGCGCGGCGCACCTGGTGGGCGAGGATCTCGCGGTCGACCTGTTCGGCGGCGTCGGCCGCCGGCGGCAGGGCCGCCAGCGCAGCCAGCCCCGCCCGGTGGGTGGCGAGATCCGCGGCCCGGGCGTCCGGCCCGGAGGCCGGCAGCCGGTCGTCGAAGCGGTGGTCGCCGAGGGAGGTCGCACCGACCGGGTCCATCCTCAGCTGCTCGTCGAGGATCGCGGCGGCCAGTTCGCGAAACTCCGTGGTCATGAGCTCGCTTCCTGCTCCAGGTCCCGGACGGTCTCGGTGAAGCGGCGGCAGGCCGCGCGCAGCTCAGCCTCGGCGTCCAGGCCGCGGGCCCGGGCCGCCACGACGACGCCGAACAGCAGGTCGCCGATCTCCACGCCGGCGGGCACGTCGACGGCCTCGACAGGCACCTCGAGCGGTGACTTCGAGGCCCGGGACAGCAGTTTGTCGGCCAGGGCCAGGGCGGGCTGGGCCAGCGGCACCCCGTCCATCGCCGAGGACCGGCCCTTCTCGGCCGCCTTCAACGTCTCCCAGTTCGCCTCGACCTCAGCCACGGTGGTGGCCGTGGAATCACCGAAGACGTGCGGGTGACGGTGGATCAGCTTGGCCGAGATCCCGGCCGCGACATCGTCGATGTCGAACGGGTCGGTGAGATGCTCGTGAGCGATCCGGGAGTGGAACATCACCTGCAACAGCAGGTCGCCGAGCTCCTCGCGCAGGTGCGCCCGGTCCCCGGACTCGACCGCCTCGACGGTCTCGTAGGTCTCCTCGATCAGGTACTTCAGCAGCGAGGTGTGGGTCTGCTCGGCGTCCCAGGGGCAGCCCCCGGGCGAGCGCAGCCGGTCCATCACCGCGACCAGTTCCAGCAGCGCAGCGCCGGGGCTGCCCTCGTGGCTCACTCCGCTGTCTGCGCCGGCTCGCCCTTGCCACCGGCCGGAGCCCGCAGGAAGTCGAACTGGGTCGGCTGGATCTGGCCGCTCATCGAGTCGAAGGAGCCGTAACGCGGGTTGATCGTGATGTCCATCGACTGGGCGGTCGCCACCAGGCGGTCGGAGAACACCGCCTGCAGCTGCGTGTCGTCGGCGGCCGGGAACTCCGCCTTGATCGACTCGCTGATCTTCCGCTCGATGGTGAACCGGCGGAAGAGCTCGTCGAGGGAGGCCAGGGTGACGTTGTTCTGCGCGGCCAGGTTGGCGATCTCCTCCGCGCTGCGCTCGTCGGCGTCGCGGGTCGCCTGCGCGTCGGCCGGGGTCACCACGAGACCCAGGTCGGAAGCCGCCTTGTCGAAGACCAGGTCCAGCACCCGGCGCTCCACCTCCAGGCGGGCCGCGTCCGGGCCGAGGTCGGTCGGCAGGCCGAACTGCGCCCGTTGCTCGCGCACCAGGTCGAGGTAGCCCTGGACCTCGGTGACCGTGATCCGGTGGTCCTCGACGACCGCGGCGGCACCGAGCCGGTTCTGCTCGCAGCCGGCCAGGCCGGACCCGACGACGGCGGCGAGCACGAGCGCGACGCCCTTGGACATCGGACGCTTCACGCGCGTTCTCCCTACGGCTTGCCGGCGGCGGAGGCCGTCGGAACGTCGGACAGGATCGTGTCGACGACCTGGCGTGCCCAGTCCAGCAGCTCAAGGCCCACGATCGGGTTACCACGGGTACCACCACTGTGCTTGCTCGCTGAGCTCGACCTGGCGGCCTCGCTCAGCTGGGCGGTGGTCGGACGCGGCACCAGGATCGTATTCACCGTGGGCTTGACCAACGACTTCGGGTAGAGCCGCGCCAGGCGCAGCTGCTGCGAGTCGCGCAGGGTCACCCCACCGAACCGGACGTGCGGCCCGGCCACCGTGACCTCCTCGATCCCGGCCGCGCGGACGTGCGCGCGGAACCGGGCGACGGCGAGCAGGTTCTCCACCTCGTCCGGCACCGGGCCGTAGCGGTCGGCGAGCTCCTCGCGGACCGCGGCGATGTCGGCCTCCGGGTCCCGACCGGAGATGGAGCCGACGTCGGCGATGCGCCGGTAGGTCTCGAGGCGCAGCCGCTCACCGGGGATGTAGCCGTGCGGGATGTGGGCGTCGACCGGGATCTCGACGCGGACCTCGGCGGGCGGCGGCTCCTTGCCGGACCCGAGCGCCTTGTACTCCGCGACCGCCTCGCCGACCATCCGCACGTACAGGTCGAACCCGACGCCCTCGATGTGCCCGGACTGCTCACCGCCGAGCAGGTTGCCCGCGCCGCGGATCTCCAGGTCCTTCATCGCCACGTACATGCCGGCGCCGAGTTCGGTGTGCTGGGCGATGGTCGCGAGCCGCTCGTGCGCGGTCTCGGTCAGCGGCTTCTCCGGCGGGTAGAGGAAGTAGGAATAACCACGTTCGCGCGATCTCCCCACGCGGCCGCGCAGCTGGTGCAGCTGCGCCAGCCCCATCACGTCCGCGCGTTCCACGATCAACGTGTTGGCATTGGAGATGTCCAGGCCGGTCTCGACGATCGTGGTGCAGACCAGGACATCGAAGCGCTTCTCCCAGAAGTCGACGATGACCTGCTCGAGGGTGTGCTCGTTCATCTGCCCGTGCCCGGTGGCGATCCGGGCCTCGGGCACCAGCTCGGAGAGCCGCTTGGCTGCGCGCTCGATCGACTCCACCCGGTTGTGCACGTAGAATACCTGACCCTCCCTCAGAAGCTCGCGGCGGATGGCGGCCTGGATCTGCTTGTCCTGGTAGGGCCCGACGAAGGTCAGGACCGGGTGACGCTCCTCCGGCGGGGTCTGGATGGTCGACATCTCCCGGATGCCGGTGATGGACATCTCCAGGGTCCGCGGGATCGGGGTTGCCGACATGGTCAGCACGTCGACATGGGTGCGCAGCTTCTTCAGCTGCTCCTTGTGCTCGACGCCGAAGCGCTGCTCCTCGTCGACGATGATCAGGCCGAGGTTCTTGAAATGAGTCGTCTGGGAGAGCAGACGGTGGGTTCCGATGACGACGTCGACGCTGCCGTCGGCCAGTCCCTCGACGACCGCCGTAGTCTCGGCCGGCGTGTTGAATCGGGACAGGTTGCTCACCTTCACCGGGAACGGCGCGTACCGGTCGGAGAAGGTCGCGAAGTGCTGCTGCGCGAGCAGCGTGGTCGGCACCAGCACCGCGACCTGCATCCCGTCCTGCACCGCCTTGAACGCCGCGCGCACCGCGATCTCGGTCTTGCCGTAGCCGACGTCGCCGCAGATCACCCGGTCCATCGGGTACGGCTTCTCCATGTCGGCCTTGACCTCGTCGATGGCCCCGAGCTGGTCCGGGGTCTCGACGTAAGGGAACGCGTCCTCGAGTTCGCGCTGCCACGGGGTGTCCGGCCCGAAGGCGTGCCCAGGCGCGGAGATCCGGGCGGCGTAGAGCCGGATCAGCTCGCCGGCGATCTCCTTGACCGCCTTGCGGGCCCGGCCCTTGGCCTTCTGCCAATCCGCGCCGCCGAGGCGGTGCAGCGCCGGGGCCTCGCCGCCGACGTAGCGGGTGACCGACTCCAGCGCGTCGGAGGGGACGTAGAGCCGGTCGCCGGGCTGGCCGCGCTTGGACGCGGCGTACTCGATGACCAGATACTCGCGGGTGGCGCCACCGACGGTGCGCTGCACCATCTCGACGTACTTGCCGACGCCGTGCTGGGAGTGCACGACGAAATCGCCCGGCCGCAACTGCAGCGGGTCGACCATGCTGCGCCGCTTGCTCGGCATCCGGCCGCGCATGTCCTTGGTGGACACCCCGGCCCGGCTGGTCAGGTCGGTCTCGGTGAGCACGGCGAGCTTGCGCGCCTCGTCGAGGAAGCCGGTCGCGAGTTCGGCGCAAGTGACCAGCACCATCCCCGGCTCGGGGGACCCGGCGATCTCGTCCACCAGACGCACCGGCAGGGACTCCGCGGCGAGCACCTCGACGGTGCGCTGCGCGGTGCCGTGGCCGGCCGCGACCAGGACCACCGACCAGCCGTCGGCCAGCCAGGCCTTGATGTCGGCGACCGCGCGGGCGGTCTCGCCACGGTAGGACACCGGGGCTCGCGCACCCAGCGCGGTCGCGTCGGGGTCGGCCTCGGC
>NZ_JACDFE010000115.1 GCF_013815995.1 Sporichthya sp.
GGCGTGGCCAGCACCGCCGAGATCGGCGCGGGTCCGTGGCAGGGGTGGGCCGCGGACGGGCGGGTGCTGGTCACCGAGACCCGGGAGATCTCCGAGGCGGTCCTGGTCGACCCTCGAACCGGTGAGCGGGAACCGGTGGCCTCCGGCCCGCTGCAGTGGCTGGTGGACCTCAGTGACGACGGTCGCTCGGCGCTGCTGCGCCGCGGCGGTCGCGACGCCCGCCGGCTGGTGGTGCTGGACCGGGCCACCGGCGTCGAAACGGCGGTGGACACCGGCGTGGGGCCGGGCACCGACGACTCCGGAATGTTCGGCGGGGACGGCGTTTCGGTGCTGGTGCGCAGCGATGTGGGCCGGGATCGCGCGGCGCTGGTGCTGGCCGCGCCTGGGGAGCCACCACGGGTGCTCGCGGAGCGGGCCGACGCCGAACTGCAGGCCGTGGCGGGCACGCCGGGTCGGACCAGCGCAGCCCTGTTGTGGGTCGTGCGCGGCGGGTCGTCCGCGCTGAGCACAATTGACCTGACGACCCATCAGCACCAAGCTGTCGCCGAGCCACCACGCCCGGTCCTGGACGACCTGCGGCTGGACCCCACCGGCACCCGGCTGTTGTTCACCGGGATGAGCTGGTCGGACCCGCGCGGCGTCTGGTCGGGCGACCTGGTCCGGGAATCGTTCCGCTACGTCAGCAGCCGGGAGACCCCGGTCGTGCACGCCTCGCCCGGGGCCGGCCCGGCTCTGGTCCTACGGTGCGATCTGACGCAGCCTCATGAAATGGACTTCGTCGGCCGTGACGGCACGCCGTTCTCGGGCTGGCTGTATGCGCCCGCCGACCCCGGGCCGTGGCCCACCCTGCTCTACCTGCACGGCGGGCCGGAGGCGCAGGAGCGGCCGGTCTACAACTCGCTGTTCCAGTCGCTGGTCGCCACCGGCGTCGCGGTGTGTGCCCTCAACGTCCGTGGCTCGTCGGGGTTCGGCCGGGTGTTCCGCACCGCGGACAACCTGGCCGGGCGCTTCGGCGCGATCGACGACGTGGCCGACTGCGTGCACCATCTGGTCGAGGTCGGCTGTGCGCGTCCCGAGGCCGTCGGGGTGATGGGCCGCTCCTACGGCGGGTATCTCACCCTGGCCGCCCTGGTGTGGCACCCGGAGCTGTTCGCGGTCGGCGTCGACGTCTGCGGGATGGCGGATTTCCACACCTTCTACCGGGACAGCGAACCGTGGATCGCCCAGGCCGCGGTCACCAAGTACGGCGACCCGGTCGCCGACGCCGACCTGTTGCAGGAGCTCTCACCGATCCACCGCATCGACCGGGTGCGCGCGCCACTGCTGGTGGTGCACGGCGGGCACGACACGAACGTCCCGGTCGGGCAGGCGCAGCAGGTGGTGGACGCACTGCGGCGACTTGGTGCCCCGCACGACTTCCTGCTCTTCCCCGACGAGGGGCATGAACTGGCCGGCACCACGAACCGGGTGGTCTTCGTGCGTCGCGTGGTGGAGTGGGTCACCGGGCACCTCGACCCGGGCGACGGGCGGCCGTTGCCCGTCCCGGCGGCCACGCCGGCCCGGTCGGGCAGTGATAAGCCGAGAGAGGTGAGTAGGTCCTCGACGCGGCCCCGGATCTGATCCCGGTCGGCCGAACGGCCTCGATGGCCTGCCGGCGGGGTCGCCCAGTCGATCGAAGACACTGGAGCCCAAGGTCACGCGCAACACCTTCGCCACGGTCCCTTCGGGCAACCACGGCTTACGCCCCCGGCCCTTCGCGATCACCCCGACGCCCGGCCGGACCCGCCTCGGCGAATCGGGCCCGCCACCGGCGCACCTAGCCGGCGGGCCGGCGCGAGTAGTCGATCTGGTCGACGAGCTGGGTCTGGCCCAATCCACGGTCTCCAAGCACCTGGCGTGCCTGCGCGACTGCGAACTGGTGAGCTCAGAGCCGGTCGGTCGAGCCTCCGTTTTCCGCCTGACCCAGTCCGGACTCACCGGGCTACTCGGCGCTGCTGCTGGAGGGGGCGAGCCGGCTGATGTTACGCCGCTACCTCGAGACGTGCGTGGCCACGGCGATGCGGGAGGGCAGGACGGGCGAGATCGTCGATGAGCTGATGGAGGCCCTGAAGTTCGACAAGCACACCTTCCGCGCGGCGCCCTCCACCGGCGCGGACGGTGAGGCGACGCCGGCCGAGATGGGCCTCGGTGCCGACCCGGTCAGGGCGGTGGCCCGTGCCTGAGGCCGCGACGGCACCGCGGTTCCGGCCTCCGCCCCCGGGCGTTGCTCGGCGGGAGTTCGCGGTGGGCGGGATGACCTGCTCCTGGCCCGAGCGCGCGCAGGACCGACAGAGCACTGCCACCCCAGCGAAGGAGTAACCAGTCATGCAACAGCTCCTCTACCTCCTGCCCGTGCTCGCCTGCCCCGTCGGCATGGGCGCCATGATGTGGTTGATGATGCGCGGCAAAGGCCGCAACCAGGACGCAGGCCCCGCGAACGCGGGTTCCCCCCACTCGCAATTTCCCTCGCCCGACACGGCGAACGAGATCGCCAGCCTGCGCGCCCAGATCGATCAGCTGGAGGCTGCCCAGCGCGATGCTGCTCGCGGCGCCACGCCGAAGGGAACCACTAGATGACCTCGCTGGTCCTGCCCCTGACGGCAACGGTGCTGGCCGGGTTGCTGACCTATTTCTGCTGTGTGCGCCCCATGCGGCAAGGCCGCTGTGCCATGGCCTCCCCGGGCGGATCGGCCGCGTCCTCGCCCGCCGAATCAATGCAGCGCGCTGAGCTGGCGGAGTTGCGGGCGAAGGTGGACATGGTGCGCGCGCTCAACCCGGCTCGATCGGTCGTGCTCTCCAGCGGTACGTTGCCGGATTCTCTCGGCGACGTTTGAGGAGTTCCATGCGACGCCTGCTGACGGCCGCTGTCGCCGTCGTCGTTCTCCTCGCCGGCTGCGGCGGCTCCTCCGATTCGGGTGCGTCGACGGCGGCAGCCGATGAGGATCCCGGTTTCGGTCATGTCCACGGGCTTGGGCGTAATACGGGTGACGGCGGGGTGTATGCGGCCACCCATTACGGGCTCTTCCGCCTCGAGCCCGGCAAGGATCCTGTCCGCGTTGCGGACCGTGTCCAGGACACGATGGGCTTCACCATCGCCGGCCCGGACCTGTTCCTCGGCAGTGGTCACTCCGCCCCGGGGTCGGGGGGGCCGGGCAATCTGGGCATGATCCGCAGCACCGATCGCGGCCAGACGTGGACGGCGCTTTCCTTGGAAGGCCAGGTCGACTTCCACGCGCTCACCGCCACTGGGTCAACTGTGTACGGCTGGGACTCCGGCTCCGGTACGGTGCTGCGCAGCGAGGATGCAGGCGCCTCCTGGCAGCGTGGCGCGACGCTGGATGTCGCCGATCTCAGCGTCGACCCGACGGATCCGCGGCGCGTCCTGGCCACCGGCGCGCAGGGTCTGCTGGAGAGCACCGACCGCGGTGTCAGCTTCGCCCCGGCACAGGTGCAACCGCCGGTGGCGCTGGTGTTTGCCGACCATCCGCGCACCGGAGGGTCCTCAGGGCCCTCTGCCGCCGGTCGCTCATCTTTGGCGGGCGTCGACCCGTCCGGCACGATCTGGACGCGATCGGGTGACATGTGGTCGCGGTCCGGACGGCTGGACGGTGGCCCCGAGGCGTTCACTGCTATCTCCGACACGGACTTCCTCGCCGCCACCGAGACAGGAGTGTTCTCCTCCGCAGACGGGGGCCGCACATGGACGCTGATCGCGAGCACGACCAGCACGTGATGCCGCCCCCCGGTGGCGAACGGGTCGACTGGCGCGACCCGGTCCCTGGCTGTGGAGTCATAGCCGCACAGGCGGTCGTGGACGGCGGGGGCATGCCGATTGCGCTGACGTGAACGGCGTCGCACAGCCGTACATCACTGGAGATCTACTTCAAGATCGCCCTGACGACCGCTCAGGACACATACGAAGAGATCAGCGCCAAAGCTCCCCGTGTAACCACCTGATCAGCGAAAGCTCCGCCGTTTGTACTTCATCGCGCCAGCACTACCAACAGGCCGACCGCGGCCGACAAGAGTCCGGCCCGGTTCCCGCCGCGGTCAGTCCGGGACGGTCGACAGGAACTCGCCGAGTACGCGAGCGGCGGTGCGGGGCACGTCGGCGTGGTAGTAGTGCCCGGCGAACGGCAGCAGCACCGGGTCGTTCGGCGCGGTCGGTAGGTCGGCGGCCAGCCGGGCTCCCCAGGAGGGCATCAGGAAGATGTCGTGGCCGGCCCACATCACGAACGCAGGTTTCGTCCAGGACCTGAGCGTGGGTACCGCGTCGATCGTGTACCGGGGTGACTGGGCGCAGATGTAGCGGCACCAGGCGTCCAGGTCGGGGCCGCCGGCGCGTAGCTGGGCGAACCAGTCGTCGGCGAGCGCGGTGGGTACCGGCCCGCGCACGAAGGTCTGCTTGAACGGCCAGACCTTGGTGAACGGGATCTCGGCGAGCCGGGTGCGTCCGAGCACCCCGAGCGGGCGTGGCGCTTTGGCGAGGGTCATCAGCACCGCGATGGCCGGCACGATCCAGTTGTCGTAACAGACGACGTCGCTGAACGCGACAGCGCGGATCCGCTCGCCGGCCCGCTTCATCATCTGCATCCCGTGCGCGCCGCCCTGGTCGTGCAGGACGAGCAGCGTTTCGTCGATCCCGAGTGCGTCGAGCAGTTGGGCGAGCATGTCGGCCTGGCCGGGGCTGGACAGGTCGGCCCCGGCGTTCGGGCGGGACTTCCCGAGGCCGAGCAGGTCGGGCACGATGCAGTCGTAGTCGCGGCCGAGGTCGCCCAGAAGCGGTTCCCAGAGCCGGGCCGACGTGGGGACTCCGTGTACCAGCAGCAGTGGCGGCCCGCTTCCGTGTCGCAGATAGGTGACCTCGCCGCAGGGCAGCGCCACGCGCTGTCGGGGCAGCGTGCCGATCGCCATCGACGGTTGCTCCGGCGCCGGGCGCTCCCAGCGCGGGTTCTCGAACAAGCCCATGTCTCCACCCTAGTTTGGAGGACGGTCGACATCGTTGACCCTTCCCTCTACAGGCTCCTGGGCTTGTGCAAACGCGCCCTGCGGGCACAGAAAACCTGCGCATCGACCACGGCGTTGCCCATGACTCCTACGAACGGGAGGTGACTTTGAGATGAGCGACGAGCACAGCACCTATGAGGAGATCGCCAGCAAACGCCGCGGCACCGCGGAGTGCCGCGAGGGTTACGCCGAAGCCCGGCGAGCATTCCTGATCGGGCAAGCAGGCCCGGCCAAAGGAATCACGGCGGCGTGCCCCCGGGCAGAATCGAACTGCCGACACCCGCTTTAGACGGTATGTGGCGACCGGCTCATCAGGGCCGGTTGCGGGCCGGGGCCTCGCTCACGAGATTCGTGGGTTACCGAGCAGGGGCTGCCTGCTCGGCCTATCCAGCATTCGTGGGAGGCCCCGGTGTTCACAGAGCGTACGAGTGTCGGCCTGGACGTGCACGCGCGATCGGTTGTCGCGGCGGCGATCGACGGTGTGACGGGCGAGCTTGTCCAAGCGAGATTGACCCCGTCGCACGAGCACGTCCGATCGTGGCTCGGTGGCCTGCAAGGACCGGTCGCGGTCGCTTATGAGGCTGGTCCGACCGGGTTCGGTCTGGCGCGGTTCTTGGGCGCGGCCGGGGTTCGGTGTGAGGTCGTGGCGCCGTCGAAGCTGCAGCGGCCCAGCGGTGATCGGGTCAAGACCGACGCCAGGGATGCGGTGCATCTGGCCCGGTTGCTGCGCCTGGATGAGTTCACCGCGGTGGCGGTTCCCACTGTCGATCAGGAGAACGCCCGCGATCTGGTGCGGGCCCGCGAGGACGCTCGGGGGGACCTGATGCGGGCTCGGCATCGGGTCTCCAAATTCCTGCTGCGTCAGGGGATCGTGTATTCCGGCGGCGATGCGTGGACCGTGACTCACAACGTGTGGTTGCGTCGGCAGCGATTCGATTCGCGTGCGTTGCAGACGACGTTCGAGTCAAACTACGAGGCCGTCCTGGCGGTCAAGGCCCGCCGGGATCGACTCGACGCGGCCATCGCCGAGGCGGCCGCGAACAGCGAGTTCACCCCGCTGGTGCGCAGGATTGGTTGCCTGCGCGGGATCGGTGATCTGACCGCGCTTGCGCTGGCCGTCGAAATCGGGGACTGGCACCGCTTCGCCGGCAACACCATCGCCGCCTTCGTCGGTCTCGTTCCCTCCGAGCATTCCTCTGGGCAGTCCCGGGTCCAAGGCTCGATCACCAAGACCGGCAACACCCATGCCCGACGACTGCTGGTCGAGGCGGCCTGGCACCACCGACCCCGCTATCGCGCCGGCAAGGCCCTGCGCGCTCGGTGGGAACTCGCTCCGCCGGCGGCGCGTGCGCGTGGAGATGCCGGCAACCAGCGGCTGCACGCGCGTTGGAACGCCTTCGACGCCCGCCACAAACGGCACGTGATCGCCAACGTCGCGATCGCGCGGGAGCTGGCTGGCTGGTGCTGGTCCCTGGCCGTACTCGAGGAGTAGCGCACCTGAGCCGGCTTCGTCGCCGAACCAGAGGAAGCAGCGCGTGGAGCGACCCGCGGCCCTCCTATGAGCGGCCCCTTCAAAATGGCCACGCTCGATGATTAGACAAGCGGTCCGCTCCTGCCGAAACCCCGTCCTGCGGTAATCAACCCGCGCATATCAGTCTGACCGCGCGTCGCCAACGACACGCTCTCCAACGGGACCTCGACGAAGCCAGAGGCGCCCGCCCCGACAACGCGGGGCGGGCGCCTCGCCCTGCCACTTGACAGGAGTCGCCTACATATCAGGAGGACGGTCGACATCGTTGACCCTGCCCTCTACAACCTCCTGCGGTTGCACTCCGACCCTCTACAACCTCCCTGGACGACTGTGGTTGCCGTGGTTTCATGCCACGTTTCATGCCACGGGAAGGGGCGCGGGTGGGGGAGCGCATGTTCTGAACGGTCGGATCCGGGGGACTACCCCTGCTCCCGGTCCGTGCCAAGGGGGAGGGCGCGCACCCGGATCCGGTCGTCGAGGATCACCACGATCGCGCCGTGCTCGAGCGCTTGGTCGAACTGATCCAGGTTCGCCAACAGCAGTTCTGCCAGCACAGTGGGTGCCACCTCACGGCCGCGGTAGAGGACCACACTCGGTAACGGCGCGTTGGTTCGCGCGAGAAGTTCACCAAAATCGGTGTCCGCGGACACCACCACGCAATTCCTGACGCGGGCCGCTGCCATGACCGCGTCATCCGACTGGCCGGCCATGCCGAGAACGCTCACGTGGACGGCGTCATGGCCAGCGTTCCGCAGAACTGCTGCGATCGTCGGCGACAGGCACTCGTCGACGAGGAAGTTCATGCCGTCGGGCGCAGCGGAAGCTCTCGTTCGGCGACTGCGGCAGCCGCGTACAGCAGTGCCTCGTGCACGTCAGCGGTGGACAGTTGGGGGAATTCAGCGACGATTGCGTCGGGCGTCTCCCCGGCGGCCACCATCTTCACGATGCGGGTGACCGGGATGCGGGTGCCTCGGATGCAGGGCACGCCGCCCATGATCTGGTGATCGACCGTGATCCGCGAGAAGTCCACAGGGGAAGTGTAGCCAGGGCTGGGTGGGGCGGGATTGGGCACTTCGCGCCTGGCGGGCGCCGAAGGCGATCAGCTCGGAGGCGGAGTAGTGCCGGAGAGAGTGCAGCCGCTTGCTGCGCAACCCGACGGTCGTCGCCAGCCGGCCGTACCGCTGGGTGATGCTGTGGGGGAGCAGCGGGGTGCTTCGATCCGGTGCCGAGGAGAACACGAAGGCGTCCACGGACAGTCGGACGCCGATCGCCGCGCATTCCACCGCGCATCGATCCTTGTAGGCGGTTAGTTGCTCGACCGCGTAGGGGTCGAGAGCGACCCGGCGCCGCTGATTGGTCTTTGTCTTCTTCTCCAACAGCCCCCAGTGGCTGCGTTCGATGGTGATGGACGCTCCCGCCAGATCGACGTCGGACCAGCGGAGGGCGCAGATCTCCCCTCGGCGCCAGCCGAGGGTCATCGTGAGGAAGAGCATCAGCGCCCACTCCGGGTCGCGAGCGGCCTCGTCCAGCAGCGCACGCGCCTCCTCCGCCGTCGGCGGATCCGGCTCGCTGCGGCCGAAGGCCGGTGCCTGGGCCAAGGCTGCGCCGTTCACTGCGACGTAGTTCCAGCGCACGGCGCGGTCGAGTGTCGCCCGCAGGATGAAGTGGATCTTGCGCACCGTGTTGGGCGACAGCGGCGCACATTCGTGAGACGCGCGCGTCGGGCCGTTGCACAGCTCGCGGCAGTTGAGCAACCGGGCGTACAGCTTTTCCAGCGTCTCGGGATCCAACGCCGCCAGCTGCAGCTTGCCGAGGACCGGGTTGATGTACAGCCGGATCAGCTGGTCGTAGCGCTCGCGGGTGCTCGCCTCGTGACGGGTGACCTCCAGCCACTGCTCGACGGCGGCAGAGACCGTGATCGACGCCCGCGAATGCCGACGCTCGTCGACCTCGTTCTGCAGCTTGGTGAGCAGCTTTTCGGCCTCACCCCGGGTTGGCGCCGTGCGCTTGATGTACCGGTCCCTGCCGCTGATCGCGTCCGCGCCGGCAAAGACGATGGCCCGGAACGCACCATTTGGCCGCTCTTCGATGTGCCCTCGCGCTCGACGCTTCTTCGTCGCCATGACGGCAGCGTACGCTCGTTCATTCCCATTTCCATTCCCACAAGCTCTGATCGGAGGTCTTGAGGAACGGATATATGCAGCTCAGAGGTGGTGCCCTCGGGCAGAATCGAACTGCCGACACCCGCTTTAGGAGAGCGGTGCTCTATCCCCTGAGCTACGAGGGCGGGGTCCGTCCATCCTGCCATGCCGCACCGCGTCCCACCTGCGGGGATGCCGGTCGGGGCCCCGAATCACGTGGACGGGATTCGGGTAGGCGACCGGGGCCCCCTCGGGGCCAAAAATCAGCAGCCGACTACCGGGGCCAGGTCAGGTGATCACACCCCCATGAACGCGGAGAACGCCCCAGGAAGGTCATCACCGATGCCGTCGAGTTCGTAGGCCCGCGGTCCGCGGTCGCGGTAGCCGAATCTGACGGGCAATCGGGTGGCAAGCAGGTCGGCGAACGTCGTGTCGTAGATCTCCGAGCACGCGACGGCGGCTTGATGCAGGACCTGCCCATCGACCGCGCGCCATTGCCCGTCGGGGCCTTGGACTTTGTTGGCGATGACCAGGTGGGTGTGCAGATTGGGATCGCCGCCGGCGCGGGTGTCGAAGTGATCGAACGCGGCGGCGATCGCGCCGCGGCCCGGCACCCGGATCTTCGAGCCACTGCCCAGCGCGCTCGCGCGCGAACGTGATCGCGAGCAAGCGCCCGATCAAGGTGTCAGCGGCTGCGCGAGCTTCGGGCAGCTCACCCGATGTGCGCTGCCTACCACGCCGTAGTAGTTGAAGCGCGCCTCGTAGCACGCAGTCACCGGATCGGACCGGCTGAAGCCGCTCAGCGAGCCCGGGTCGTGAAAGCGGAACACCATGCGGGCCAGCGGATCCTCGATCTTCCCCGGCTTCAGCTGCTCGGCCTCGAGCACCGCACTTTCGGCTTCATTGCGGGTGAAGTAGACCGCCGCGCGGGTCAGGCCTTCGGCGGAGCTCTGGTGCGGTGAGCTGAGCTGTCGCATCAGCCGCTCGGCCGCGCGGTCGGTCGAGCCGTTGCCCACTGCCGATGCCGACGAGCAGGATGCGACGACGGCCACCAGGACGAGGGACCAGATCAGTCGGTCAGGGCGCATGGACCACTGGGGTCGGACGGCGGGCGAAGACGAACGCAGCGCCGCCGCAGGCTCCGATGGTGAGGCCGAGCTTGTTGTGGTTCATCGCCCTAGCCTGCGCCGCCATCCGGGTTTGTCGGGAATGTGCCGTGCATGACCTCGCCGTTCAGCGCAAGTCCCACCGTCTTCCGGCATTCCGGGCGGCGAGGCCAAGGAGGACGCCCCAGAGGAGGAACCATGGCTCCCACAGCAGGAGCCGCCACCACAGCACGCTGGAGGCAACGGGTTCGTCAGGGGTGATGATGTCGAATCGCACCAGCGCGACGGAGGCGGTCTGGAGTCCACCGTAGAGTGCCAATGGGGCCGCGGCGCCCCAGGCGGCTCGCAGAAGCCAGCGCCCGGGAATCCTGCGCACCCAGCGCCGGATCAATGCCATGGCCAGCACGCCGCCGGCGACCTTCCCGATGGCCATGGCCCACAGGATCGTCACGAACGTGGCGTCGCGCGCCGTGGCCATCTTCTCGATGGGGCCGCCCAGTGTGTGTACTCCAGCCATCCCGCCGGCAGCCCAGTAGAAGCTCACGCCCGCAAACACAAACGCCACCGCCGCTGCTGCATACGCTGGCCAAGAGCCGGCGGGAACGCGTCGACCCGTCGGTTTCGTTGCGTGGTCCTCCCGGAATACGGCACCGGCGACCGCACCTGTACCGGCGGGCGCCGTGAAGCCGTTGGCCTCGGGCTCGAGGTGTGTCAAAGGGAGTGTCGTCTCCAGTGCGGTGCGGGGGTGGTCAGGGTTGCGCGTGCACGAGGACGCTGTTCCATCATGAAGATCATCATCAGCGGGCGGGCCAAGATGATCAGCAGCGGAAGGTAGTTGCCCATCGTGCTCACCGCCCGCTACGCGACGAGGACGAGCCGCCGGTGTGCAGCGGCTCACGGCTTCGGGTGAACTCCGCACCGTCGATCTCGCCACGGGCGAAACGCTCGGCCAGCAGCGTGTCGGCGCGATCAACTGGCGTCTGGCCGCGGTCTGACCGCAGGCTGCGGCTGACCCACACGCCCAGGGCGATCAGTCCGCCCAAGCACAGGATCATCAGGGCGCCCATGGCGACCCAGTCACCGGGCCCCATCCACTGTTGCCCCAATCCATCATGAGATTCACCTCCTCGCGAGGCTCGGGAGCTTTCCGCGAGCCCTCACGAGGACACCGTCGTCCTCCGATACCCCGCGGGGCAGGGCGAAAAGTCCCTATCCGCACGGCCAACGGATCCGACGCGGGTGGACCCTGCTACCCAACCGGTCAGGAACGGGTCTTGCTCCGCGCCTCACCCAACCGACCCTGGTCCTCCACGGCGCGCCGCCCCGATCGTCCCCCCGATCATCGGTCGGGGCGGTTCGGCTCCCGGCTGATCAGGCCTTGGCTTGCGCCGAGTCCCGGGCCGGGTTGGCCTGCTTCGCGGCCTTGGGGTCCATCTCGCCTTGCTTGGCCCGGACGCCGGCCTCGACCTTGTCCCCCAGGTTCTTGTCGACGTGGCGCCAGTAGTCGAAGGCGCGCAGCAGCACCGGTTCGCTGACCGCGTTCAGCAGGTGCCCGACGATGTTGTCAACCAGGCGGTCCCGGGCCGCATCGTCCAGGACCTCGCGCACCATCGTGCCGGCCTGGCCCCAGTCGTCATCCTCCGCGTGCAGGGAGTACGCCCGGCGCATCAGTTCGCCGTCGGTGGCCCAAACGGCCTGGTCGGGATAGCGCTCGGCGTCGGCAAGAGGCCCGCCGTAGGAGTTCGGGGCGTAGACCGGGTCGCGGACGGAGTCCATCCGCATCGCGCCGTCCTTGCTGTAGCTGTTGACCTCGCAGTGCGGCCGGTTGACCGGGATCTGCTTGTAGTTCACGCCCAGGCGCGCGCGGTGCGCGTCGGAGTACGAGAAGCCGCGGGCCAGCAGCATCTTGTCCGGGCTCAGGCCGATCCCGGGGACCAGGTTGTTCGGCTCGAAGGCGGCCTGCTCCATCTCCGCGTGATTGTCCGTCACATTGCGGTTCAGGGTCATCGTCCCGACCGGGATCAGGGGATAGTCCCCGTGCGGCCAGACCTTGGTCAGGTCGAACGGGTTGAACCGGTACCCGCGGGCGTCCTCGAAGGGCATGATCTGCACCTTCAGCGTCCAGGACGGGTACTGCCCGTCGCGGAGGTGCTCCCACAGATCCCGGGTGTGGTAGTCGGTGTCGACGGCGGCCATCTGATCGGCCTCGTCCTGGGTAAAGAACTCGACGCCCTGGTCGGTGATGAAGTGGTACTTCACCCAGAATTGCTCGCCGGCGGCGTTGACCCACATGTAGGTGTGGCTGGAGTAGCCGTTCATGTGCCGCCAGGTCCGCGGGATGCCGCGGTCGCCCATCAGCCAGGTCACCTGGTGCGCGGACTCGGGGGAGAGGGTCCAGAAGTCCCACTGCATGTCGTGGTCGCGCAGGTTGTTGTCCGCGCGCCGCTTCTGCGAGCGGATGAAGTGCTGGAACTTCAGCGGGTCGCGGATGAAGAAGACCGGGGTGTTGTTCCCGACCATGTCGTAGTTGCCCTCGGGCGTATAGAACTTCAGCGAGAAGCCGCGGGGGTCACGCCAGGTGTCGGGGCTGCCGCGCTCACCGGCCACGGTGGAGAACCGGGCGACCATCTCCGTCTGCGTCTGCGGCTGGAACAGGACGGCCTTGGTATAACGGCTGACATCGTGGGTGGTCGTGAACGTGCCGTAGGCGCCGCTGCCTTTCGCGTGCGGCTGGCGCTCGGGGATCCGCTCCCGGTTGAACGCGGCCATCTGCTCGATCAGGTAGTGATCGTGCAGCACGATCGGGCCGTCCGGCCCGACGGTCAGCGAGTGCTCGTCACTGGCGACCGGCATCCCGGCGTCGGTGGTGGTGGGGGGAACGTGGGCATGGTCCTGGCCGCTCATTGGTCCTCTTCCGTGGGAGCGGCGGGCGTGCCGCTTGCTGGCATCCTTCCCCGTTCGGCGAGGCAGGAACGCGATCATCGAGTTCGTTGTCGACCGGTACGGCCTCCAGCTCCGGCAGTCGTGTGGCCCCGGGACGCCGGGTTACCGTTGCCCAGCGGTACGTGCTGAATCGGGGGCGGGACCGGAGATGCGGACGCACCGAGCGAGTCGCCAGGATCCTTGCTCGTCCTGGCCCGCCCGCTGACTGGGTGGAAGCTGGCGCTGGTGGGCGCGATGTCGGGTGCCGTCGCGCTGATCGTCGCGATCCCGCCGCTGGGGCACGACGTGTTCCTGCTCGACGTCACGCCGCTGCGCCTGGCGATCGCCGGCGTCCTCGGGGCCGGGGGAGCGGTCCTCGTCGAGCTCACGCACCGCAGCATCACCCTGCTGGTCCAGCTGGGCGACCGGCGCGCCGGCCGGTGCGAGCCGGTGCAGGCGCCGCCTGAGGTGGCCGGGTCCCGGCACAGATGAGTAGACCGCACCGTCGCGAGGCGATTCAGGGCAAGAAGAGACCCCGGCACTCGGGCGGGAGTGCCGGGGTCAGCCGAAAATATGACGGGCTTTCAGAAGGTCAAGCTCGTGCGCTACGCGAATTGAAGATGGAGTAGCCACCGGGGCCGACGGCGAGGCCGACGACGATCAGCAGTACTCCGAACAGAATCTGGCCCTGCATCAAGTTGATGGCGCCGCCGACGACCAGCAGCACCGCGACGATCCACAGTAGTAATCCCATGGCCGAAATCTGCCCGCCGGCCCAGGTCTCGAAACGCTTTCACCCGGGGCCGTGTTCGGGGTCACGCGCGAACCGGACAAGCCGGGCGTCAGCGCATGGCCCAGCGGATTCCGCGCACCAGCGCGTGCCCGCCGAGCGGCACCGCGGTGGAGTCCGCGCCGGGCAGCCGGGGCAGCCATAGCTCGCGCCGCGCCCACCCGGGCAGCAGCGC
>NZ_JACDFE010000309.1 GCF_013815995.1 Sporichthya sp.
GCCCTGGTGGTCGCGCGCGGCGTGCCGCCGCTGGGCACCGCCCGAGTGAGCGCCACCGTCGGTGAGCCTGGCGCGCTCCTCCTGCAGGGCTCCGCCGCGGCGGTGCTCGACGGCGCGGTCGCCGGTCTGTTCGTCGTGGTGGCGTCCGGCCCCGACGGCCTGCTCGCCGGGGTGCTGCCCACCGACGCCGCCGGCCTGAGCGTGAGCGCCGTCGACACCGCGGACGTCACCCGGCCGTTGGCCGACCTGACCTTCACCGGGTGCACCGCCCGGCGGCTGGAGCTCGACGCCGCCGCGCTGAATGCCGCCCTCGGCGCCGCTGCGGTGGCGCTGTCCGCCGAAATGATCGGCACTGCGGCCCAGGCGTTCGACCTGACCGTCGAGTATCTGAAGACCCGTCACCAGTTCGGCAAGCCGATCGGGTCGTTCCAGGCGCTGAAGCACCGGTGCGCGGATCTCGCGACCGACCTCGCCCTGGCCCACGAGCTGGTGTTCGCCTGCGCGGCCGCCCTCGACGAGCCCGGCGACAGCCCCCCGGATGCCCTGATCGCAGCGACGCTGATGCGGGCCGCCTCGGTGCTGAGCCGGATCGGGGCCGAGAGCGTCCAGCTCCACGGGGCGATCGGGTTCACCGAGGAGGCCGACATCGGCCTGTTCTACCGCCGGGCCCTCGCCGTCGCCGCCGCGCTGCCGGCGCCGGTGCGGCAGCAGGAGAGCCTCGCGGTCCTGCTCGGCCTCTGAGGCCGCGCCACCATTCGCTCATGCATGAGTGGATGGTCGATTTACGGGCGGATTCGGCCCCAAAATCGACCACTCACTCATGCATGAGCCAGTGGTGGGGGCTCAGGCCGGGGCGATGGTGATCAGCGGGGCGCCGTACTCGACCTGAGCGGCGTTCTCGACGTGGACCGCGACCACGGTGCCGGCGACGTCGCTGACGACGTTGTTCATCAGCTTCATCATCTCGACGATGCAGATGGTGTCCCCGATCGCGACGGCCTGACCGACCTCGACGAACGGCGGGGAGCCGGGGCGCGGGGAGCGCCAGAAGACGCCCACGCTGGGGGCGCTGATGACGTGTCCGCCGGCGATCGGGGCCGCTGGCGGCGTTGCCGGGGGCGTTGCGTCCGACGGAGCGGGCGCTATAGCGCTCGTTCGTTCGGACGCAACGGGGGTGGGCGGTGCGACGGGGGCTGCGGCGGGAGCGCCCGCGGGGGTGGCGCCGTTGCGGGCCACCGCGATGGTGACGCCCTCGACGGTGACCGTCGCGGAGTCCCAGTCGGAAGCCTCGAGGGCGTCGAGGATCGCCTTGATGTCGGGCGGGCTCAGTGTCATGTCCGTGCTCCTCCGCAGAGTTCCGCACTCTGGCTGCGTGCCGGGTGCATCAGGTTGCGGGGATAGCCCCGCCACGCGACCAGAGTCGCCATCATGCCCGCCGGGCGCGGGAGTCGCCACGGTCCCAGCCGGCGCCCACGCCGTCCTGGCGCAGCAGGTACTTCTGCACCCGCCCGGTCTCGGTGCGCGGCAGTTCGTCGCGGAACTCGATGTACCGCGGCCGCATGAAGTCGCCGAGCCGATCATCGCTCCAGGTCGCGAGCTGGGCCTCGGTCAGCGTGCTCCCGGCCCGGCGGACGACGACGATCTTCACGTCCTCCTCGGACAGCTCGCTGGGGACGCCGATGGCGGCCACCTCGGCCACCTCCGGATGCCCGAGCGCCGCCTTCTCGACCAGGAAGGAGCTGATGTTCTCCCCGCGCCGGCGGATGGTGTCCTTGCTGCGGTCGATGAAGACGTAGTACCCGTCCGGGCGGCGGCGGCCGATGTCGCCGGTGTGGAACCAGCCGCCCGCCATGGCCTCGGCGGTGGCCTCCGGCGCCTTGAAGTAGCCGCTCATGAAGGCGCCCTCGATGCGGGACCGGGTCAGGATCTGGCCGGGCACGTCGTCGCCGACGTCGTTGCCCTCCTCGTCGACCACGCGCAGTTCGTTGTGCTCCAGGGGAATCCCGATGGTCCCCGAGCGGGTGTCGTCCGGCGGGTTGATGCAGGCCATCGTCCCGGTCTCGGTCAGCCCGTACCCCTCGACGATCCGCACGCCCCAGCGCGCCTCCAGTGGCCGGTGCAGGTCCTCCGGCACCGGCGCCGCCACGACGTAGCGCAGGCGCTCGCAGCGTTCGGCTGCGTCCGGCTCGCGCTTGGAGAGCAGCGCCAGCATCGCGCCGAGCAGGTTCGTGACGGTGGCGCCGGACTCGTTGATCCAGCCCCAGTAGCGGGACAGCGAGAACGAGCGGTCCACGACGACCTCGGCGCCCAGGGCGAGCCCGGACATCAGCGTGGTCTGCTGGGCGTTGCAGTGGAACAGCGGCAGGCAGGTGTGCAGGACGTCCTCGGCGTGCAGGCCGAGGTGGTGGGCGAAGTAGCCGCCGGTGTTCAGGTAGCTGCCGTGCCCGAGCACGACGCCCTTCGGCATGCCCGTCGTGCCCGAGGTGTAGATGATGTTCATCGGGTCGAGGCCGTCACAGCGCACGGGGTGAGGCGTCGGGTTGGACCGGTCGATCAGGTCAGCGAACGGGCTCGCGCCGTCGAAGTCCCCTCCGACCGCGACCTGCCAGGTCGGCTTCACCCCGGCCGCGGCGATCGCGGGCAGCAGGTCCGCGTCGCCGATCACGCCGACGGACTCGGAGTGCTCCAGCGTGTGAGCGAGGGCCTCGCCGACCGAGGCGGTGTTGACCGGCACCGCGACCGCGCCCATCCGGGCCAGGGCCAGCCAGGCGTCGAGGAACTCGACCGAGTTGCGCATCAGCAGCGCGACGTTGTCGCCCGGGCCCACGCCGGCGCCGGCCAGCCAGCCATGCGCACGGGCGGACCGATCCCATAGCTCGCCGTAGGTGTACGGCACGGCGTGCACCCGGACGGCGACACGTCCGGAATCGGCGATCGCCCGGTGCTCCAGCAGATCCGGCAGCGAGCGGAAGCTGGTGTACGGACTGGAAAAGGCCATGACCGTCCTGGGGACTGAGGGCAGGTTTTACCAAACAACCGTTTGGGAGCCTAGACAGGGACCCCGCCGGACGTCAACGATGACCTCGACCAGACCCGACTTTTCAGGAGGACCCGATGGCGGATGCCGCCAGCGTCGCCAATGCCTTCGTCGACGCGTACAACGCCGGCGACGACGATGCCCTGCTTGCCCTGTGTGCCGAGAACATCGAGGTCGTGCACCACAACCGTGGGGTCGAGGTCAGCGGACGCGAGGCGTTCGGCGGGCTACTCGGCGCGTTCAAGGGTGCCTTCCCCGACAAGCGGTTCGAGAACCGGCGGGCCGAGCACAGCGACGGCGACACCGCGGTCATCGCCCACACCTGGACCGGCACCGCCGCGGCTGCCGTCCCCGGCTTCGCCGAGAACGCCGGCGACGTGGCCAAGCTCGACCTCTGCACGATCTACACCGTCAAGGACGGCCTGATCGTCAGCTACCACGACTACGGCTGAGACGACCGGTCCTGAAGGGTTCGAAACTGGGTCTACCAAACGTATGTTTGGTTGTGTAGGGTCGGCCCATGACCGGATCTGACCTGAGCCGGGTGGGCGTCGTCGCGACGGCCCAGACCCAGCTACGCGAATCGTGGGATGACAAGCAGCACGTCGACCTGATCTACGCAGCGGTCTCCGACGTCCTGGCCGGCAGCGGCCTCGGCATTGCCGACGTGGACGTCGTGATCGACTGCGGCAGCGACGTGCTCGACGGGCGCAGCATCTCGAACTGCGGCTTCCTCGGCGCCATGGGCGCGCACCACAAGGAGGAGTCGCGGGTCGAGGAGGACGGCCTGTGGGGCCTGTCCTACGCGGCCGACAAGGTGGCCGCGGGCAACGCCAAGGTCGCGTTGATCGTGGCCTACTCCAAGCCGAGCGAGTCCGACGTCGCGGCGTACTACGCCTCGATCGCGGAGCCCTTCTTCGCCCGTCCGGTCGGCTTCGGCCAGGACGTGGCGATGGGGCTGCTCGCCGCGCAGTACCTCGAGCGCACGGGCCTGCCGGCCGACGTGCTCACCGAGGTCGCCGCGCAGGCCTGGGAGCGGGCCGGGG
>NZ_JACDFE010000310.1 GCF_013815995.1 Sporichthya sp.
GCCCGTAGGGGCCGGACGGCGCTGTGGTGGTGCGCAGGTGCAGGTGGACCCTGGAAAAATCAGGCCTTCTTGGCCGGGGCCTTGCGGGCCGGGGCCTTGCGGGCCGGGGCCTTGCGGGCCGGAGCCTTCTTGGCCGGGGCCTTCTTGGCCGGGGCCTTCTTGGCGACGGCCTTCTTGGCCGGGGCCTTCTTGGCGGCGGCCTTCTTGGCCGGGGCCTTCTTCGCAGGAGCGCGCTTGGCCGGAGCCTTCTTGGCGGCGGCCTTCTTCGCCGGCGCCTTCTTGGCCGGCGCCTTCTTCGCCGGCGCCTTCTTGGCCGGAGCCTTCTTCGCCGGAGCCTTCTTGGCCGGAGCCTTCTTCGCCGGGGCGGCCTTCTTGGTGACGGCCTTCTTGGCCGCAGCCTTCTTGGCCGGAGCAGCCTTGCGGGCCGGAGCCTTCTTGGCGACGGCCTTCTTGACCACGGTCTTCTTCGCCGGGGCCTTCTTCGCGACAGCCGCCGCGACCCGCTTCACCGTCGGCGAGGCCTTGGCGGTCTCGGCGACGGCCTCGATGGCGGAAACGGTGACGGCCGGAAGCTTCTTGGCCCCGCTCACGACATCCTTGAAGCCGGTGCCCGCCTTGAAGCGCGGAACCGCGGTCTTCTTCACCTTCACCTGAGCACCGGTGGCTGGGTTGCGAGCAATTCGAGCGGGACGCTCGACCTTCTCGAACACACCGAACCCGGTGATGCCGACCTTCTCGCCACGGGCAACTGCACGGGTGATGGTGTCGACGACGGCGTCGAGAGCCTGCGAAGCCGCCTTCTTGTTGCCACTGAATCTGGTAGCCAGCTCATCGATCAGCTGCGTCTTATTCATTGCGTCCCTCCGACGCCGGATACGGGCACCACTAGGCCCGGCTCAACGGAGAAGTTAGGCCCCTCAGGCCGTGTAAACAATCACCTAGCTATCGAATCCTCGTTGTGTCGCAACGCGTTTTCGTTTGCGTTGAGGTAGTGGAGCGAGCTTTGTGACGCCCACTCGAGCACGCAGCACGCCGTGCGCGCACCCCGACGCTGAAACGACAAGACCCCCGATTCCCTTACGCAATAAGGGTTTCGAGGGTCTTGTGCACCTCGAACGTGCTCGCTACGTCGTGCCGCCCACAGCGATCGGCAACGCCTTCGGCAGGTGCAGTGGGCGATTTGACTCGAAAGTGCCGATGTCACCTTCGTGGCGCAATGTGAGACCAATGTCATCGAGGCCCTCGAGCAGACGCCAACGCGTGTAGTCGTCGATGTCGAAGGGCACGACGAGGTCTGCGCACGACACGGTGCGGGTCTGCAGGTCGACCGTCACCTCGATCTGCGGGTCCTTCTCGGTCGCTTCCCAGAGCTTGTCGACGATGTCCTGCGACAGTTCGACGGTGAGCAGACCGCCTTTCAGCGAGTTGCCGCGGAAGATGTCGGCGAAGCGCGGGGAGATGACGGCCTTGAATCCGTAGTTCTGCAACGCCCAGACCGCGTGCTCGCGGGAAGAACCGGTGCCGAAGTCCGGTCCGGCGACAAGAACCGTCGCGCCTGCGCGCTCCGGCGCGTTCAGAACGAATTCCGGGTCATTACGCCAGGCCGAGAACAGGCCGTCCTCGAATCCGTCGCGGGTGATCCGCTTGAGATAGACCGCGGGGATGATCTGGTCGGTGTCGACGTTGCTGCGACGCAGCGGGACCATCCGCCCGGTGTGCGTGATGAAGGCTTCCATCGTCATCTCCTCACTGCTCCACGTCGGCGAGATCGGCGGGGGCGGACAGGTGGCCGGTGACCGCCGTCGCTGCTGCGACCAGCGGCGATACCAGGTGCGTGCGCCCGCCCGTGCCCTGCCGGCCCTCGAAGTTGCGGTTGGAGGTCGAGGCGCTGCGCTCCCCCGGCGCGAGGGTGTCCGGGTTCATTCCGAGGCACATCGAGCAGCCCGCGAAGCGCCATTCGGCGCCCGCCTCCTTGAAGACGGTGTCCAGACCTTCGGACTCCGCCTGCAGTCGCACGCGCGCCGAACCGGGAACGACGAGCATCCGGACCCCCTCGGCGACCTGGTGACCGCGGAGCACCTCGGCGGCCGCCCGCAGGTCCTCGATCCGGCCGTTGGTGCACGAGCCGAGGAAGACGGTGTCGACGGTGATGTCGCGCAGCGACTGCCCCGCCGTCAGGCCCATGTACTCCAGGGCGCGCTCGGCAGCGGTCCGCTCGCTCTCGTCCGCGATCGTCGCGGGGTCCGGCACGTTCGCACCCAGCGGTGCGCCCTGCCCCGGGTTGGTCCCCCACGTGACGAACGGCGTGAGGGCCGAGGCGTCGAGGGTGACCTCCTTGTCGAAGGTCGCGTCGTCGTCGGTGTAGAGCTCACGCCAGGCCGCGACGGCGGCGTCCCACTCCGCGCCGGCGGGGGCGTGCGGACGGCCCTTCACGTAGTCGAAGGTGACGTCGTCCGGCGCGACCAGGCCGGCGCGGGCGCCGGCTTCGATCGACATGTTGCAGACCGTGAGACGGCCCTCCATCGACAACGCGCGGATTGCTTCGCCGCGGTACTCGATGACGTAGCCCTGCCCGCCGCCGGTGCCGATCTGGGCGATCACGGCCAGGATGATGTCCTTCGCCGTCACACCCGGGGGCAGCGTGCCGTCAACGGTCACGGACATCGTCTTGGGCGGGTCCAGCGGCAGCGTCTGCGTCGCGAGCACATGCTCGACCTGACTGGTGCCGATGCCGAAGGCGAGGGCACCGAACGCGCCATGGGTGGAGGTGTGGCTGTCGCCGCAGACGATCGTCATGCCGGGCTGGGTGATCCCGAGCTGCGGTCCGACGACGTGCACGATGCCCTGGTCGATGTCGCCGAGCGAGTGGATCCGGACACCGAACTCGGCCGCGTTGCGGCGCAGCGCCTCGATCTGGGTGCGGGAGACCGGGTCGGCGATCGGCTTGTCGATGTCCAAGGTCGGGGTGTTGTGGTCCTCCGTGGCCAGCGTGAGGTCCGGGCGACGGACCGGGCGGCCGGCGGCCCGCAGGCCGTCGAAGGCCTGCGGGCTGGTCACCTCGTGGACGAGGTGCAGGTCGATGTAGATCAGATCAGGCTCGTTCTCGGCACGACGAACGACGTGCGCGTCCCAGATCTTCTCCGCCAGGGTTCGTCCCATGGCGTCCTCCTCCGCAGCAGGTTTTTCGAATGACTCCGCCGTCCACCTTGCATCTCACTATGCGAGACGACAGTATCAAGTTATGGACAACACTAGCTCACCGGCGATGGTCGATGCCAGCGGAGTTGGCGTGCTGGACAAGGCCGCAGCCGTGCTCAACGCACTGGAATCCGGCCCGGCGACGTTGGCGTCCCTGGTGACGGCAACCGGGCTGGCCCGGCCGACCGCGCACCGACTGGCCGTCGCGCTCGAGCATCATCGCCTGCTCGCCCGGGACATGCAGGGTCGGTTCGTGCTCGGCCCGCGGCTGGCCGAGCTGTCCGCCGCGGCCGGTGAGGACCGGTTGCTCGCCGCCGCCGCCGGCGTGCTGGCGCATCTGCGCGACATCACCGGGGAGAGCGCGCAGCTGTACCGACGTCAGGGTGAGCACCGCATCTGCGTCGCCGCGGCCGAACGGTTGTCGGGCCTGCGCGACACCGTCCCGGTGGGGAGTTCGCTGCCGATGAGCGCCGGCTCAGCCGCCCAGGTCCTCCTTGCCTGGGAGGAGCCGGAGCGGTTGCACCGGGGTCTGCAGGGCGCACGGTTCGAAGCCACCACACTGGCTGCGGTCCGCCGCCGAGGGTGGTCGCAGAGCGTTTCCGAGCGCGAGGCCGGGGTGGCCTCGGTGTCGGCGCCGGTGCGCGGACCCAACAACCGGGTGGTCGCCGCGGTGTCGGTCTCCGGTCCGATAGACCGCCTGAGCCGGCAGCCGGGCCGGTTGCACGCCGCCGCGGTGTGCGCCGCCGCGGACAAACTGACCGAGGTGTTGCGTCGCGCGGCCGGCGTCGAACCGGCAGGGACGACCGAGCGAGCGCCGACGCGACCTGTCGGCCGACGACCCGCGCGCCCGGGCCGGCCCGGGGCCCGC
>NZ_JACDFE010000116.1 GCF_013815995.1 Sporichthya sp.
GCCCGGCGCGGGTTCGCCGTCGCCCCGACCCGCGCCGCCGCCCGTACCCGGGCCGCCCCCGATCCCCGGCCCGCCGGCCATGCCGTCGCCGCCGAAGCTCGGTGATGGTTCGTCAGATCCCCTCTCGACGGTGCACTTCGCCTGCGTCAGCTGCGGCGGTCAGCTGGTCTTCAACCCGCCGACGGCGGGGATGAAGTGCCCGAGCTGCGGCAATGAGCAGCCGATCGACGCCGCCGCCGACCAGCCCGCCGAGCGGGACCTGCTCGTGACGCTGGAGGACCTGCGCAAGCCGGCCGAGGCGCAGACCGTGAACGCGGCCCCGACCAAGGAACTGGTCTGCCCGAACTGCAACGGGCACATCGGCTTCATCGGCACGTTGACCGCAACCCGCTGCCCGTTCTGCGCGACCCCCGTGCAGCGCAGCGACATCAAGGACGCCCCGAACCGGCTGCCGGTCGACGGCGTCGTCCCGTTCGGCATCGACACCCCTTCGGCCGAGGGCAAGGTCAAGGAGTGGATCGGCGCTCGCTGGTTCGCCCCGAACGACTTCAAGAAGTACTCCAAGGCCGGCTCGTTCTCCGGGGTGTACCTGCCCTTCTTCACCTTCGACGCGCAGAGCTATACCGACTACGAGGGCGAGCGCGGCGACAACTACACCGTCACCGTCGGCTCCGGGCAGAACCGGCGCACCGAGACCCGGATTCGCTGGCACCACGTTCGCGGCGCGGTCGACGTCCCGTTCGACGACGTAGCGGTCGGCGCGGAGTCCTCGCTCGAACCGGACCGCCTCCGCGACCTCGAGCCGTGGCCGACCCAGGCCGCGGTTGCCTTCCGCGCCGAGTACCTGGCCGGGTCGCTGTCACGCTCGTACGAGAAGAACCTCGACGTCTGCCACGGCGAGGCCGTCTCGCGGATGAACGACGACATCGCCCACGCGATCCGCAGCGACATCGGCGGGGACCACCAGCGCATCCACCGCGCCGACACCTCGTGGAGCAAGCAGACCTACCGGCATCTGCTGCTGCCGATCTTCCTCCTGGTCGTGATGTTCCAGGCCAAGCCGTACCAGGTGTTCGTCAACGGCGTGAGCGGCGAAGTGCACGGCCAGCGCCCGTACAGCTGGATCAAGATCACGCTCGCGGTGATCGCAGCGCTGATCGTGGTCGGGATCGGGCTGGGCATCTACTACGGCTCGAAATGACCCAGGAGCTGCCACGTCACCATCGCAGCGACCACTGAGCGACAAGGTCGCAACTGAAGTGACGCGCCGCCCTGCGGGCGGTCAGGTCACGCGTTTCAACCCTGCCGCTCAGCTGTTGCCGAGGCCGCACCGTCAGGGGGTGCGCGTCGGGCGGAGCAGAGCCGCGGCGAAGGCCAGGTCGTAACCGGCGCAGAGCGCGGGGTACCAGCGCGGCAGGCGCCCGCCGGATCCCAGGTCGTGTTGGGCGTCGAAGAGCGCGTGGGCGGCCCAGCCGGCGGCGATCAGCGCCCGGGCGGTCATTCCGCCGCGCTGGTGGGCCTTGGTGATCAGGCCGGTGGTGGCAGCCACGGCACCCAGCTCCCGGGCGGAGGCGAGGCTGATCCGCGAGCCGCTGCGGGTCGCCGGGTAGATCGCGGCGGCCGTCATCAGGCCGACGGCGCCGAGGTTGGTGCGGGCGTTCGGGAAGTACTTGCGGGCGGCGTTCTCGATGGCCAGCCCACTGGCGGCGCCGACCGCCACCGCCACGACGTCCGCCGCTCGTATCGCCACTGCGCCGCCTCCGCTCCAAGGGCGTCCGCCCAGGTCAGGGCCCCTATCGTCGCGGGTCGCCGCAGCGGACTGCAGGCCGGGGTCCGGATCTCCTTTCGACCCCACCCACCCCGGCCGGTACACTTCCCGACGGCCCGAAATCGGGGCCTGCGCCCGTAGCTCAACGGATAGAGCATCTGACTACGGATCAGAAGGTTAGGGGTTCGAATCCCTTCGGGCGCGCTTCATCACCCCAGGTCGGCGCGGTGACCCCTCAATTCGTCGGCAGCGAAATGATCTTCGCGTGCCCGTACGGATCTGGGCGGGCCGGCGGAGCTGGCCATCCGGGCGGCGACCTCGGCGTCCCGATCCGCCGCAGCGTGCTGGTAGATCAGGGCCGCGTCGCTGCTCTTGTGTCCTGCCCGGCGCATGACTTCGCGCAGGGTCGCGCCGGACTGGGTGGCCAGGGTCAGGCCGGCATGGCGCAGGTCGTGGACCCGCGCGGCCGGCAGATCGGCGGCGAGGCGAGCCCGCGCCCAGTAGCGCTGGACGTCCCAGCCCCGTAGGGGCGCCCCGCTGCTTCGGGTGAACACCGCCGCGGCGGGCAAGGCTCCGGCCCGGGACCGTCCGAGGTGCTCGACCAGCGCGTCCACGGCCGGCCCCGCGAGGTTCACGGTCCGCAGACTGTCGGCTTTCGGGGCGCCGATGCGGGCTTGCCGTTGATCTCCTGCTGTTGGCGGGCCACGCGGACGGTGCCGGTGCGGGTGTGCGGGTCGAGATCCAGATCGCCAACCTGGAGGCCCAGCAGCTCGCCGAGTCGGAGCCCGCCCAGAAGCCCAGCAACACCAGCGCCCGTAGGTGCTCCGGCATCTCGACTGCGAGCTCTTTGACCCTGGCCCGGACCAGGTGAGTTGACGTCGTAGCTCGGCGGCAACGAACCTCTCCAGGAGGTGCCCCGCGACTTGGGCGTGGCCGGCGGTGCCCTGGCCGCCGCGCCGGCGTTCGCGGTCATCCGGCACCAGCGGCAGAGACCTTGATGAGGCGAGCGGCAGGCCGGTGTCGCGCGGGGCGATCTTGGGGCGCGAGACCACCCGTTGGGACCAGGTTCGTCGACCTAGCGGGCAGTCGGTGGACCAGGAACAGGGTCTCCAGCAAATCCAGGTAGGGATCCGGTGAATCGCCGACTTGCATGAGATCCACGGCACGCCGAGCGATCTGATCAACGTTCCGCCGCGCCGCTCACCAGCCCAGACACCAGCCGAGCGTCCACGGATCGAGGCTTAGTCCTAGAGTTGCCACGCGCCTGACGCGATCAGGGTGCCGGGAACCAGGCACGTCCCCAGCGAGACGGCCAAGGTGTACCGGCCGACGAAACGGGAGATGCGCTCGATCCCGAGGCCCATGATCAGGAAGAACAGCAACCACAACCCCGACCACAGCATCCAGAACGACCCGAACCAGGCGTCGCCGCCGCGGAAGGTGTCCAGGGAGATGGGAACGGCAGCAACCGCGACCAGCAGGCAGTACCAACCGAGTCGTTGATGGTTCGTCACGTTGCGCCACATGTTGATGCCGTACCAGGCGTAAGTGATTCCGAACAGAGCGAGCTTGAAGGCCTCGTAGCCCTCTCCGGTGGCGAGGTAGTAGCCGGCGAAGCCCAGGTCCATGCCTCCGAGCAGCAGGTTCAACGCGATCGCGCCGGGCAGCCGCGAGCCCCCCAACATCGACCAACCATTCACGACGAGGACTACCCCGGTTCCGAGCAGCACGAGTTCAAGCATTCCGTGTCCTCTGATTTCGGGTCGCAGGGGTGGTCCGAGGTAGGCGATCGGCACCGCCCCGCCTGTCGAATCCTCCGCATTGGGCGCCGTCTTGTCCGGAACCCACGGGTGCGGGCACCCTAAGCCTTAAAGTGCGGTTCAAGGTCAAGCGGCAAAAGGGCAGCCTGTGCTGATCGGGGAACTCGCGGCGGCCGCGGGAGTGTCCACAGCGACGATCCGCTTCTACGAGCGCAGCGGGCTGCTCACCCCGCCCGAGCGGACCTCCGGCGGATACCGCGACTACCCCGACCGCGCCGTAGCGGAGCTGCGGTTCGTCCGCGCTGGGCAGGCCGTCGGGCTGACGTTGACCGAGCTCGCGGAGATCACGGCCTTCCGCGACCGCGGCGAAGCCCCGTGCGGCGAACTTGTCGCGCTGATGGAACACCGAATGGTCGAGGTCGAGCACCGCATCAACGAGCTCGACCAACTCCGCCGAGACCTCGCCGTCCTCCTCGACGCAGCCCACGCCCACAACCTCGACGACTGCCCGCCCGCCACCATGTACGGGTTACTCGAGCGCCGAGAGCCCCAGCCTTCGCGCGATGCGGTTGCGTTCCCTCGTACCTGAGCCGACGTCACCGGCTTCTACGGTCTCAGCGAAGATCCGCCCATGCGTTCGATCGGATGCGAGCGGCGGGCGTGGAACTCCAGCAGCACGATCATGCTCATGCCGACCGCCGGGTGATCTCCGAGCGCATCGCAGCCGGGGCGAGAACGACGGCGATGGGCAGTCCGACAAACAATGCGTGGTCGACGAGGAAGGCGAACCACCAGCCGTTGCCGAAGTCCTCCTGGGTACTGCGCCCGAGCGGGAGCACCACCGCGTTCATGAACACCCAGATACCCGCGCCGTAAGCGAGCCCAGCGGTGATCACAGCGCGGGCGCCGTTCACCCTCGGGGCGATCATCAGCGCGTAGAGGGGGCGGCGTAGCCGACCCCGGCGGCCCCGGTGCCGAAGGCGCGGGGGCCGACCAGGCCGGAGGCGACGTACTGCAGCAGGGTCTCGGAGTTGTACCGGCCGTCGATGAGGACGTAGCCGACGAACGCGAATGCGGCGTCGGCGCCGGCCGCCACGAGCGTTGCGATCACGATCGGGCGCCAAGCGGGTCGGGACGTGGTGCGTGCGTGGGCGGACTGGGCGGTGGTCATGTCAGGGTCCCGTCCGGGGAGTGGGCGACGAGTCGGTCACAGCGGGGTGCGGCCGCTGAAGGCAACGACGCGCTGTGTCGGGGTGGCGTCCGGCGCGGCCGGGACCTCGGGCCCGAACCTCCCCTTGGGACGCATCATCGGCACCAACTGGGAGCCGACCGCCTCGGCGAGTTGCGCTTCCGCTTCACTGAACTCGACCTTCTCGCCGATGGCCATGGCCACGGCGAGGTCCCAGCTGTGGATCAGGTTGGAGTACGTGATGATCGCGATCGCCTGGGCGGCCGGGACCGTCCCGAGGACGATCGTCACCGGCGTGTTCCAGTCCGAGACCGTGCTCCAGGCCGCGTGGGAGCGTTCGACGATCCGGCGAGCGGTAGCCCGGTGGTCCCCGCCGAGGTTGTCGCCGCCGCCGAACAGCTCGGCCTCGGTCGGCGCGGGCCCGCCGTCCAAAGTGGCCGAGAACATCTCCATCGTCTGCAGGGTGTGGCTGAGCAGCGCCCGGACGTCCCACTCCGCGCAGGGGCTGGACGCCGTCAACGACGCGGGGTCAAGGCGGTCGACCAGACCGAGCAGGCGGGCGTCCGCACCGGCGAGAAGGTCCATTGCATCAGACATCTGCTAACTCCAAGAATGAGTGAAACCGTTAGGGACAGTGGTATCCTGATGGTCGATTGATAACGGTGTCAAGGCTAAATGGAGTTAGGTCGTGGAGTTCCCCCTCCTGGGGCAGCAAGTAGCGGTAGACCTCGCGAACACCGTGTGGGTCTACGCCGGCCAGCGGGTCGACGCCCTGGACACCGTCGAGGTGGCGGACCGCTGGCTGGTCGCCGTCGGCAGCCATCGCCTCGGCGACGGCGGGACGCTGCGCGACGCCGCTGGTGGGACCGAGGCACTGCACGTGCGCGACGAGGGTTTCCGGGCCGACCTGCAGGCCCTACGCGAACACGTGCGCGCGCTGCTCAACGCCTCCGCGAGCGGGCAGGCGGCCGACAGCGCCACGCTCGAGGCCCTCAACGGGGCCGCCGCCGCCGCACCCAGTCGCGTGCAGGCCATCCCCGACGGGCAGGCGCATCTGATCGTCCGGCTCCGCCCACCCCCGCCGCGGACCGCGGTCCTGGCCGCCCTAGCCGAGGACGCCCTGCTGATGGTCGCTCCCGAAGAACCGCTGCCGGTATTCGCCTGTCCCGGGCCCGGTTGTCTCGGGGTATTGGTCCGGGACGACCCACGTCGCCGTTACTGCTCCCCGAACTGCGCCAACCGCGCTCGCGTCGCCCGCCACTACGCGCGCACGCGGCCCCCGGGCTGAACTCCAACCTGCGCGACGTTTGGCTGTGGGCCGCAGTGGCCCCGGGCCGTGACCCCGACAAGAAGCTCCGCCGGTTCTCTTCAACCTTCCCTCCGAAGGTCTGATAATCTTCCCGCCGAATGACCTATATTCTTCCCGTTAGATCACGTCACGGGGAGTCGAGAGGCGGCCATGTATCGACCTCGGGTCGTGGATCAGGAGCTCACCGAGGCATTGCGCGCCAACGGAGCGGTCCTCATCGAGGGCCCGCGCGGTTGTGGCAAGACGGCGACGGCGCGGCAGACCGCGGCCAGCGAGGTACTGCTCGACGTCGACGCGGACGCGCGCCAGGCCGCAGCGCTGGACCCGGGGTTGATTCTCGACGGCGCGGCGCCCCGGCTGCTCGATGAGTGGCAGATCGTCCCGGCGGTGTGGAATCACGTCCGCCGCGCCGTCGATGACGCGCCCTCGCCAGGACGGTTCATCCTGACCGGCTCGGCCGTGCCCAGCGATGACCTCACCCGGCACACCGGCGCGCTGCGCATCGGCCGGCTCCGGATGCGCCCGATGTCGCTGTTCGAGCAGGGCGCGAGCACCGGCGCCATCTCCCTGGCCGCGCTCTTGGCCGGGGACCCGGCCCGCAGCCCGGATACCGGCCTGTCAATCCCCGACCTGGCGCGGCGGGTAGCGATCGGGGGCTGGCCGGCGCTGCTGGAGCGCTCCGCCGATCAGGCGTTGCGGGCGCTGCGGGGGTACCTCGACGACGTCGCGCGCGTGGACCTGACCCGGGTGGACGGGGTCGCGCGGGATCCGGACCGGGTCAGCCGGCTGCTGCGTTCGCTGGCTCGCAACGTCGCGACCCCGGTCGCCGCGGCAACCCTGGCGGCGGACACAGGGGGTGCTGAGGGTGCGCTCAAGGACGAGACCGTCGCCGGCTACCTCGCGGCGCTGGCCCGACTGCTCATCGTCGAGGACCAACCCGCCTGGGTTCCGCATCTGCGCTCCCGCTCGGTTCTGCGACTCGGGGCCAAGCGGCACTTCGTGGACCCCTCCCTGGCAGTGGCGGCACTGCGGGCCACCCCGGAGCTTCTCCTGCGGGACCTGAATCTGTTGGGGCTGCTGTTCGAATCCCTCGTCGTCCGCGATCTGCGGGTGTACAGCCAGTCCGTTGATGCGCGCGTCCTGCACTACCGCGACAACACCGGGCTCGAAGTCGACGCGATCGTGGAGCGAGCCGATGGGGCCTGGGCCGCGTTCGAGATCAAGCTCGGCCCGGTCTTGATCGAGGACGGTGCGGCGAGCCTGCTCCGGTTCGCCCGGCGGGTCGACACCACCAAGACCGGCCCACCCGCGCTGCTCGGCGTCATCGTCGGCACCGGGTTCGGCTACGTCCGCCCAGACGGCGTTGCGGTCATCCCGATCGGCGCGCTCGGGCCGTGACCAAAGGGCGGGCGGCACGGGATCCGACCCCGCGCAAGCACCCCAGGGTGATATCGACCCTCTGAGTGCTATCGCAGCGGGATGTCGAGGCCACGCTCGTCCTCACCGCCGGGCCCGAGTATGCGCCGGTCGGCCTCGGTGATCCGGAAGGTCGCCACCACCGGCACCGCCTAACCTTCCCTCCCATGAGCGCGTCGGAAGAGGATCTGGCCCCCTGGTCGGCGGCCCGGACCCTGGCCGACCTGGCCGAGGTCACCGCCCGCTGGCTGCAGGGCGAGCTGCGCTACTTCCCGGGGCACAACGACCCGTCCGAGCCGCCGCTGGCCGAGACCAAGGACCTGATCAAGGTCCTGGTCTCCCTCAATCGGGCCGGTTACCTGACCACCAACTCCCAGCCCGGCCAGAGCATGACCCGCGACGGCAACGCCCAGCGCGCGTTCGTCCGCGGCTACTGCACCGAGGACACCTACAAGCGGATCGACGCCGCGATCTACGGCACCGAGCTGATCGCCCTGCCTCGCCCGCCCGGGATGTATCACCTGTGCCCGGTGCCGATCACCACCGTGGGCGGGAAGAACTTCACCTGGGGCGGGATGTCCACCGGTGAGGCCGACGCGATCGCGCGCGAGTTCGGCGGGGCGCTGAGCGAGTCGATGCTGGACGTCCTGACGACCTGCTGGCTGGTCGACGTGCTCGACCCGGTCTGGGGTCGTACCAACCTGCTGTGGTCCAAGCTCCGGGCCGGGCTGGCTGGCTGATCCGAGTCGCGCAACGATCGGGCCGGCCGCGGGACGAGGCCCTACCCTCATAGTTCACCCACCGGACTGCCGCCGGTGGTGCTCCGGGGGGCTTTTGCGTGGTCAACGTCTGGTTCAACCGCACGTTCTCGTCCGCCTACCACGCGGTGAATCTGATCCGGCACAACCCGGACGGCACCGCAGTGACGGTGTTCGGCTCCCACGACACGCTCGACGCGGTCTTCCTCGGCGCCTGCGATCACACCTTCGCAGAGCCGGCCGTCGCACCGCTGGACTACGTGCAGTGGGCGCTGGAGTTCTGCGCCGAGCACGCCATCGACGTGTTCGTCCCGAAGCGGCACATGGCAGTCGTCGCAGCGCACCGTGCGGCTTTCGAATCCGCCGGCACCCGGGTTCTGGTCGCCGGGCCCCCTGAGGTGCTTGCGGCGGTGAGCGACAAGGGCGCGCTGTACGCGGCTGTGGACCGCATCGCCCCCGGGTCGGCGCCGGTGCACCGGGTGGTCGAGACCGCCGCCCAGTTTGCGGTCGCCCACGATGAGATCGCGGCCCCCGGGACGGCGGTCTGCTTCAAACCTGCGCTCGGCGAGGGCGGCGGCGGGTTCCGGATCATCGACGCCGCCGCGTCGCCGCTGGCCGCGCTGTCGGACTTCCCGACTGAGCGGGTCGGGCTGGTCGCGACGTTGGACGCCCTCGGCAGCGTGGAGTCCTTCCCGCCGCTGGTGGTGTCCGAGTTGCTGCCCGGAGCCGAGTTCAGCGTGGACTGCCTGGCCTCGGACGGAACGCTGGTCGCCGCCGTGGCGCGGCGCAAGCTGGACCGGCGGACCCAGCGGATCGAGGAAGCCCCGGCGCTGGTGGCCGTGGCGGAGGCGATCACCGCGCACTTCGGGCTGGGCGCGCTGTTCAACGTCCAGTTCGTGTTCGGGACGGACGGGCCCAAGGTCATCGACGTGAATCCGCGGATGTCGGCGGGCGTCGACGTCAGTGCCGCCTCCGGCGTGAACCTCCCCTGGCTGGGGGTCCGGCTGGCCCTGACCGGGTCGGTCGAGGTGCCGCCGGCGTCGGCCGGGATCACGGTGGGCCGGGTCGACCACGTCGTCCGCGTGGCGTAGCCGGCCTCAGGTCAGCCGGCCTGGAGTCAGTCGGCCGAGCCGGAGAACAGCCCGCCCATCCCGGCGCCGGTCTTCTTGTCGCCCATTCCGGCGTTCTTCTCCAGCGCCTTGGCCAACGCGTCGATCGACACCGACTGCAGGATGACCTTGCCGTCGCCCTCCAGCGTGGCGAGGGAGAACCCCTCCCCACCGAACATGGCGTTCATCGCGCCGGCCTTGTTGAAGCGGCCGACCCGCTCCACGCCGTACCGGATGTTCTGGTCCCAGGCCACGACACAGCCGGTGTCCACCCGCACCTTGCCGCCCAGGTCCGCCGGGTTGAGGTCGATGAAATCGCCGGCGCCGGCGATCAGCAGCGTCCCCCGGCCGGTGAACTTCTCCAGGACAAAACCCTCACCGCCGCTGAATCCCGCCCGACCCCCCATAAACGAGATATCGAAGTTGACCCCGGCCTCGGCGGCCACGAAGGCGTCCTTCTCCGCGAACCACGTCGTCGAGCCGTCGAGTTCGATCGCGCGCATCTCCCCCGGAAGCACTCCGGCGAGCGCGATCAGCCCGGTGCCGCCCGGGGTGTGGAAGTGGTTGAACGCGAAAGATTCTCCGGCCAGCATCCGCTTGCCCACGTCCATGGCCCCGCGGAGCAGCCCCCCGAGCCCGGCTCCGCTGCCAGCGGAGTCGGGCGTGGAGCCCGCGGCCGACGGTTGGGACAACTTGGTCTCCATCACCACATCGCCGGAGGAGAAGAGGAACTTGCCGGCCTCGCTGTAGATGACCTGCCCCGGCGTCAGCGTGACCAGCGCCATCTTGGTCGTCGTGCCGACGAGCTGGAGATTGAGCGTCACGGGGACTCCCGAGAGGGCAGGGGAACGGGTCCGCCACGGTAACCGTTAGCGACCCGGGACTACGCTCGTCGCCAACGAGGGCGCGGTCACTGTGGACCCCCTCATCTAGCCGAAGGAGGACGACTCAGTGGGAGTCAGTCTGAGCAAGGGCGGCAACGTCTCGCTAACCAAGGAAGCCGGCGGAACCCTCGCCGCGGTGACGGTCGGCCTGGGTTGGGACGTGCGCACCACGACCGGCACGGACTTCGACCTGGACGCGTCGGCCATCGGCCTGAACGCGACCGGCAAGGTCCTCAGCGACAAGCACTTCGTGTTCTTCAACAACCTGAAGAGCCCCGAGGGCGCGATCGAGCACACCGGCGACAACCTGACGGGCGAGGGCGAGGGCGACGACGAGCAGATCAAGGTCAACCTCGCGGCGCTGCCCGCCGAGGTCGAGAAGGTCGTCTTCCCCGTCTCGATCTACGACGGCAACAACCGGTCGCAGGCCTTCGGCCAGGTCCGCAACGCCTTCATCCGCGTGATCAACCAGGCCGGCGGCGCCGAGTTGGCCCGGTACGACCTCACCGAGGACGCCTCCACCGAGACCGCCATGGTCTTCGGCGAGCTCTACCGCAACAGCGGTGAGTGGAAGTTCCGCGCCGTCGGCCAGGGCTACGCCGCGGGCCTGTCGGGAATCGCCACGGACTTCGGCGTCAACCTCGGGTAAGTCCGAGGCGCACCACCGCCCCGGCGATTCGGCCGGGGCGGTCCCGCCTGCCGCGCGGTGATCCGCGCGCGGGCCACCTGGAGTGGGAATCGTGGTTCTGAAGACGTTCGCCTGGTCCTTTGCCATCACGGCGCTCGGCATGGTGGCAGGGTTCGCCTACGGCGGGGTGGAGGGGTTGCTGCTGGTCGCGATCCTGATCGTGCTGGAGATTTCGCTCTCGTTCGACAACGCCGTGGTGAACGCGAAGATCATCGAGCGGATGAGCCACTTCTGGCAGAAGATGTTCCTCACCATCGGCATCGTGATCGCCGTCTTCGGCATGCGGCTGGTGTTCCCGCTGCTCATCGTCGGCGTGACTGCGGGCCTGGGCCCGTTCGAGGCGATCGACCTCGCCCTGGAGAAGGGCGACATCGAAGAGGAAGGCTCTTACGCCTTCCTGCTCGATGAGGCGCACCCGCTGGTCGCCGCCTTCGGCGGCATGTTCCTGCTCCTGCTGTTCCTGAACTTCATCTTCGATCCCGAGCGCGAGATCCATTGGCTGACGTGGCTGGAGCGCCCGCTGGCCAAGGCCGGCGCGCTCGACACCGCCCCGGTCGTGGTCTCCCTCGCGGCGCTCGCCGCGGCCGCGGAGTTCCTCGCCGAGGACCGCGGCGAGGTGCTCATCGCCGGCGTGCTCGGAGTCATCACCTACCTGGCGGTCGACGGGCTCGGTCAGCTCTTCGAGACCCAGGGCATCGAGGAGCACGCCGAGCACGCGGCGGAGGCCTCGGGCCGGACCGGGCCGTCCGGGGTCGCGCTGGCCACCGGCAAGGCCGGGTTCTTCCTGTTCCTCTACCTCGAGGTGCTGGACGCGTCGTTCTCCTTCGACGGCGTCCTCGGCGCCTTCGCCATCACCCAGGACCCGATCATCATCGCGCTGGGCCTCGGCGTGGGCGCCATGTACATCCGGTCGTTCACGATCTACCTGGTGCGCAAGGGCACGCTCGGGGATTACATCTTCCTGGAGCACGGCGCGATGTGGGCGATCGGTGCGCTCTCCGCGATCCTGCTGCTCACGATCAAGTTCCACATCGACGAGCTCGTCACCGGTGGCATCGGCCTGGCCTTCATCGGCGCGGCCCTAGCCAGCTCGTTGAGTCACAACAAGCGCCACGGCGGCCCGGCGTCCAAGCGTGACGCGGCCGGCGCAGCGCCGGTCGAGCCGGCCGCCGCACCCTGACACGAGAGGCACAGAGCATGGGGATCGACTACAACAAGCGTCCGAGCACGCCCGCAACCCCGGCTGCTCCTGCGGATTCGGCTCCGGTCGGGTACTCCAAAGCGCCTGCCGCCCCGGCGGCGCCCGCCGCGGCCGCGCCGGCCGCAGGGCCGGTGTCGCTGAGCAAGATCTCGCTGACCAAGGGCGCGCCCGCGGTGTCGCTGACCAAGGGCGGCGGCGCCGGCGGCACCATGCGGGTAAACCTGAACTGGACGGCCCGCCCGGACACCGCGGGGAGCCCGGCGCCCGCTGCCAAGGGCTTCATGAAGAAGCTGCAGGCCGCTGCGGAGCAGCGGATGAGTTCCGGCGGGATCGACCTGGACCTGGGCTGCCTGTATGAGTACAGCGACGGCTCCAAGGGCGTCGTGCAGGCGCTCGGCAACGCGTTCCAGGACCGGCACACCCTCGGCAACAAGCCGATCTGCTGGCTCGACGGCGACGACCGCAGCGGGGCCGTCACCGGTGGCGAGAACCTGTTCATCGACCTGGGGCAGGAACGCTCGATCAAGCGGATCCTGGTCTTCGCGTTCATCTACCAGGGCGTGCCCAACTGGGCCGGCGCGGACGCGATCGTCACGCTGTACCCGACCGACGGCCCGCCGGTGGAGATCGAGCTCACCGAGGGCGACAACAAATCGCCGATGTGCGCGATCGCGCTCCTGACCGACAACGGCTCCGGGGCCGGCATGGCCGTGCAGCGCGAGGTGCAGTACATCCAGGGCGGCCAGTCCCACCTGGACAAGGCCTACAACTGGGGCATGCAGTGGGCCCGGGGCAGCAAGTAGGGCTCCCGATCTAACGCAGCGCGTCCGCGGCCGGCTTCACCATGGCCTTGCCGGACTTGCCGTCGTGATAGGTCCCGAGCGCGCGCATCTCCCAGCTGCCGGCCGGGGTCCGGGTGATCGCGCACATCAGCACGCCGGTCTTCGGCTGGGAATCGGTGAGGTCGAACCGGACCAGCTCGGCGCCGCTGGCGGCCTCGACCAGGCGGCAGAAGGCCCGGGAGATCTCGGTGAACTTCTGGCCGCGGAACGAGTTGATCGTGAAGACGAGGGACGCCACGGTGGCCGGCAGCGAACCCAGGTTGACGTGGATCTGCTCGTCGTCGCCGTCGCCCTCGCCGGTGAGGTTGTCCCCGGAGTGCTTGATGGCACCGCCGAAAGCCGTGAGGGACATGAAGTACACGACCTCCAGGTCGCGCCCGTTCGCGTCGAAGGCGATCACCGAGGCGTCGAGGTCGACGTCCTTGCCGCTCTTCGCGGGATCCCACCCCAGGCCCATGATCACGGCCGACAGCGCCGGCGCGCCGGTCTTGACCAGGCTGACCCGGTCGCCCTTCTTGAGGCTGACGCGGCCCTTGTCGAGATTGACCGGAGCTCCCGGC
>NZ_JACDFE010000117.1 GCF_013815995.1 Sporichthya sp.
GCCACCCCCCGGGGTGGCCGCCGCTTCTGCGTGTCGGTGCTAGTGGTCCACGCCGGTCAGACGGAAGGTCAGGCGCGACTTGGTGTCCGAGACCTCGTTCACCCGCACGGTGCCACCGACGCCCCGGTAGTCGCCGGTGCCACCGGTGACCGGGATCGTGAAGCTGGCGTGGTCGTCATCGAAGTCGAAGCGGGTCGTGCCGGCGACGCGGATCGTGCCCTTGGTGAAGAAGTGCACGGTGACGACGCACCGCACTCTCGCACCGGTCGGGTAATTCTCCGGACCGTAGAACTTCTTGAAGACGCACCTACCGGTGTCCTTGCCGACCCGCTTGCCGTCCTGGCGCAGGTTCGAGGTGAACGAGAAGCTGTCGCCCACCTCAGGGTCCCCGGTGAAGTCGTCGTCGTAGTCCGTCTGTACCTCGGTCACCTTGATGACGAAGGTGTGGTTGGCGCTGGCCGGCGCGGCAGTTGCCACAAGGCCGGCGGCCACCATGCCGGCGGCACCGAGCACCGCGGTGGAGCGGGTCAGGTTCTTCATAGGTCCTCCAGAGCACGCCGGAACCGAAATCGGTCATCCGGATGAATTTATGCAGAACGTGACGAATCGCACCAGACAGTAAAGGTGAATCACTTTGCAATGATTCGGGCGACACCTGAGCACATGTCAGTTACGCAGGGTCAGATGCGCAGGTCAGTCGCATTCGACGCCCTCGCGGGGGGCTTCGCCGTTGACCAGGTAGTCCTCGACGAGCCGGTCGATGCACCGGTTGCCGTCGCCGTAGACGGTGTGCCCGTCGCCGTCGTGGGAGACGAAGACCCCCGATTCCAGCTGCCCCGCCAGCGCCTTGGCCCACTCGTACGGGGTGGCCGGGTCCCGGGTGGTGCCGATGACCACGATCGGGGCGGCACCGGGCCCGGTGACCGGCACCGGGCCGCCGTCGGGCTTCACCGGCCAGTAGCTGCACGGCAGCAGACCCCACGCGATGAACTCGCCGAAGAGGGCAGAGGCCTGCCGGAACCGCGGCACCTCGGCCTGGATCTGCTCGGCCGTCCCGCTGAACGGCCGGTCCAGGCAGTTGACCGCGGAGATCGCCTCGTTGGCGTTGTTCCCGAACGTGCCGGAGCCGTCGCGCTCCAGGTAGTTGTCGGCCAGCAGCAGCAGTCCGGTGCCGTCACCGTTGTACGCGGCGAAGATCGCCTGGCGCAGGAAGTCCCAGCGGCCCTGGTTGTAGAGGGCCGCCAGGATGCCGTAGGTGGCCGTCGCCTCGCCGACCTCGCGGCCGGCGCGCGTTCCCAGCGGCTTGTTGTCCGCCGCGTTGAGCATCGCCCGGACCCGGCTGTCGATCTCCCCGCGCTTGTCGCCGAGCTGGCAGTCCTTGTCCTTCAGACATGCCTTGACGAAGGCGTCCCAGGCCCGCTCGAAGCCCTGCGCCTGCGCGTAGGAGAGGTCCTCGAGGCTGAGGTCGGGCTGGACCGCGCCGTCGAGCACCATCCGCCCGACCTTGTCCGGGAAGAGCTCGGCGTAGCGGGCACCGATGAAGGTGCCGTAGGAGTAGCCCAGATAGTGCAGCTTGTCGTCGCCGAGGACCGCGCGCAGGACGTCGAGGTCGCGGGCGACGTTGTCGGTGTCCATCTCGGCGAGCAACGGCCCGGTCCGCTTGCCGCAACCCTCGGCGTACCCGCGCGCCAGGCGCTCGTAGGTCGGCAGGTCGCCCGGGTCGTCCATGGTGACGTCCGCGTCCAGGAACTCGGAGAGCTGACTGTCCGTCAGACAGTCGATCGGCTTGCTGTCCCCGACCCCGCGCGGGTCGAAGCTGACCAGGTCGTAGCCGGCCCGCACCGGCTCGGTGATCGCGGTGGCGGCCGCGTGCAGGTAGCTGACACCTGACCCGCCCGGCCCGCCGGGGTTGATCAGCAGCGAGCCGATCCGCTTGGACCCGGTGGTCCGTAGCCGGGTGACCGCAAGGTTGAGGCTCGGCCCGTCCGGCTCGGCGTAGTTGACCGGCACCTTGACCTTGGTGCACTGGAAGGTGCCCGCGCAGGAAGTCCAGTTCAGTTTCTGACCGGTGAAGGCCCGCAGAGCGGCCGGGTCCGCCGTCTCCGCGCTGGGCGCGGTGCTCGAGCCCGCAGAACTGGTCGGGGTGGCCGCGGGACTTGCCGCCGGGAGGGTGCCGGAGCCGCCGTCGCAACCGGACGCGATCAGGGCCCATACAAGACTGCAGGCGAGGGCGGCGGCCGCGCGGGTGCGGGGACCACCCAGCGGGATCATCATGCTCGCGACCCTATGCGAGCGCACTGTGCCGGCCGGTCACCGCCGCGTCATCGCAGTTCAACGCAGTTCAACGCAGTTCAACGCAGTTCAACGCAGAACTCAGCGCAGGCCGAGGGTCATCGCCTCGACGGCCAGCAACGGGGCAGCGTTGGTCTCCAGGGCCGTCCGGCAGGCCAGCACGGCCTCGATCCGGCGCAGGGTGACCTCCGGGGTCGAGGCCGTGGCCACGTCCTGCACAGCGGGCGCCTCGGCCTCGTTGACCAGGTCCACGCCGGAGCCGAGCTGGACCGCCAGCACGTCCCGGTAGAACGCGACCAGGTCCACCAGGGCCCGGTCCAGACCGTCGCGCTGGGACCGGGTGGCGCGGGTCTTCTGCCGCTTCTCCAACTCCTTGAGCGCGGCCGCGGCGCCGGGCGGTTGCTTGGCGCCGGTGCCGATTCCCAGAGCGGCCTTCAGCGATTCCCGCTCGGCCGCGTCGGTCACCTCGGCCGTGGCGGCCACATCCGCTTTCACCGCCTCGATCAACCGCTCGGCCGCCCGCAGGCAGGACCCGACGTCGCCGACCTTGCGCGGCAGCGCGAGCACGTCGGCCCGCCGGGACCGGGCATCGGGATCCCGGGCCAGGCGTCGGGCCCGGCCGATGTGACCCTGCGAGGCCAGCGCGGCCACCCGGGCGGTGTTCTCGTCCATCCCGTCGCGGCGGACCAGCACCGCAGCCACCGCAGCGGTGCTCGGCGTCACCAGGTGGATCGAGCGGCAGCGCGAGCGGATCGTCGGCAGCACGTCCTCGATGGCCGGAGCGCACAGGATCCAGACCGTCTTCGGCGGCGGCTCCTCGATCGCCTTGAGCAGCGCGTTCGCAGCCTGGTCGGTGAGCCGGTCGGCGTCCTCGGCCACGATCACCTGCCAGCGGCCGCCGGCCGGGGACAGCGCCGCCCGGCGGACCAGTTCGCGGGTCTCCTTCACCCCGATGCTGAGCAGTTCGGTGGAGAGCACCTCGACGTCGGCGTGCGTGCCGCCGAGCACCGTATGGCACTCCCGGCAGTCTCCGCACCCGCCCGCCGCGCACTGCAGCGCGGCGGCGAACGCGCGGGCGGCCACCGAGCGCCCGGACCCGGGCGGGCCGGTGATCAGCCAGGCATGGGTCATCGCACCGGGCTCGCCGGCCACCGCTGAGGCGAGCACGTCGACCGCGCTCGCCTGACCGACGACGTCGGTCCACACGCCACTCAGGCTCACAGGGGATTCTCTTCGGCGGGCAGCGGCTTCGTCGGTTCCGGGTCGGCGGTTCCGGGTGCGGGCAGCAGTTCCCCGACCCGCTTGATCACCGCGGCGGTTATCTCCGTCGGCGGCTTGGTCCCGTCCATCACGAAGTAGCGGCGCGGGCGCCGGGCGGCGCGGTCCAGGAAGCCGGCCCGGACACGGTGGTGGAACTCCATCGACTCGGACTCCATCCGGTCCGGCGGGAGCAGGCGACGTTCGGCCGCGACCTCGGGCGAGACGTCGAGCACGATCGTGAGCGCGGGGACCAGACCGCGGGTGGCGAACCGGGACAGCCGGTCGATGTCCGACGCCGAGAGCGCCCGGCCCGCAGCCTGGTAGGCGATCGAGGAATCGATGAAGCGGTCGGTGATCACCACCGCGCCGTGCTCGAGGGCCGGGCGGATCACGTCCTCCACGTGCTCCGCCCGGTCCGCGGCGTACATCAGCGCCTCGGTGCGGGCGGACAGGCCGAGGTCGTGGGTGTCGAGCAGCATCTGGCGCAGTCGGCGTCCGATCGCGGTGGCCCCGGGTTCGCGGGTGACCACGACCTCGTGCCCGCGCTCGGTCAGCCAGTCGGCGAGGCGCTGCACCTGGGTGGACTTGCCCGCGCCGTCACCGCCCTCGAACGCGATGAAGTACCCGGTGGCGATAGGGGCGGCCAGCGGTGTCTCCTGGCGCAGCGCGGCGATCACGTCCCGCGTCAGGGAGACACCCTTGCGGTCGTCCATGTGCCGGTAGGAGAAGAGCCCGACCAGCGCGGCCACCGCGCCGGCACTGAGGAAGACCACCGCGGCGCCGCTGTAGGACAGCGTGACGTCCTCGGTCGGATGCAGGTCGACGCTGCCGACGGCGCCGGCCAGCGCGGGCGAGGCGGCCAGCACCGCGACCAGCGTCAGGCGCAGCATCGACTGCACGAAGGAGAACGTCCGCCCGCGCAGCTCGTCGGCGACCTCGAGCCCGATCAGGGTGTAGCCGGTGACCCACGCGACCCCGGAGGCCAGACCGAGCAGCACCACGACCAGGACGACGACGGCGAGTTCCGGAATCACCGCGACCAGCATCAGCAGCAGCCCGGCGGCGACGATCGACATCGCGAACAGCCGGCGCCGGCTCAGCCCGGCCAACAGCCGCGGACCCACCAGCATGCCGAGGGCCAGGCCGACGAAGACCGCGCCGAACAGCGTGCCGTAGCCGGGGTTGCCGGCCCCGAGACCGCGAACGAACGTCGGCGCCAGGCCGACGACGGTGCCACCGGCCGCGAAGGCACCGAGCATCCCGATCAGCAGCCCGCGCACCACCGGCGTGCCGGCCACGAACTTCCAGCCCTCGACCAGCGAGCGCCACGGGCTCTCCGCCCGCGCCCGTTCCAGGTGGTCGTTCGGGATCGCCAACGTCGCCACCGTGCCGGCCGCGACCAGGAAGGTCAGCCCGTTCAACATCAGCGCCAGCGAGGCCGGGTGGGTCACGAAGAACTCGAAGCGCGCACCGAGGGAGCCGGTGATCAACGACAGCACGGTGAACAGCCCGGCCGCGATCGGCGCGGACCCGTACGCGGTGACCAGGCTGAGCTGGTTGGCCGCCTCCAGCCGTTCCCGCGGCACCAGATTCGGGACCGTGGCCTCCTTGGCCGGGATCCAGAACAGGCTCAGAGCCTCGATCAGGAACGTCGCGACCAGCAGCCACCACAGCGACCCGACGATCGGGATCGAGACGAACAGCGCCGCCCGCCCGACGTCGCAGACCACCATCGTGACCTTGCGGTCCAGCCGGTCCGCGACCACGCCCGCGATCGGGGCGAAGAGCAGCGCCGGCACGAGGCGCAGAATGAAGACGCTGGCTACTGCGTAGTTCTGGTCCGACGAGCTGTCCGTGGTGAGCTCGGCCGCCATCGCCGTGATGGCCAGCAGGCCCAGCCAGTCCCCCAGGCTGGACAGCGAGAGCGCCAGCCAGAGCCGCCGGAACGTGGCGATCCGCAGCACCGCCCGCATGTCCGTATCCGGCGCCACCGGTGGTGAGCTTCCGGGCGGCTGGTCAGGCATTGCCTCAGCCTATTGGCGACCCCCGACGCCGCCCCACCCGTCCCACGCGTCGGTCTTGCCTGACCCAGTGGTCGTTCCGCGCCCGATTTGTCCGTTCCGGTCGACCATTCGCTCATGCATGAGCGAGTGGTGCGGTGCACCGCCCGTTACGCCTCGGGGGCGACCTTCGCGGCGGCCTTCTTGGCCGGCGCCTTCTTGGCGGTGGTCTTCTTGGCGGTGGTCTTCTTGGCGGTGGTCTTCTGGGCGGCGGCCTTCTTCGCCGGGGCCTTCTTGGCCGGGGCCTTGCGGGTGGCCTTCTTGGCCGGGCCGCGGGCGCGGCGGTCGGCGAGCAACTCGGAGGCGCGCTCGTCGGTCAGGGTCTCGACGTCGTCGTCCTTGCGCAGCGAGGCGTTGGTCTCCCCGTCGGTCACGTACGGACCGAACCGGCCGTCCTTGACCACCATCGGCTTGCCGGAGACGCCGTCGACGCCGAGCTCTTTCAGCGGAGCCGCAGTCGAGGCCTGCCGGCCGCGGGCCTTCGGCTGCGCGATCAGGGCCATCGCCTCGTCGAGCGTCACCGTCAGCAGCTGGTCCTCCGAGACCAGCGAGCGGGTCTCGTTGCCCTTCTTCACGTACGGGCCGTACCGGCCGTTGGAGGCCAGCACCGGCTCGCCCTCGACCTCGCCGAGGGTGCGCGGCAACCTCAGCAGGTCCAGGGCCTGATCGAGCGTCACCTCATCGAGCACCATCGACTTGAACAGCGACGCGGTACGGGGCTTGTCCTTCGAGCCCTCCGGCAGCACCTCGGTGACGTACGGACCGAAGCGGCCGTTCTTGGCCAGGACCGCCAGCCCGGTCTCGGGGTGCACGCCGAGCACGCGGTCGTCCGAGGGCGCGGAGAACAGCTCTTCGGCCTTCTCGATCGTCAGCTCGTCCGGCGGCATCTCGTCGGGGATGTTGCCGCGCTCGATCTCGCCGTCGCGCTCGCGCTCGACGTAGGGCCCGTACCGGCCGACGCGGACGAAGATGCCCGCGCCGATCGGGATCGAGTTGACCTCGCGGGCGTCGATGTCGCCGACGTGGTCGGAGACGAGCTGCTTGAGCCCGGTGAGGATCGTGGGACCTGACGGACCGTCACCATTCGGCGTGACCGCGGGGGTGCCCTCCGGCGGGCCGAAGTAGAACTTGGAGAGCCACTCGACCATCTCGGCCTCGCCGTTGGCGATGTCGTCGAGGACGTCTTCCATCCGCGCGGTGAAGTCGTAGTCGACCAGGTGCGGGAAGTGCTTCTCCAACAGGCCGACGACGGAGAACGCCAGCCAGGCCGGCACCAGCGCGGTGCCCTTCTTGAACACGTACCCGCGGTCGAGGATGGTGCCGATGATCGAGGCGTAGGTCGACGGGCGGCCGATGTCGCGCTGCTCGAGTTCGGCCACCAGCGAGGCCTCGGTGTAACGCGCCGGCGGACGGGTCTCGTGCCCCTCCACTGTCATCGAAAGCGCGCGCATATCGTCATTCTCCGTGAGCAGCGGCAGCCGCTTCTCGCGGTCGTCCAGCTCGGCGTCCGGGTCGTCCGCGCCCTCGACGTAGGCCTTGAGGAAGCCGGGGAAGGTGATGGTCTTACCCGAGGCCGAGAACTCCGCGTCCTCGCCGGAGGACGAGCGGCCCCCGATGCGGACCGAGACCGACTGCCCGGCCGCGTCCTTCATCTGGGAGGCGACCGTGCGCATCCAGACCAGCTCGTAGAGGCGGAACTCGTCACCGGACAGGCCGGTCTGCGCCGGCGTCTGGAACTCCTCGCCGGCCGGGCGGATCGCCTCGTGCGCCTCTTGGGCGGTCTTCTGCTTGGACTCGTAGCGGCGCGGGGAGTCCGGGATGTAGTCGGCGCCGTAGAGCTGGGCGGCCTGCGAGCGCGCGGCCGCGACCGCGGTCTCGGACAGCGTCGTGGAGTCCGTACGCATGTAGGTGATGAAGCCGTTCTCGTACAGCTTCTGCGCGACCTGCATGGTGCGCTTGGCGCCGAACCCGAGCTTGCGGGAGGCCTCCTGCTGCAGCGTGGTGGTACGGAACGGCGCGTACGGCTTGCGGGTGTACGGCTTGCGCTCGACCTTACGGACGGTGAACGCGCTCGAGGCGAGCCGCGTCGACAGGGCACCGGCGGCGGCCTCGTCGAGGTGCATCACGTCGCCCTTGAGCTCACCGACCGAGGAGAAGTCGCGGCCGGAGGCGACGCGCTTGCCGTCGACCGAGGCGAGGCGCGCGACCACCGTGGTGGGCTCGTCCGCGTTAGCGGCGCGGCCGGTGTCGAAGGTGGCGTCAAGGTCCCAGTACGCGGCGGCCCGGAAGGCCATCCGCTCCCGCTCCTTCTCGACCACCAGGCGGGTGGCCACGGACTGCACCCGGCCCGCGGAGAGCCGCGGCATGATCTTCTTCCACAGGACCGGGCTGACCTCGTAGCCGTAGAGCCGGTCCAGGATGCGCCGGGTCTCCTGCGCGTCGACCAGGCCCTGGTCCAGCGCGCGCGGGTTCTCGACGGCCTCGATGATCGCCCGCTCGGTGATCTCGTGGAACACCATCCGGTGCACCGGCACCGTGGGCGCGAGCAGCTCGCGCAGGTGCCAGGCGATCGCCTCGCCCTCGCGGTCCTCGTCTGTCGCCAGGTAGAGCGCGCTGGCGCCTTCCATAGCGTCCTTCAGCTTCTTGACCTGGGCCTTCTTCTCCGCGGCGACCACGTAGAGCGGCTCGAAACCGTGGTCGACATCGACGCCCAGGCGGGCCCAGGACTCGCCCTTGTACTTGGCCGGGACCTCCGCGGCGCCGTTGGGCAGGTCGCGGATGTGGCCGTAGGAGGACTCGACGACGTAGGCGCTGCCGAGGTACCCGGCGATCTTCTTGGCCTTGGTGGGCGACTCCACGATGACCAGGGCAGGCCCGGATCCGGCAGCCTGACCATCACGGCCACGCGCCTTCTTCTCAGCGGCCACTTACAAGCTCCCCGGTCGTCCTGAATGCGGCTCGTCCCACCCCGACGGGAGGCGCCGAGTCGACACGATAGCTCCCGTTGCCTTGACAACCCGCCAGCGCTCCTTGGGGCGCCGACGCGGCGGACCCGCCGCCCCCGGTGGGGACGGCGGGTCCGAAACGTGCGTTTGGGCTGGTCAGCCCGTGACCTCGGCGGTCGACTTGCCCGAGGTGCTCTCGTCGCTGACGGCGATCGACCTGCGCTTGGAGTTGATCACCGCAGCGACGATGATCAGCATCGCGACGCCGGCGATGGTGCCCCGCATCGCGTCGCTCTCGTCCTCGCCGATGCTGAGCTTGACCACCGCGGGGGCGATCAGCAGCGCGACCAGGTTCATCACCTTGATGAGCGGGTTGATGGCCGGGCCGGCGGTGTCCTTGAACGGGTCACCGACGGTGTCACCGATGATCGTGGCCTCGTGAGCCGGCGATCCCTTGCCACCGTGGTTGCCGTCCTCGACCAGCTTCTTGGCGTTGTCCCAGGCCCCACCGGAGTTGGACAGGAACACCGCCATCAGGACGCCGGACGCAATCGCGCCGGCCAGGAAGCCCGCGAGTGGCGCCGTGCCGAGGCCGAAGCCGACGGCGATCGGGGCCATCACGGCCAGGATGCCGGGCGTGGCGAGCTCCCGCAGCGAGTCCCGGGTGCAGATGTCAACGACCCGGCCGTACTCCGGCTTCTCCGTGCCCTCCATGATCCCGGGGTGCTCGCGGAACTGACGGCGCACCTCGAACACGATGGCGCCGGCCGCGCGGGCGACCGCGTTGATCGCCAGACCGGAGAAGAGGAACACCGCGGCGCCGCCCAGGATCAGGCCGACCAGGATGTTCGGGTTGATGATGTCGAACGTGGCCAGCGCCTGCTGGGTGCGCAGTCCGAGTTCGGAGGGGTCGACCCCCGTCTCGTCGACGGCCTTGATGACTTCGTTGTAGTACGAGCCGAACAAGGCGGTCGCGGCCAACACCGCCGTCGCGATCGCGATGCCCTTGGTGATGGCCTTGGTGGTGTTGCCGACGGCGTCGAGGCTGGTGAGCACCTGGGCGCCCTCGCCGTGCACGTCGCCGGACATCTCCGCGATGCCCTGGGCGTTGTCCGAGACCGGACCGAAGGTGTCCATGGCGACGATGACGCCGACCGTGGTGAGCAGACCGGTACCGGCCAGCGCGACCGCGAACAGCGCCAGGATAAGCACGCCGGAGCCGAGCATGTAGGCCGCGTAAACGGCCAGGCCGATCAGCGCCGCCGAGTAGACCGCGGACTCCAGTCCGACCGAGATGCCGGCCAGGATGACAGTGGCGGGACCGGTCAGCGAAGTCTTGCCGATGTCCATGACCGGCTTGCGGTTGGTCTCGGTGAAGTAACCGGTGAGCTGCTGGATCGCCGCGGCGAGCACGATGCCGATGAGGACCGCGACGACCGCGAACATCCGCGGGTCGCCGTCGACGATCGAGGCGCCGGTCTCGTCGAGCAGCTGCGAGGACGCGGACAGACCCTCGTAGGAGTCGGGCAGGTACACGAACGCGGCGATCGAGCAGAAGACCGCCGAGGCCACCGCCGAGATGAAGAAGCCCCGGTTGATCGCGGCCATGCCGTTGCGGTCGCCGGGGCGCGGGGCCACGGCGAAGATGCCGATGATCGCGGTGAGCACACCGATCATCGGGACGATGAGCGGGAAGACCAGGCCGTCGTTGCCGAAGGCGGCCACACCCAGGATCAGGGCGGCGACCAGGGTGACGGCGTAGGACTCGAAGAGGTCCGCGGCCATACCGGCGCAGTCACCGACGTTGTCACCGACGTTGTCGGCGATGGTGGCGGCGTTGCGCGGGTCGTCCTCGGGGATGCCCTGCTCGACCTTGCCGACCAGGTCGGCGCCGACGTCCGCGGCCTTGGTGAAGATGCCGCCGCCGACTCGCATGAACATCGCGAGCAGCGCGGCGCCGAAGCCGAAGCCCTCCAGAACCTTGGGGGCCTCCTCCTCGTAGATCAGCACGACCGTCGCGGCACCGAGCAGGCCGAGGCCGACGGTGAACATGCCGGCCACACCACCGGTGCGGAAGGCGATCCGGATGGCCGGCAGCTCGCCGGCCTTACCGACCCGGGCCGCGGCGGCGACGCGCACGTTCGCGCGGACGGCCAGCCACATGCCCACATAACCGGTGATCGCGGAGAACACCGCGCCCACCAGGAAGAAGATCGATCGCCCGATCCGTTCGTTCGAGCTCTCGGCCGGCAGCGCGAAGAGAATGAAGAACGCCAGCGCGGCGAACACAGAGAGTGTCTTGAACTGCCGCGTCAGATATGCGGACGCCCCCTCCTGCACAGCGAGGGAGATCTCCTGCATCTTCTCGGTGCCCTGGTCGGCCCGAAGGACCTCCTTGACCAGGAAACCTGCTACTCCCAGCGCCAGCAAGGCGACGAGCGCGACCACGAGCACGATCGTCGTGTTCCCGCCAGAGAGGGAGACCGTCTCGCCGCCTTCTGCGGCGAGGTTGATCCCTGACATCAAGTCCTCCTACAAGGTGGGGCTTCGGCTGCCCCGGGGACGGCGCCTGGCCACATCCAAGGTGAGCCCGACACACGCGAATTGGGGGCGGCGGACGAAATGGACGCCGCCGGGTCAAACGCGGGGAGTCTACGCAGGTCGGAGGGCTCGACCGAACCCCGCCCCCGGGGCGCGCCGGGGCGGATTCGGAGGACGGTTTGAACGGCCCCCGTCCGATTTGTCCGGCTGGACAGGAGCGCCTCAGAGCGCGGTGGCGGCCCAGGTCATCCGGACCACGGTGCCGTCGATGCCCGGGATCACTGCGACGTCGTCGACCAGGCCCGAGATCAGAGCCAGGCCCAGCGACTCATCCATGTCGTCGGGGTCGGCGTCCAGGAGGTCCGCGGCCGACGTGATCCCGGGAAGCGGGACGCCGATCGGCACCACGTCGGCCACCTCGACACAGAACCGGCCGGGCTCGGTGAGCAGCCGCATCGTGACCGGTTCGTTCAGGCCGGAGCGGGTGTGCTGACCGACCGCGCGGGAGCAGGCCTCGCCGACCGCGAGGCGGACCTCGTCGAGCAGGTCGTCGCCCACACCGGACCGGCGCGCCACGGTTGCAGCGACCAGACGCGCAGTGCGGACGTGCGCGGGCAGCGCACTGAACCGCAGGTGGACGGTGGGCACGAGGCAGGCCCCGGTCTCTGAGAGAGGGATCGGTGAGGAGGCCCGGCACGATCAGCCGACGGCGGTGAGAGCCTCGGACACCGTGTCGTGGATCGGGAAGACCTTAGTCAGCCCCGTGATCCGGAAAATCTTGAGGATCCGCTCCTGGGTGCAGACCAGGCGTAGCGACCCTTCGTGGGCGCGCACCCGCTTGAGCCCACCGACGAGCACGCCCAGACCGGTGGAGTCGAGGAACTCGACACCCTCCATGTCCACGATCAGGTGGTAGCGGCCCGCGTTGACCAGGTCGACCAGCTGCTCGCGCAGCTTCGGCGCCGTGTAGACGTCGATCTCGCCGCCGACGGCGACCACGGTCCGGTCACCCTCGTCGCGGGTGGTCAGGGACAGGTCCACGGGAGTCCTCCAGCACGTTCGACAGGTTCGGCTTGGGGCGTCGTCCCCATTCAACCACCCACGGAGGGCCGTTCCCGGCATGGAGAAACGGCCCTGGAGGTGCCCCTACCCGTCGGAGGCGTTTGCAACACTGCCGTCGTGGCCTTCGACGTGACCTGTTCAGACGGCCGGGCCGACCAATTGCTTGCCGGTCTGCTGCTCGGGCCGGGCCGCCGGGAGCGGATCACGCACGTGCACCGATCACCGGCCCGCGCCCAGCGTCAGGTCGACTGGCCGGATTGGATGCCTCCCCTGCTGCAGGAACGCCTGAGCGGAATCGGCATTCAGCGGCCCTGGGAGCACCAGGTGGCTGCCGCCGAGCACGCCCGCGCGCGCCGGTCGGTGGTCCTGTCCACCGGAACGGCGTCCGGGAAGTCGCTGGCCTACCTGCTGCCCGCGCTGACCGCGGTGCTCTCCGGCGCCGCCGGCCCGACCGCCAACTGCCCCGGCGTGCTCTACCTGTCCCCCACCAAGGCGCTGGCCGCCGACCAGTTGGCCGCCATCGGCCGCCTCGGGCTGGCCCAGGACGGCGTGCGGCCGGCCTGCTACGACGGCGACACCCCGTTCCCGGAGCGGGACTGGATCCGTAGCCACGCCAACTACCTGCTCACCAACCCGGACATGCTCCACCGCAGCCTGCTGCCCGGGCACGCCCGTTGGGTGCGCTTCCTGCGCACGCTGTCGGTGGTCGTCATCGACGAGTGCCACACCTACCGCGGCGTGTTCGGCTCCCACGTGGCCCAGGTGCTGCGCCGGCTGCGCCGGATCTGCGCCCGCTACGGCTCCGACCCGGTCTTCGTGCTGACCTCGGCCACCGTCTCCGACCCGGCCGGCTCCGCGAGCCGGCTGACCGGGTTGCCGGTGGTCGAGGTGACCGAGGACGCCTCCCCGCGCGGGGAGGCCGCGTTCGTGCTGTGGGAACCCCCGCTGACCGACCGCACCGGCGAAGGTGGGGCCCCGGTGCGGCGCACCGCCCTGGCCGAGACCGCCGACCTGCTCACCGACCTGGTCCTGGGCGACGCCCAGGCCGTCGCCTTCGTGCGCTCCCGGCGGGGCGCCGAGGTGGTCGCCCTGCTGGCCCGGGACGCCCTCGCCGAGGTGGACCCGGCGCTGGCCGGCAAGGTCGCCTCCTACCGCGGCGGCTACCTGCCGGAGGAACGTCGCGCGCTGGAGACCCGGCTGCGGGCCGGGCTGGTG
>NZ_JACDFE010000118.1 GCF_013815995.1 Sporichthya sp.
GTTCGGACGCTACGAGTCCTGCTGGGGGTGCTACTCGGCCTTGCGCAGCTCCACCGGCGGGGAGTCGGGGACGACGACCGGCTTGTCCTCACCGCGGAAGGTGAACGTGACGTCGGCGCCCTCACCCTCCACGTCGACCACGACGATCTGGCCGGGGCGCAGCTCGGAGTAGAGGATCTTCTCCGAGAGCGCGTCCTCGACGTCGCGCTGGATCGCGCGACGCAGCGGCCGGGCGCCGAGGACGGGGTCGAAGCCGCGCTTGGCGAGCAGGAGCTTCGCCGCGGGCGTGACCTCGATGGCCATGTCCTTGTCCTTGAGCCGCTCGTCCAGCTTCGCGACCATGAGGTCGACGATCGTGATGATCTCGTCCTCCGTCAGCTGGTGGAAGACGACGATGTCGTCGACGCGGTTCAGGAACTCCGGCCGGAAGTGCTGCTTGAGCTCGTCCTGGACCTTGAGCTTCATCCGCTCGTAGCCGGTCTGGACGTTGCCGTCGGCCGCGAAGCCGAGGTTGATGCCCTTGGAGATGTCCCGGGTGCCGAGGTTCGTCGTCATGATGATGACGGTGTTCTTGAAGTCCACGACCCGGCCCTGGGCGTCGGTCAGGCGACCTTCCTCCAGGATCTGCAGCAGCGAGTTGAAGATGTCCGGGTGCGCCTTCTCGATCTCGTCGAAGAGGACCACCGAGAACGGCTTGCGCCGCACCTTCTCCGTGAGCTGGCCGCCCTCCTCGTACCCGACGTAGCCGGGAGGCGAGCCGAAAAGTCGGGAGACGGTGTGCTTCTCCGCGAACTCACTCATGTCGAGGGAGATCAGGGAGTCCTCGTCGCCGAACAGGAACTCGGCCAGCGTCTTGGAGAGCTCGGTCTTACCGACACCGGACGGGCCGGCGAAGATGAACGAGCCACCGGGGCGCTTGGGGTCCTTCAGGCCCGCCCGCGTACGCCGGATCGCCTGGGACAGCGCCTTGATGGCCGGTTTCTGCCCGATGACGCGCTTGTGCAGCTCGTCCTCCATGCGGAGCAGTCGGGTCGACTCCTCCTCGGTCAGCTTGAAGACCGGGATGCCCGTCGCGGTGGCCAGGACCTCCGCGATCAGGTCCTCGTCGACCTCGGCGACGACGTCCATGTCGCCGGCCTTCCACTCCTTCTCCCGCTGCGACTTCTCCCCGAGCAACTGCTTCTCGGTGTCGCGCAGAGCGGCGGCCTTCTCGAAGTCCTGCGCATCGATCGCGGACTCCTTGTCCCGGCGGACGTTCGCGATCTTCTCGTCGAACTCACGCAGGTCCGGCGGCGCGGTCATGCGGCGAATGCGCATGCGCGAGCCGGCCTCGTCGATGAGGTCGATCGCCTTGTCCGGCAGGAACCGGTCGGAGATGTAGCGGTCGGCCAGGGTGGCCGCGGCGACCAGCGCGGAGTCGGTGATCGAGACCCGGTGGTGCGCCTCGTACCGGTCGCGCAGGCCCTTGAGGATCTCGATGGTGTGGGCCAATGACGGCTCCGCGACCTGGATGGGCTGGAAGCGGCGCTCGAGTGCGGCGTCCTTCTCCAGGTGCTTGCGGTACTCGTCGAGGGTGGTGGCGCCGATGGTCTGGAGCTCACCACGGGCCAGCATCGGCTTGAGGATGGAGGCCGCGTCGATCGCGCCCTCCGCGGCGCCCGCACCGACGAGCGTGTGCAGCTCGTCGATGAACAGGATGATGTCGCCGCGGGTGCGGATCTCTTTGAGGACCTTCTTCAGCCGCTCCTCGAAGTCACCGCGGTAGCGGGAACCGGCGACCAGGGCGCCGAGGTCGAGGGTGTACAGCTGCTTGTCCTTCAGCGTCTCCGGAACCTCGCCGCGGATGATCTTCTGCGCCAGGCCTTCGACGACGGCGGTCTTGCCGACGCCGGGCTCGCCGATCAGCACCGGGTTGTTCTTGGTGCGTCGCGAGAGCACCTGCATGACGCGCTCGATTTCCTTCTCGCGCCCGATGACCGGGTCGAGCTTTCCTTCGCGCGCGGCCTGCGTGAGGTTGCGGCCGAACTGGTCGAGCACCAGCGAGGTGGAGGGGGTGCCCTCCTGCGGGCCGCCGGCGGCCGCGGGCTCCTTGCCCTGGTAGCCGGACAACAGCTGGATGACCTGCTGACGGACCCGGTTCAGGTCGGCGCCGAGCTTGACGAGCACCTGGGCGGCGACGCCCTCACCCTCGCGGATCAGCCCGAGCAGGATGTGCTCGGTGCCGATGTAGTTGTGACCCAGCTGCAGCGCCTCGCGGAGCGAGAGCTCCAGGACCTTCTTGGCGCGCGGGGTGAAGGGGATGTGCCCGGACGGGGCCTGCTGGCCCTGGCCGATGATCTCCTCGACCTGCTGGCGGACGGCTTCCAACGAGATGCCCAGGCTCTCCAGAGCCTTGGCGGCGACACCTTCGCCCTCGTGGATCAGGCCGAGCAGGATGTGCTCGGTCCCGATGTAGTTGTGGTTGAGCATCCTGGCCTCTTCTTGGGCCAGGACGACCACCCGACGGGCTCTGTCGGTAAATCTCTCGAACATGTTCTGCGCTCCCCTACGGCCTTATCTTGCGAGGGCCTAACGCCGTCCTTCGCCACTCTAGTCCCGGGGTGCCGCTCGCGTCGGGCGAGGAGTACAGCCGTTTCACGCCCTCAACGAACAGGCCCCACACCGGTGATCGGTGCGGGGCCTCTCCATCTGTACAGCGACTGAAGAGGTGTCCTATTTGTGGGCCTTCTCGTACTGCTCGACGATGGACGCGGGAATACGGCCGCGTTCGCTGACGTCGAGTCCAGTGGTACGCGCCCATTCCCGGATTTCGGAGGTGCGGGTGTTGCCGGTCCGGGTCGCCTTTGCCTTGCCGCGGCTGGCCCGACCACCGACGCGGCGGGCAGAACCGACATACGCCGCCATGGCGTCGCGCAACTTGGCGGCGTTCTTCACCGAGAGGTCGATCTCGTAGGCAACACCGTCGAGAGAGAAGGAGACCGTTTCGGCCGCCTCGCCACCCTCCAGATCGTCCTCAAGAATGACAAGTGTCTTTTGCGCCATACGGGCATTCCCCTGTCTCACGGCCGGGCGGCGTCTTCGGCGAGCGGGGAAAAGCAAAGCAGCAATTGCCGCGAATAGCAATCTACAGAGTGAGCAACAGCCGCGAGTTACCGAGCGTGTTGGGCTTCACTCGTTCCAGATCGAGGAACTCGGCAACCCCTTCATCGTAGGACTGAAGAATCTGCTGGAACACCTCTTGATCAATCGGCACTCCGTCGATCTGACGGAATCCGTGCCGGGTGAAGAAGTCGGCCTCGAAGGTGAGGCAGAAGACCCGGCGCACGCCGAGTTCACGCGCCACCTCGACGAGCCGGCCGAGCAGGAGATGCCCCACTCCGGTTCCGCGCTCACCCGGGGCGACCGCCAGGGTCCGGACCTCGGCCAGGTCTTCCCACATCACGTGCAGAGCGCCGCACCCGACGACCTGCGGGCCCGAATTGCCGTCGCGTTCGGCGATCCAGAATTCCTGCACGTCCTCATACAGCTGCACAGTCGGTTTCGAGAGCAGGATCTTGTCGTCGGCGTAGACGTCGATGAAGCGCTGGATCTCCCGGACGTCCCCGGTGCGGGCGCGGCGGATCTGCACGGCGCCGTGGTCTGAGCTCATTCGGGACGCACGAACGGGAACAGCACGCTCTGCCGAATGCTGGCCCCGGTCATCATCATGAGCAGCCGGTCCACGCCCATTCCCATCCCGCCGGTGGGCGGCATGGCGTACTCCAGGGCCCGCAGGAAATCCTCGTCCAGCTGCATGGCCTCCGCGTCGCCGCCGGCCGCCAGCAGCGACTGGGCGGTGAACCGGGCGCGCTGTTCCACCGGGTCGATCAGTTCCGAATAGGCGGTGCCGATCTCGGTACCGAATGCGACCAGATCCCAGCGCTCGGCCAATCTCTCCTCGACGCGGTGGGCGCGCGTCAGTGGGGACACCTCGGTCGGAAAATCCCGGTAGAAGGTCGGCAGAACCGTGCGGTCCTCGAGCAGGTGCTCATACATCTCGAGAATGACCTGACCTCGGTTCCAGGCCGGATCCAGGTTGATGTCAGCCTTCTGACACAAGGTGAGAAGGTCGGCCAGCGGGGTATCCGCGGTGATCTCGGTCCCGAGCGCCTCCGACAATCCGTCGTTCACGGTGACGGTGCGCCATTCCCCACCGATGTCGAATTCTTCGTCGCCACGCCGGATCACGGTGCCACCGATCGCGTCGTTCGTAGCATTGACGATCAGACGCTGCGTCAGCTCCGCCATCGAGTTGTAGTCGCCGTAGGCCTCGTACGCCTCCAGCATCGTGAACTCCGGATTGTGCGTCGCGTCAACGCCTTCATTCCGGAAGTTCCGATTGATCTCGAATACCTTCTCCACGCCACCGACCGCGAGCCGTTTCAGGTACAGCTCCGGCGCGATCCGCAGATAGAGATCAGCGTCGTAGGCGTTGATGTGCGTGATGAACGGGCGGGCATTCGCACCGCCGTGAATGGCCTGCAGCATCGGGGTCTCGACCTCGAGAAAAGCCGCGTCGGCCAGGGTGTTCCGCAGCGAGCGCACCATGTCGCTGCGCATGCCCAGCATCCGCCGGGCGTCGGGGTTCACGATCAGATCGACGTAACGCTGACGGACCAACGTCTCCGGGTCGGACAGGCCCTTGTGCTTGTCCGGGAGGGGGCGCAGGCACTTCGCGGTCAGCGTCCAGGACTCGGCCAGCACCGACAGCTCGCCGCGGCGGGAGGTGATGACCTCGCCGGTGATCCCGACGTGGTCGCCGAGGTCGATGTCGGTCTTCCAGGCGGCCAGCGATTCCTCACCGAGCTTGTCGAGCGACAGCATCACCTGGATGTCGCCGGTGCCGTCCCGCAATGTCGCGAAGCAGAGCTTGCCTCCGACCCGGGACAGCATCACCCGGCCGGCCACCCCCGCCGTCACTCCGGTCGCGGTGTCGGGCTCCAGCCCGACATGCGCGGCCGCCAACTCGGCCGCGGTCGCGGTCCGGTCAAAGGTCACCGGGTAGGGGTCGACCCCGGCGGCACGCAGGCGGTCCAGCTTCTCGCGCCGGACGCGCATCTGTTCCGGCAGCTCCTCGTCAGTCACCGGGCAGAGATTAGTTGACCGGGTTCCGCCGGTCCGCGGAGATCCGGGGGGATGCATCGCAAGGCGGAGGAGGAGCCGTGTACGCAGTACCGGCGACGACGACAACGCAGCGAGGCGCCCGCCGGGCTACGCGGAAGTGTTGCGCTCGTAGATGAGGCGTAGTCCGACGAGGGTGAGCCACGGCTCGTGGACGTCGATGGTGGAGGCCTCGGCGAGCACGATCGGGGCGAGGCCTCCGGTGGCGACGACGGTGACGGTGTCCGGGTCGTCGGAGAGTTCGGCGGCCATCCGTTCGACGATCCCGTCGATCTGGCCGGCGAAGCCGTAGAGGATGCCGGACTGCATGGCCTCGACCGTGGACTTGCCGATCACCGAGCGCGGCCGGGCCAACTCGACCTTGCGCAACTGGGCGCCGCGGGAGCCGAGGGCCTCGACCGAGATCTCGATACCGGGCGCGATGGCGCCGCCGATGTACTCCCCGCGCGCGCTGACCGCGTCGAAGGTGGTCGCGGTGCCGAGGTCGACCACGATGCACGGCCCGCCGTACAGGTGGGCGGCGGCGAGGGAGTTCACCACGCGGTCGGCGCCGACCTCCTTGGGGTTGTCCATCAGGACCGGCACCCCGGTGCGGACGCCGGGCTCGACAACGACGGTCGGCACGTCCGGGTAGTACCGGCGGAACATCTCGCGCATCTCGTGCAGGACCGAGGGCACGGTGGAGCACATCGAGATGCCGTGGACCAACGGGCCCTCGGCCGTGCCATCGGAACTGCCGGGTCGCACGAAGCGGTCGAGCAGCGAGTACACGGTGACGGCCAGCTCGTCCGCGGTGCGCCGGGCGTCGGTGGCGATGCGCCAGTGCTCGACGATCTCCTTGTCGTCGAAGAGACCGAGCACGGTGTGGGTGTTGCCGACGTCGATGGTGAGCAGCATCAGCCGGTCTCCTCACGAAGGTCCAGAGCGATGTCGAGGATGGGCGCCGAGTGGGTCAGGGCGCCGACCGAGACGTAGTCCACCCCGGTGGCGGCCACCGCCGCCGCGTCGGCGAAGGTCAACCCGCCACTCGCTTCGAGCCGGGCCCGGCCCGCGGTCAGCTCGACCGCCGCGCGCATCTGGTCCGGGGTGAAGTTGTCCAGCAGCACCAGGTCGGCACCCGCGTCCAGCATCAACTGAAGCTGCGTCAGGGAGTCGACCTCGACCTCCACCGGCAGGTCCGGGTAACGGCTGCGGACAGCGGCGAACGCCTCGACCACGCCGCCCGCAGCGATCACATGGTTGTCCTTGACCAGGGCCTCGTCCCACAGCGACATCCGGTGGTTCACCCCGCCGCCGGCACGCACCGCGTACTTCTCCAGCGCGCGCAGTCCGGGGGTGGTCTTGCGGGTGTCGCGCACGCGCGCCCGGGTGCCCGCCAACGCTTCGGCCCAGGCCCGGGTGGCGGTCGCGATGCCGGAGAGGTGACACAGGAAGTTCAGGGCGGTGCGCTCGGCGACCAGCAGGTCACGGGTCCGGCCGGACACCGACATCAGCACGTCGCCGCGCTGCACCCGCTCACCGTCCTTGGCCAGCAGGTCGACGATCGCGGCCCCGCGGGTGACGGTTTCGAACACGGCCCGGGCCACCGCGAGGCCCGCCACCACGCCGTCCGCGCGGGCCACCACGTCGGCGACGCTGCGCTGCTCGGCGGGAACGGTCGCAGTGCTGGTGACATCGGCCCGGCCCGGTGCCAGGTCCTCGGCCAGCGCCCGCGCGACCAGGTCGAGCAACTCGGCGGCCGGCAGACCGGCCTCGCCGAGTTCGGCGGCGAGCACGGCGGAGGGGACCCCCGGGTGTCCTGCGGTGTGCACCATCGACACGCCCTCGCCAGTCAGCCGGCAGTCCAGGTGGCCCAGCCACTCGGTGTCGTCGCGCTCCGGAAAGTCTTCGCGCCAGTGCGAGCCGCGGGTCTCGGCGCGCTCGCCGGCCGCCGCGACCAGGACCCGGGCGACGGTGAGCAGGTTGGTGGTCTCCCAGGCCTCCACGCACGGCTCGCCCGGGGTGGTGCGACCCAGATGGATCAGGGCGTCCTCGGTCTCCCGCAGGCCACGGTCGTTGCGCAGCACGCCGGCGCCGGCGCTCATCAGGCGCTGGATGTCACCGCGCACATCCCCGGCGATCACACCGGCGGCCCGCGTGTCCCGGGCCGACTCGCGCCGGTGCGGAACACCGGCCTGGAAGGTGCGGTGCAGGTCGTCGGCGATCCGCTCGGCGAAGACCAGGCCCTCCAGCAGCGAGTTGGAGGCGAGCCGGTTGGCGCCGTGCACGCCGGAGCAGGCCGCCTCCCCGCACGCGTAGAGACCGGGCAGCGAGGAGCGGCCGGCCAGGTCGGTGCGCACGCCGCCGGAGGCGTAGTGGCACGCCGGGACGACAGGAATCAGATCGGTGACCGGGTCGATGCCGTGCTCCCGGCACTTGGCCAGGATCGTCGGGAAGCGCGCCTCCCAGGTGGCGGCGCCCAGGGACCGCGCGTCCAGCCAGACGTGCGGGACGGCGGTGGAGCGCATCCGGCGCAGGATCGCCTTGGCCACCACACTGCGGGGAGCGAGGTCGCCGAGTTCGTGCTCGCCGGCCATGAACGGCCGCCCGGTGGAGTCGACGAGCACCGCGCCCTCGCCGCGCACCGCCTCGGAGATCAGCGGCTGTTGACCCGCCGAATCGGCGCCGAGCCAGAGCACAGTCGGGTGGAACTGCACGAACTCCAGGTCGCGGACCACCGCGCCGGCGCGCAGTGCCATCGCGGTGCCGTCGCCGGTGGAGACCAACGGGTTGGTGGTGGCTTCGTAGATCTGGCCGAGGCCACCGGTGGCGAGCACCACGACCGGGGCGTGCACGGCCCCGACACCGTCGCGCTGGCCCTCCCCCATGACGTGCAGGGTCAGCCCGGCCACGCCGCCGTCGGCGGCGAGCAGCAGATCCAGGGCGAGCGCGTGCTCGATGACCTCGATGCGGCTGTCGAGTCGGACCGCGTCGACGAGCGAACGCTGGATCTCCGCGCCGGTGGCGTCGCCGCCGGCATGAGCGATCCGGTCCCGACGGTGTCCGCCCTCGCGGCCGAGGGCAAGTTCACCGTCGAGGCCCAGGTCGAACACCGCACCGCCGGCGATCAGCCGGCGCACCGCGGCCGGGCCTTCGGTGACCAACAGCCGGACCGCGTCCGGGTCGCAGAGCCCGTCCCCGGCCAGCAGGGTGTCCCGTTCGTGCTCGGCCGGGCTGTCCTCCGGGCCGAGCGCGGCGGCGATGCCGCCCTGCGCCCACTGGGTGGAGCCGGCGGCCAGCACGTCCTTGGTGATCACCAGAACGCGGCCGAGGTCCGCCGCGCGCAGCGCAATCGTCAGCCCGGCGATGCCGGAGCCGACCACGACGACGTCGGCCTCCTGGATCCATCCGGGCTCAGGCGCAGCGAGCCGCCTCGGCAACCCGCTCACGTAGGTGCGCTCGCCGACTAACGGCCGACATGAACCGGCGGCGTCGCGTGCCGGTTCATCACGAGGTCGCCGCGGACGTCGCCGCGGTCGTCGCCGTCGCCGGGCACCGGGGCGGCGGGGTCGCCGTCGATGTGCACGATCTGGTTGCGGCCGTCGACGTGCACGACCTTGGGCTTGAGCTCGCGGGCCTCGGCGTCGGTCACACCCATGTAGCTGATGATGATCACCAGGTCACCGGGCTGGACGAGACGGGCCGCGGCGCCGTTGATGCCGATGATTCCGGTGCCGCGCGGGCCCGGGATCACGTAGGTCTCCAGGCGCGCGCCGTTGTCGATGTCGACGATGGCCACCTGCTCGCCGGCCAGCAGGTCGGCGGCGTCGAGCAGATCCTCGTCGATGGTGATCGAGCCGACGTAGTGCAGGTCGGCCTGGGTGATCGTCGCGCGGTGGATCTTCGACTTGAGCATGGTGCGGAACACGGTGGCGAGTCCCTTCAGTTCCGGGCAGTTTCGCGGGCAGTTTCGCGAGCAATACCGAGCAGCACGGGCAGGTTGTCGATCAGCCGTGTGGTGCCGGCTTTCGCAGCTACCAGCAGGCGGGTCTCGCCGGTGTCTGGTGCGGGGCCAAGTTCGGGGTCGCGGAGCGCAACGTAATCCACGACCAGACCGGGCTCCGCAGCCAGGGTCGCCTCGGCCGCGGCGAGCACCGCGGCGCCGCCCCGCGGACCGGCATTCACACCGGCCCGCAGCGCGCGTGAGATGGCCAGTGCGCCCGCCCGCTCCAGGTCGGAGAGGTAGCGGTTGCGACTGGACCGGGCCAGCCCGTCCGGTTCACGGACGGTCGGCACCGGAGCGATCCGCACATCGAGATCGAGGTCAATGACCATCTGCCGGATCAGCGTGAGTTGCTGATAGTCCTTCTCGCCGAAATAGGCGATCTGAGGGCCCGTCAGATGCAACAGCTTGAGCACCACGGTGAGCACCCCGTCGAAGTGCCCGGGCCGGGACGCGCCCTCCAGGTCATCGCCGAGCGGGCCGGCGGTGACGATGGTGGACGGCCGGCCGTGCGGGTACATCTCCGCCTCGCCCGGGTGGAAGAGAACGTCCACCCCGGCCTCGGCGCAGATCGCCAGGTCCGACTCGAAGGTTCGTGGGTACGTGCCGAGATCTTCGTTCGCGCCGAACTGCAAGGGGTTGACGAAGATCGTCGCGACCAGGCTCGCGCATTCGCGACGCGCGGCGCGCATCAGTTCGGCGTGCCCGTCGTGCAGGGCGCCCATGGTCATCACGACCCCAACCGGGCCGGGAAGCATCGCGAGCGCAGCGTCGAGTTCGGCGCGCGTACGCGCCACCCCAGGGGTACGCGCTGGGACATCGTTCGCCGGCGCCGCGGGGCGCGCAGCGTCGAGCAGGGCGGTATCGGTCATTGCCGTCGTTCCAGTCCTCGTCGGGTACCGGACGTGCAGTGGCAGCCATGAGTGTAAACGCCGCTGTGCACAGTGCGTAATCCCGAGTTTCCGTGATGAAGGACTCAGGGTTCGAACGGATGGCGGTGCCCCAGGACAGCCAGTAACGACGACGCGGCGTCCGGGGTGAGCAGGCCCGCGACCAGGGCGCGGTCCGCGGTCAGCCGGGCCATCGCGACGTAGGCCGCGGCTGCCTCCGGGGAGACCGCCGCGATCTGCTGGATGTGGACCGCCACGGTGGCGGCGTCGCCGCGGGCGACCGGGCCGGTCAGGGCCAGGTCACCGGAGCGCAGGGCGTTGTCCAGGGCGGCGCCGAGCAAGGGGCCGAGCAGGCGGGAGGGGTTCTCCACCCCGGCCTTGGCGAGCAGGGCCCCGGACTGCGCGACCAGGGTGACCAGGTGATTCGCCCCGTTGGCGAGCGCCGCGTGGTAGAGCGCGCGCTTGTCCTCCTCCACCCACTGCGGCTCCGAACCCATCTCCACGACCAGCGCCTCGGCGACCGGGCGCAGCGGTTCCGGGGCGGTGACCCCGAAGCAGCAGCCGGCGAGCCGGGCCAGGTCCACCCGGGTGCCGGTGAAGGTCATCACCGGGTGCAGCGCGAGCGGCAGGGCACCGATCCGGGTGAGCGGGGTCAGCACGTCCGCCCCGTACCGGCCGGACGTGTGGGCGACGAGCGTTCCGGCCGGGACCGCGCGGGCCTCGGACAGTCCGGTGATCAGCGGCTCGAGCGCGTCGTCCGGCACCGCGACCAGCAGCAGGTCGGCCCGGCCGGCGACGTCGAAAGGGTCGGTGAGGTCGATCCCGTCCAGGAGGTCGGCCGCACGTTCGGAACTGCGGGCACTGACCCCGGAGGCGGCGACCACCCGGTGCCCGGCCTGCTGGAGCGCGGCGCCGAGCACCGCACCGACGCGGCCGGCGCCGATCACGCCGACCTTCAGGCGGGCCGGGCGTCCGGACCGCCCGGGTCGTCCGGACTCACTCACCCGCGCATCGTGTCAGGCAGCGCTGGGCACACCGACTACGGTCGCGGCGTGTGCGCGCAGACCACCTGGCGGGCAGCCATGGACCGCGCGCTCTACGGGTCGAACGGCTTCTACCGCCGCAATGCCCCCGGGGCGCATTTCCGCGCCTGCGCGCAGCCCGCGGAGGAGTTCGCGACGGCCGTCGCCCGGATAGCGGTCGCGATCGGCGCGACCGAGGTGGTGGATATCGGCGCCGGCCGTGGTGCATTGCTGACCGCCCTGGAGCCCCGGCTGCGGACGGTGGCCCTGCACGGAATCGAGGTGGTGGCCCGGCCCGCGGCCCTGCCGGCGCGGATCGGGTGGTCGGAGCTTGCGCCGCCCGAGGGTGACGGGGTCCGACTGCTGGTGGCCAACGAGTGGTTGAACAACGTGCCGCTCGACGTCGTCGAGGTCGATCTCGGGGGCACCCTCCGCCAGGTGTTCGTCGCCCCCGACGGCAACGAGGCGACGGGTGACCCACCGGGAGCCACCGATCTCGCCTGGCTGGCGCGCTGGTGGCCGCTGGACGGGGCGGCGCCCGGGACCCGGGCCGAAGTGGGCTCGCCACGCGATCAGGCCTGGGCAGCCACGGTCCGCTCGGTGCAGCGCGGCCTCGCCCTGGCCGTCGACCTCGCGCACCTGACCGGCCGGCGCCCGCCGCACGGGACGCTGGTCGGCTACCGGGACGGCGTCGCCGTGATGCCGACTCCGGACGGCAGCACCGACCTCATCGCGCACGTGGCGCTGGATGCCTGCGCCGCCGCCGGTGTCCGGGCCGGCGCCGCCGCAACCGTGCTGGCCACCCAGGACGATGCACTGCGCGCGCTCGAGGTCAGCGCACCACCGGTGCCCGACGAGTACCGGTGGTTGATCCAGGCCGTGGGCATCGAGCTGCCCACGGTCCTGGATCAGATCCACCGCTCTATCTGATGCAGCGTCAGGATGCGTCGAGCTCCGCGATCCGCATGATGTGCAGACGCGACTTGTCCCCCTGAAGCAGCATCAGAACGGGACCGAACCTGGCAGAAAGCTGGGAGCCGTGGGCGACGACTCACCCGGTCGGCGGCATCTGCTGTGACGCTCCGTCAGGAAATGTCGGCAATGTCGTGGGGGCTCTGCATCCATCGCTCCGGACCCGCGCCGCGGCGCCCGGCCCGGGCCCGCCCGGCCTGGGCCTCGGTGAGCTCCTGGGCCTCCCCGACCGCCCGATGCGCCACCTCGACGACGACCGGGCCCGGTGTGGTGTCCAGCCGGACTGTGGCCAGGCCCAGGCGGCGCTGCCACGGGCCCTGGGTCAGCCGGACCGACTGGGTCTTGCCGTGCGGCACGATGTCCAGCTGCCGCCGGAACAGGCCCTTGCTCGCGGTGAACACGTGCTCGTCGGCGCCCCAGGCGAGCCCGCGCCACCAGAACGGACGGGCCCGGGCGGCCTGCCGCGGCGCGGGGTGCAACGGAATCGCGCCGGGATCGACCCCTGGCAGGATGCGGCCGATGACCGCCAGCGCGGTGGCCCGCGGGGCGACCGGCAGGAGCACGGAAGTCTGCTTCTGCGCCGCCTCGTTTCCGCCGGCGTAGCCGGCCACGTTGATCTGGACCCGGACCCAGTCGCGGTGCCGCCACAGGTAGGGCTGGACGATGCGCAACGCCTGGACCCGGCCCGGCGGCACGGTCTGGCTCCTTCGGGCGAGCAGCCCGTGCCGCAACCGCAGGCCGTCCGGAGACTCGGCGACGGTGAAGTCGAAGGCCCCGTCCAACTCGCGCCAGGCCAGCGTCCCGAAGGCGAACAGCACCGGGATCGCGGGCACGATCAGCGCGGGCTCACGCAGTACGACGGCCGTGATCACCAGGGCGGCGCCGCCGAGCACCACGACCGGCACCCACACGGTCAGCAGCAACGAGGTCAGCACGGCCGAGACCGGCACCCGCACCAGCACGTCCTCCGGCGCCTCTGGAGCGTCCGGGCGAACTCCGGCGGCCCGGGCCAGCAGTTCCGCGCGCAGCGCGTTCGCCTTGTCCTCGGCGAGGTAGGCCAGCCGGCCCTCCGCCGCCCCGCCGCCGGCCACCTCGAGGCGGAGCTCGGCCAGGCCGAGCAGTCGGGCCACCAACGGCTGCACCACATCGATCGCCTGCAGCCGGCTCAGCTGGATGTGCCGACTGCGCCGGAACAACATTCCGGAGTCCACCCGCAGGTCGTCTCCGTCGATGACGTAGCGGGTGAACCACCAGGTCCACAGCCCGAAGACCAGGCCGGCGCCGGTCACGGCGAGCAGGATGAGCCCGAGCTGGAGCAGGTCCACCTCGCGCACCGCCTCCTGAC
>NZ_JACDFE010000119.1 GCF_013815995.1 Sporichthya sp.
GTCCGAGTCCACCTCGCACCGGCGCGCGATCTCCTGATTGGCCACACCATCCGCGGCCAGCAGAAGACCCCTGGCCTGGATCACCGCCCGATGGGGCAGCGTCGAGGACCGCGCCATCCGGGCCAACCCCGCGCGCTGCTCACTACTGACCGGCAACGCCGGTGCTGTCTTGATCGGCATGATCAATCATACCGCGCTAATTCACAGACAGACCACTAGTTCCCCTCGGGCGCGTCGCCTACGTTCCACCCGAGCACGATCGCCAGGACCGCCAAGACGACGAAGATCGCGGCGAGGAGCACGTCCCGCCACCGCCAACGGCGCCCGCTCGGCTTCACAGACCGGATCGTCCCGCGACGCTCCACCGGCCACCTCGCCCCGCGCGTGAACGCCGCGTGGCGCGCAGTCGAACGCGACGCTGGGAGTGGTGGCCCCAGGCTGGCCCGCGCCCGTCGACAGCGAGCGCGCCGGCCCGCACCTGGCGGGAGCACCTTCGCCGAGCACCTAGGTCGCCGGGTCTGGGCGCTCCCGGTTCTTCTTCGCCATGGTCTCCATGATCGGCATCCTCTTGAGGGCGGTGCCAGTGGTTGCCGCGGCCCGCGATGCAGTTCCTGACTTGCCGTCAGAGTCAAGGGCCTGCGGTGGGTACCACCAGTGCGGGTTCGACAGCATCCAGCCAAGATGGAGCGCCGTTGGATCACGCGGGTGTAGACTCGGTTCTGACACGGGGTTGTCCCCATACCGTGTCGGACTTTGCCGCTCACGACGGCAGCATCCGGGCGCGTTGCTCCGAACCCTGGTAGCGCATCAGCGCTGACGTGTACCCGTCCAGGGAAGCAGCCGATGGAGCTCCTCGAGCCACCGCAATCCAGGTGCCTCAGATCCGATCTCGTCGCGTCGGCATCCAGCGAACATGCCGATGCCGCCCTCGGGGCTCGAGGTCCGGGTTCTCGCGTGCTTCGAGTTGTCCATCTCCTCGAGATTGCCGGGACGGCCAGGGGGCGATGATCCAGTCGCAAAAGAGGAAGGAGCAACCATGTACATCGGAGTGGGAACCGTCTTGTTGATTCTCGTCATCGTCGTCGTCGTCATGCTGATGCGCGGACGCGCATAAGGACATTCATGGGATCGTCGTAAGCATGTTAAGGATCGCGGAGGGCGCAGGTCGCCACCTTCACGGGTGCGCCGCTCGGCCTGCACCTCGTGACCCTTGGCCCCAGGCCCCATGGACGGCGAGGACGACAAGTCCAACGCCGGCAAGGGCGACGTGCACCGTGCGGACTGGCCGAGGACAGCCCGGCTCGCCTGACCGCGACGTGGGGCTTCCTTAGTGTGACCACTTCGACACGTCGTTGTTCTGACCCCCTGTGGACTCGGCCCGGTTCGCGTGCTAAGCCTTGGGGTGGAAGGTCGGCCCGGACCCTGGCGACGGCACGTCATCCAGAGGACTAAGAGGGCCCCGTGCGATGGTGGACAGCATCGAATCGGGCGGACACCGAACCCCGCTGGAGGGCCCCGGGGATCGGGCGGTCGCCCCGGCAAGCGGCGCTGGGCGGGAGCGCACCGTCACCGGGTCGGTCGTGCCGCTCGCGAACAGCCTGGTGGACGGCGATGACCTGTCGGACATCTACAGCGGGTTGACCAGCGATTGCGCCCGGATGCTGGATATCGCGTCCGCGGGGCTGCTGCTCGCTGATGCCAGGGGGGTGTTGCAGGTGGCGGCGGCCTCCAGCGAGGCTACCCGGGTCCTGGAGTTGTTCGCGCTGCAACGCCAGGAAGGTCCCTGCCTGGACTGCTACCGCAGTGGCGCCGCGGTCAACGTGTCCGACCTGAGCCTGCAGAGCGCGCGGTGGCCGGCGTTCGTGGCGGCCGCGCGGGCCGCGGGGATCGTGTCGGTGCACGCGATTCCGATGCGCGTGCAGGACATGACGCTCGGCGCCCTGGGCCTGTTCGGGACCACGGTGGGGACCCTCAACGCCGAGGACCTGGCCTTGGCCCATGCCCTCGCCCATGTCGCCAGTGTCGCTTTGGTGACCGGGAAGGCCAACGCGGACAAGACCGTGCTCGCCACCCAACTGCAGCACGCCCTGGACAGCCGGGTCGCGGTGGAACAGGCCAAAGGTGTCCTGGCCCAGCTCGGCGGTCTCGCGATGGAGGACGCCTTCGAGGTGCTGCGCCGCTACTCCCGCGACCACAACCAGCCCCTGTCCGAGATCGCGCAGGCGGTGGTCTCCCGCGACCTGCCCGCCACCGTTCTGCCCGACCTGCGTTCGTTGCTGAACGCCGTTGAGGCCGCGTCACCGCTCGACGCCGTGGAGGTGCTCGCCAGAGAACTGGCGACGATGGTCGCGGCGGACGACGTCACCTTTCTCATCGCGGACCTCAGCGGTGAGGTCCTCATCCGATTCGTGTCCGGCACGTCGACCCAGGGGAACGCCGCCGACGAGAGCGAGCGCGACGAGTTGGTGGTCGTCGCACTTGCGGGGCCCTACGAAAAGGCGCTGCGCTCCCAGCAGGTGTGCGCCGAGCACCGTGAGAGCTCAACCCGTTTGTACGCGCCCGTGACAGATCGCGGCGATGCCATCGGGGTGCTCGAACTGTCTCTGCCGTCCCGGCCCGACGAGGCCACCATCGCCTCCGTCGCCGCCGCGGCCCATGCCTTGGCCTACGTGATCATCGCCAACCGTCGGCACACCGACATCTTCGAACGCGGACAACGCCACGTCCCGTTCTCGCTGGCCGCGGAGATCCAGCGGCGGTTGCTTCCCGACGCATTTACCTGCGAGGCCGCCGAATTCACGGTCTCGGGCTGGCTGGAGCCGGCCAGTCAGGTCGCCGGTGACACGTTCGACTACTGCGTGGAACGGGAGATCCTTCACATCTCGATGAGCGATGCCATGGGACATGCGGTGGCCGCCGCCCAACTGGCGACCCTCGCGGTCGGCAGTCTTCGGAACAGCCGCCGATCCCGGGTGGGTGTTGCCGACCAGGCTCTTCGCGCCAACGCCGCCGTCTTCGACCACGGCGGTGAAGAGGGATTCGTCTCGGCTGTGCTGTGTCAGCTCAACCTCCGCACGGGCCTCCTGACCGTGGTGAACGCGGGGCATCCGGCTCCACGGCTGGTTCGGGACGGCGTGGCAACAGAAGTCGAGCTGGAGGCCGACCTGCCGTTCGGGATACTTGCGGAGGCCACGTACCGGGAGCAGATGATCCAGTTGCGTGCGGGTGACCGTCTGGTTCTGCTCACCGATGGGGTGCTCGAGCGCAATGCCAGCACGCTCGATGTCTCCACAGCACTCGGAGAGTCGGCCGGGTCGCATCCCCGCGAGGTCGTGCACAGCTTGGCCCGCGCGGTCCTGGAAGCTACCGGCGGCGATCTTCAGGACGACGCAACCGTGTTGTGCGTGGACTGGTACGGACGACCGGCCTCCGACGGCGGTGAGCGCGTCGCGAGTGCCGGCGCGAGCCAGTCCAGGGCCTCACAACCGGCCGGCCCGGGCAATCCGAGGGACGGGCGTCAACGGGTGAGCTGATCGCCTAACCCGCTGACGAGGGTCCAACGGGTGGTGTCGTCGATCGAAATCGCTGATAGGAGTAAGCGTCAGATTGAATTCTCGTGTCAGCCTACGGCGGAAGGTCGCGCATCCCATCCCGCGTCCGGTGAGCGCGCCTCGCCAACCGGTAGCTCAGGGCGATGGGCGAAAGTGCTGCCACGCTCCCGTCAGCACGCCCCAGCGCGGCGCCACCGCCACACACCGCTCGATGATGAAGAGTTCCGGGCGTCGGTCGCGCTCGAGCGATTCACGCAGTCGCGCGATAGTCCGTGCGTGCCCCACCAGCGCCACCGGCCAGTCGTCGTAAGGGCCATCAAGGGCGATGCCCTGATCGGTGGCGACCCACCAGGCGGGCGGACGCTCGGGCGCTCGCGACGGATCGGCGGTCACGGCAGGTCGGCCTCTCAACGGAACCGCTCGACCCTCGACGCCCAGGCTATCCGGGCCGTTGCGGAGCGCTACGTGGCCATCGCGATGCACTCGACGCCGATCTGCGTGAACCGGCCTTGGACATCGGGCGGAAGCTCGCCTTGCACCCAACGCCCGGTTGCGGGCGTGGGTGTGGTCATCCGGTGGTGATGTCCGCGTCACCGACTGGGTCCGGTGTCCGGCGGGTGAACGCCGGACGGCCGGGCTCACATCGCGAAGACGGCGATCCCGGCGATCAGAAGGGCGACGCCCAGCACCGCGGCAAGAATCGCCCGGCTGAGGTTGTCGGTCATCTCGGCGTAGAGCCGACTGTCGTAGATCCGGTTCATGTCCCCCCCATGGCTTATCAGACAGAACGATCACCACCACTGAACCGCGCAACGGGAGGCGGCGTCCGGTGTTTCGGCCCTTTGGGTATCTCGGAAATCGGGCGAAGCGGCGATAAGGGACACCGCTCGCGGGCGAAGGCCGCGATCGCGCCGGGGATACCCCGACTGTCCCGAATTTGGTTACCCGGACGGGGGTCTCCATTGGGTTAGGTGCCAGGTCGGGTCGGTAGACCTAGCTCTGCAGGAACCGAAGTGCCGACATCCGGGGGGATGCGATGACGACGGGGACGAGCGCCAGCAGCAGCACCAGCACCAGCACCAGCACAGCATTCGCTCAGCACGAGGTCCGGATCGAGGACTACCGCGGGTGGGTCAACCATCCCGGTGTCCCGATGGACATCACGCCGACCAGCACAGGGCCGCTCGACATCACGGCGACGGCCAACCGGAGGGGGCCCGCGCGCCGGGCGATCGCCACAGCGGTCGCGGTGGCTGCAGGGACCGGGTTGCTGGCCGGCATGGCCCTGATCGGTCGCGACACCGAACCCAAAGCACCGCAGGGCACGGGTCAGGGGCAGACGAACGGCCAAGGGCTCGGAGGAACCCAGACGCCGTAGGGCCTCACGACGCACGCCTTCACCGGGTCCGGGGGGACCGGTTCCAGTCGCTGCCCGCAATCCGGGGGGGTCCGGGCGGCGAATCAAGTTCGGGACGGTCGGCGCCGATGTTTTATGCGCCGGCCCACCCGGCTTACTTCGGGGGATGACCGAATGCTCGAGAACGACCGCGATTACCGGACCATGCCCATGGTGCCGACGGGATGGCGCCGCAACGGCGTCATCGGCATCACCGCGACCGTGCTGATGACGGGCGGACTGTTGCTCGCAGCCGCGACCACTGACGGCGCGCACGCCGCGACCGTCGGCACGTCGGCCAAGGAGTACAAGAACTGCACCGAGCTCAACCAGGTCTATCCGCACGGCGACAAGATCGCCTGCGAGAAGCGGTAGTTACCTGACGTTTCGTCAGGTAACCGGCAGCACCACGGTGTGGTAGCCGCTGGCACCGTCCGGGTCGGGCCTCGCCCGCCTGGCGGACTGCACCTCGCCGAGGATGTCGGTGGCCCGCACCGCGATGGTGTGGTCGCCCTTGGTCGCCTTCCAGTTCGGCAGGCGCCACTGGCGCCAGGTGTCCGGGTTGTCCCAGGGCGCGAGCTGCGCGACGAACGGCTCGTCGTCGATGAGCACCTCGACCTTGCTGACGCCGCGGTGCACCGCCCAGGACATGCCGGCCAGCTCGGTCTGCCCAGTCAGCAGGTCGCGGTAAGGCCGAGGCACCTCGATGCGGGACTGGGTCTTCACCGGAGCCTGCGCCGACCACCCGCGTGAGGTCCAGTACGCCTCGAACTCGTCGAAGCGGGTCACCTCGAACTCGGTGATCCACTTGGTCGCGGACACGAACCCGTACAGGCCGGGCACCACCATGCGCACCGGGAAGCCGTGGTCGTAGGGCAGCGGCTGGCCGTTCATCCCGATCGCGAACATCGCGTCCCGGCTGGGGTCGGTCAGTGCGGACAGCGGCGTGCCACAGGTCCAGCCGTCGGAAGACGTCGATTTCACGGCGTCCGCGCCGGGCTTGATGCCGACCGAGGCGAGCACGTCGGCCACCCGCACGCCCAACCAGCGGGCCGTGCCGTTGTAGTAGCCACCGACCTCGTTGGACACGCACATCAGCGTCACGTCGCGCTCGATCAGCGGGGCTTTGAGCAGGTCGTCGAAGCGCAGCGTGATCGGGTGGTCGACCAGGCCGTGGATCTTCATCGACCAGGTGTTGTGGTCCAGGCGCGGCACGACCAGCGCGGTGTCGATCCGGTAGAAGTCGTCGTTGGTGGTGAAGTACGACGTCAGCCCGGGGATTCCGAAGTCCGCCTTGCCGACCACCGCCGCGGGACTGGCCGGACGCGGCAGCGTGATGAGCCCGGAGGTGGCGTAGCTGCCCTGCTCGCCGAGCTTCCAGAACGCTCCCCCGGCCACGCCGACGGCGCCGATCACCCCGGCCGTGCGCAGGAACGCGCGCCGGTCGAGGCCACCTGCGAGATCAGCGGCGAGGGAGATCGGCCGGCGGGTCGGGATCATGACGGCGGGTCGTTCGAGTTCAGGTGTCACCTCGGCCGGGGCCTCGCGGGGCGTCACCCGTGCCCCGGGCCCGGCGGGGCCTGGCTCGGGCGGCGCCGCGTCAGCCGCCGCCGCCAGTCCGCGGAGCAGCAGGACGAGTGCGGCGGTACTGACAACCAACGCAACCAGCGCCGGACTGATCCGGACGAGCGCCGGATCGTGCAGGCCCCGGGCCGTCATCACGGCGAGCACGCCGACGGCCCCGACCGCGGCCGTCAGCCCGACGGCGAGCCGGCGGTGCGTGACCCCGAGTGCGCCGGCCAGCGCGCCGAGCAGGGCGATGGTCACCAGCATCCCGGTGACCAGGACCTGCTTGTCGTCGACCCCGAAGTTGCGGATCGCCCATTCGCGCAACCAGGGCGGTGAGGTGTCGATGGCCCAGGTGCCGACCGCGACGACGGGTGACGGTCCCGAGATCGCGGTGGCGACCCCTTCGGCCGCGCCGACGCCGGCGAAGGCAGCCAGCAGCCCGCTGACAGCCCCCGTGGCCCTCGCCTGCACTGACAAACCCGGCTCCCTCGTTGCTGGTGGCTTTCCAGCCTGACACGGGCCCACTCCGGGGCGGGCCGCGCAGGCCTTACGGTCCGGCGACAGAGATTCGTCGCCGTAGCCGTCCCGGAGGGGTCAGCGCCCGGGCTTGGGGTTGCGGCGCATGTCCATGTGCATCTGCTTCCAGGACTTGAGCCGCTCCTGGCGCAGCCGGGCATCGGTGCGGGAGGCCATCCACTCCGCTTCGCGCTGGAGCTTGCGGTAGTTCTCCCAGCGCCGATCCTCCAGCCGACCCTCGGCCAGCGCCGCCTGGACCGCGCAGCCGGGTTCGGAGCCGTGCCCACAGTCGGTGAAGCGGCACTCGGAGGTCAGCGCTTCGATGTCGCCGAAGACCCGCTCGACGCCCTCCTCGGCCGACCACAGGCCGGCCGAGCGCAGGCCCGGGGTGTCCAGGACGGCGCCGCCGCCGGGCACCGAGACGAGTTCGCGGCGCACCGTGGTGTGCCGTCCCCTCCCGTCGCCCCGGATGCTCTGGACTTCCAGCTCGGCCCCGGTGAGCCGGTTGGTCAGGGAGGACTTGCCCGCCCCGGAGCGGCCCAGCAGGGCCAGGGTGCGCCCGAAGCCGACGTGGTGGGCCAAGCCCTCGAAGCCGTCGCCGGTCGCCGAGCTGACCACGTGCACCTCGGCGCCGGCGGCGATACCCGCGATGTCCTCGGCGATCGCCCACGGGTCGGGCACCAGGTCGGCCTTGGTGAGCACGATCAGCGGCGTCGCGCCGGTCTCCCAGAGCAGCACCAGCAGACGTTCGATCCGGCTCAGGCTCGGCGTCGGATCGAGCCCCTCGACGAGCGCGATCGCGTCGGCGTTGGCGGCCAGCGGCTGGGCGTGGGACTCCCCGCCGGCCACCGCCCGGGTCAGCAGGGTTCGCCGGGGCAGCACGGCGTCGACGAAGGACGGGCCGTCGGGCGTGCGACGCAACACCACCCAGTCGCCGGTGCACGCGGCATCGCGGGAGTCGGACGACAGGCCGGGGATCGGCAGGGCGACCGCCGGGCCGGCGGCGGTCATCACCAGCAGTCGGCCACGGTCCACCCGGGTCACGCGGGCAGGGACGATCGATTCGGCTCGGTAGGGCTCGAAGGCGGCGCCGAGGTCGGCGCCCCAGCCCAGGGCGAGCAGCCGGTCAGGATCAGAGGCAGAGTCAGAGAGGGAGTCAGATACGTAGGGAGTCAACGCGGCACCTTGGGTAGGAGAAGGAACGATTCAGGGCGCGGTCACAGACGGCCATGTCGCTTCACCTCCTCCGGTGCCTGGGCCTCGGGCTCGTTGTGCACCGGGGCGGCTTGTTCGCCGAAGAGTACGGGCAACACCATGACTTCGTCGCTCGAATTTCCGTTTGCCGCCGGGGCGGACGGCTCCGGCTTCCTGAGCACCGGATCAGGCTGCTTCGGCGCCGGCGCGGGGTCGGACCTGGCCGCCCGCAGTACCGGGATTCCGTCCAGGGTGTGGTCGTCGGTGCGCTGCGGCCACTGCCGGTCCACCGCGGCGTTGAACGCGGCGCCGATCAGCACCGAGATGGCCAGCACGTAGAGCCAGATCAGCACCACGATCGAGGCCGCCAGCGGGCCGTAGATCGAGGTCCCCCCGACGGAGAGGTCGATGACCTTGCGGACCACGTAACTGCCGAGCAGCCAGCCGACCAGAGTCAGGCCCGCGCCGGGCAGGCAACGCCGCCAGGCATTCGGCACCGGCACCGCGATCCAGTACAACGTGGTCAGCGAACACATCGTCAGCCCGATGACCAACGGCCAGTACAGGAACATCACCCAGTGCGCCTGGTCGGGGATCGCTTCGGAGACCAGGTCCGGGCCGGCCAGGATCGGCGGCGCGAGCACGATCGCGATCACCAGGCCGACGATGTAGAGCGAGAAGGACAGGGCGCGGGTGGCGATGATGCCGCGGTGCCCGCCGAGGCCGTACATGATCGCGATGGTGTCGATCATCGTGTTCAGAGCTCGCGAACCCGACCAGAGGGCGAGCAGAAAACCGAGCGAGACGATGTCGAAGCGGCCACCGTCGAGGACGTCGTTCAACGTCGGAATGATGACGTCATTGACGGCCTGGTCGGACAGGGCGTCGCGGGAGAAGTCGATGATGTTGGCGCGGATCTGCTCGACGGTGTCCGGGCCGATCACGTCGGCGAAGTAGCCGAGGGTGCCGACCAGACCCAGGACGAGCGGCGGCAGCGAGAGGATCGCGAAGAACCCGATCTCGGCGGCCAGCCCGGTGACCCGGTGGCGCAGACAGATCGAGAACGTCGTCCGCGCCAGTTTGCGCAGGTCGGCCAAGGCCGCAAGCTTCCGCCGCGGGCGCGGCACCGATGGACCGCCCCCGGTCGTGGAGCTGCCACCGGCCATATCCCTAAGGTAGCCATCCGCGCCCGTGGCAAGCGTCGTTCAGGTCTCCGGACTCGCCGTGATGTTGCCCTAATTGGACTTAGTCGATATACATTGAAGTTGCCCGGACAAGCGCGTTGAAGTTGCCCGGACAACCGCTGACGCACGCTTCCACATGCTGGACGCGAGGCGTACTTCCGCCTGTTTCCGTGGCACTCTCATGGACGTGAACACCCTGCGGATCGCCCTCGTCGAGCGTCGTCACATCGACCTCGGCCGCGTCTGCACGATGTCCTGTCCGGCCGGCTGACCTACTCGCCCTCCCGCACGTCTTCGCGGGGCGCACCCGGTCTCGATCCCACGTAGTCGCCGATTTCGGCGCGCTCGGGATCCGTGCCGGCGATGCGCTCGCGCATCAGCCGAAGGACCTCGCTCCGATGACGATCGCTCCCACCGCGCCGGCCCTGCGCACCCCCAACAGCACCGCCGGCACCAAGACCTCTCGGCACAAGGGGCAGGGCCAGTGGGCCGCGGGCCACCTGGAGCCGCTCAACGCCAACGAGCAGATGAAGAAGGACGACAACCCGCTCAACGTCCGGCACCGGATCATCAACCGGTACCAGTACACCGGGTTCGACTCGATCGACAGCGCCGACCTGCGCGGCCGCTTCCGCTGGATGGGGATCTACACCCAGCGCAAGCCCGGCATCAGTGGCGGGCAGACCGCGATCCTGGATCCGAACGAGCTCGACGACAAGTACTTCATGATGCGCATCCGCTCCGACGGTGGGCAGCTCTCCCCCGAGCAGCTGCGCGCCATCGCCGAGGTGTCCACCGTCTATGGCCGGGACACCGCCGACATCACCGACCGGCAGAACATCCAGCTGCACTGGGTCCGCATCGAGGACGTCCCGGCGATCTGGGAGCGCATCGAGGCGGTCGGGCTGACCTCGCTCGAGGCCTGCGGTGACTGCCCGCGCGTCGTGCTCGGCTCCCCCGTGGCCGGCATCGCCGCCGACGAGATCATCGACGGGACTCCGGCCATCGAGGAGATCGTGCGCCGCTACGTCGGCGCCCCGGAGTTCGCGAACCTGCCGCGCAAGTTCAAGTCCGCGGTCTCCGGCTCGCCCTCGATGGACGTCGCGCACGAGATCAACGACCTGTCCTTCGTCGGGGTCGTGCATCCCGAGCACGGTCCGGGCTTCGACGTCTGGGTCGGCGGTGGCCTCTCGACCAATCCGATGCTCGCCCAGCGCCTCGGCGTCTGGGTTCCGCTGGACGAGGTGCCTGATGTGTGGGCCGCCGTCGTCGGTACGTTCCGCGACTACGGCTACCGCCGTCTGCGCAACCGCGCGCGGCTGAAGTTTCTGGTCGCCGACTGGGGTATCGAGCGCTTCCGCGAGGTGCTGGAGACCGAGTACCTGCACCGCCCCCTGATCGACGGTCCCGCCCCGGCCGAACCCACCGCGGCCAACCGCGACCACCTCGGTGTGCAACGGCAGAAGGACGGCAACTTCTACGTCGGCTTCGCCCCGATGGTCGGGCGGGTCAACGGCATGCTGCTGTCGAAGATCGCCGACCTGGCCGACGAGCACGGCACCGGCCGGGTCCGTCTGACGGCGGAGCAGAAGATGCTCATCCTCGACGTTCCCGAGGACAAGGTCGAGCACCTCGTCGAGTCGTTGGCGAGCCTTGACCTGCAGGTGCGCCCGACCCCGTTCCGTCGTCAGACGATGGCCTGCACCGGCATCGAGTACTGCAAGATGGCGATCGTCGAGACCAAGGCCCGCGCCGGCGCTCTGGTCCGGGAGATGGAGCGCCGCCTGCCGGAGTTCGACGCCCCGCTGACGATCAACATGAACGGCTGCCCGAACTCGTGCGCCCGTTCGCAGGTCGCGGACATCGGCCTCAAGGGCATGCTCGTGCCCGGCCCGGACGGCGACCCGGTCGAGGGCTTCCAGGTGCATCTGGGCGGAAGCCTCGGCGTGCAGGCCGGCTTCGGGCGCAAGCTGCGCGGGCTCAAGGTCACCTCGGCCGGCCTCGACGACTACGTCGAGCGGGTGCTGCACCGCTACCTCGCGCAGCGCTCCGAGGGCGAGCGGTTCGCCCAGTGGGTCGTGCGCGCCGACGAAGCCGATCTCTCGTAGTCGGGAACCTGAGCCATGAGCGAGTCGTTCCGTTCCACTGCCCCTATTGCGCCGAGGAGGACCTCCGTCCCCTCGAGACGCACGGGCAGTGGATGTGCACGAGTTGCCGCCGCGCGTTCGCGTTGAAGTTCCTGGGCTTGACCACCGGATCGGGATTGGAGGTGACCTCGTGAGCGTTGCCCCCGTCATGCACTTCGAGACCTCGCCGGATCCGCGGGCCCGTCGACGTGAGAACCGCACGCCCGAGGAGACCGAGCGCCTGGCCACCAAGGCCGGGCTGGAACTCGAAGACGCCGCCGCCGCCGCCATCGTGAGGTGGGCGGTGGGCACCTTCGGGGACCGCCTGGCCGTCACCTCCTCGATGGCGGACGCGGTGGTCGCGCACCTGGTCTCCACCGTGCGGCCGGGCGTGGACGTGCTGTTCCTCAACACCGGCTACCACTTCGCCGAGACCATCGGCACCCGCGACGCAGTGGCCTCGGTCTACGACGTCAACGTCATCGACCTCGCTCCCACCATGAGCGTCGCCGCACAGGACCTCGCCTTCGGCAAGGACCTGTGGTCCCGGGACTCGGACCGGTGCTGCGCGCTGCGCAAGGTCGCGCCGCTGAACAACGCGATGCGCGACTACGACGCCTGGATCACCGGGCTGCGCCGGGACGAGACCCCATCGCGCGCCGGGACGCCGGTGGTGTCCTGGGACGCGGACCGCGGCAAGGTAAAGGTCTGCCCGATCGCGCGCTGGAGCGACGGGGACGTGGACGCCTACGTGGCGCGCCACGGCATCTTGCTCAACCCGTTGCTGATGGACGGTTACGACTCCATCGGCTGCCGTCCCTGCACCCGCCGGGTGACCGCAGGGGAGGATTCCCGTGCCGGACGCTGGTCCGGGTCCTCCAAGACGGAATGCGGGCTGCACACATGAGCGCTGCACACCTGGGCACCGTGGCCACTGCGGGCGCGACCATCTGGCTGACCGGCCTCTCCGGGGCGGGCAAGTCCACGATCTCCGAGGCGCTGATCGTGCGCCTGCGCGAGGCCGGGCACCGGGTCGACATCCTGGACGGCGACGAGGTGCGCCAGGTGCTCACCGCCGACCTCGGCTTCTCCCGTGAGGACCGGATCACCAACGTGCGCCGGATCGGCTACGTGGCCGAGGTGGTCGCCCGCAACGGCGTGCTCGCCCTGGTGCCGGTGATCGCGCCCTACGCCGAGGCCCGTGACTCGGTGCGCGAGCGGCACGAGAAGGCCGGCACGCCGTTCGTGCTCATCCACGTCGCCACCTCCGTCGAGGTGTGCGCCGAACGCGACGTCAAGGGCCTCTACGCCAAACAGAAGGCCGGGCTGATGTCCGGTCTGACCGGCGTCGACGACCCGTACGAGGACCCCACCAACGCCGACCTCCGCCTGGACACCGCAGGCCGCACGCTCGACGAATCCGTCGACGCCGTGTGGGCCGTGCTGTCTGCGCGGGGTCTCGTCTGACAGGAGCCCCATGACGCCCTGGTCGCAGTCACTGCTGCTCGTCGCCCACGGAAGCCGGGATCCCCGGCACGCCGCGACGATCGAGCAGATCGCGTGTGCGACTCGGGCCGCCCGGCCGGACCTCGAGGTCCGTGTCGGCTACCTCGACCACGACGGACCCCGCGTCACCGAGGCCCTGGCCTCCCTCGGGGGTTCGGTTGTCGCGGTGCCGTTGCTGCTGGGGCACGCCTACCACGGGCGGGTCGACGTACCCGCCGCTCTCGCCGAGGGCTCCACGCGTACGGGCGTGCGCGTCGAACTCGCGGCGGTGCTCGGTCCGGACCCGCGGCTGCTGCCCGCTGCGCGCCGCGCTGTCCTGACC
>NZ_JACDFE010000311.1 GCF_013815995.1 Sporichthya sp.
GAGGTGGGAGGCCCAGCTCGCCCACGGCACCCGTGTCGCGGAAGCCGTGAGCCGCTCACCCAGCTCGGCGTCGGTGGCCGGGACGACGACGACGATCTCGGCGTCGTCGGGCAGCGCGAGTCCGCAGCGCCCGAGCAGCTCGGCCGCGCCGATCAGGGTGTCGGCCAGCGGCGAAGGGGTGCCGACCAGCGCCGCGGTCACGTCGGCGGCGTCGCGCAGGTCGCCGCCGTGACCGCCGAGCTCCTCGGCCAGGCCGACCCGGTGCCACCCGTCGTCGAGCATCCGCTTGAGCAGGGCCCGACCGCGCTCCGGTGACCACACTCCGGAAGGCTCGAACACCTCGGTCGCCGCGCACATCGCCGCGATCGCGGCGGCGGCGTCGCCGGCCGGGCGGATCGGGTCCGCGGTCAGGGACTTGGCGATGATGCCGCGCAGGATCTCGTTCGTGCCGCCGCGCAGGGTGTAGCCGGGGGCGTGCGTGGTCGCGTGCGCGAGGTGGCGGGTCAGATCGTCGGGGGAGTCCGGGTCGGCCTCGCGCGGGTGCAGTCGGCGGGCCAGGTCGATGATCCGGCCCTCGAACCGGGTGCCCAGGTCCTTGACCAGGGCCGCCTCCACGGCGGGGGCCTGGCCGCGGCCCAGCGCCTCGGCCACCGCGGAGGACATCGCGCGCAGCGTGCTCAGTTCGGCCAGGGCCTGACCGAAGTCGGCTGACGCCCCGTCAGCTGCAGCGGCGAGCAGCGGGAAGGTGGTGAGGAACCGCTCCGGTCCTGAGCGTTCGTAGGCCAGCTCGGAGGTGACCTGCTTCCAGCCGTCGCCCTCGTTGCCGAGCAGGTCGGCATCGGTGAGGCGAACCTCGTCCAGGACCACCTCGTTGAAGTGGTGCCCGCCGTCGAGGGACACGATCGGGTTCACCGTGATGCCCGGGGTGCGCAGGTCGATGATGAACTGCGTCAGGCCCTTGTGCCGGGCGGCGGTGTCGACCGGGCTGGTCCGGACCAGGGTGATCATGGCGTCGGCGCGGTGCGCCCCGCTGGTCCACACCTTGGTACCACTGACCACCCATTCCTCGCCGTCGCGGCGGGCCGTGGTGCGTACCGAGGCCAGGTCTGACCCGCTGTCCGGCTCGGACATCCCGATCGCGAAGAAGCACTCCCCGCGCGCCATCGCCAGCAGGAAGCGCTGCTTCTGCTCCTCGGACCCGTGCTTGAGGATCGACGGTCCGGACTGGCGGTCCCCGATCCAGTGCGCCGCCACCGGTGCGCCGGCGGCCAGCAACTCCTCGTTGACGATCCAGCGTTCCCGCTCGGTGCGGCCCTGCCCGCCGTACTCGGTCGGCCAGGTCATGCCCAGCCAGCCGCGGGCGCCCTGGGCGCGGCTGAACTCCGCGGAGAACCCACTCAGCCAGGAGTCGCACTCGAGCCGGATCCCGAGCGTCTCGACCTGCTCGGCGATGAACTGCCGTACCTCGCGCCGCAGCGCCGCTTCGTCCACGGCGCCGACGTTAGCGGGCGAACCCCCGCGCGCATCAGCCAGGTCGACGATTTTAGAGATAGCCAATCTCATATAGCCAGTGGATCTTCCCGTCGGGGAGAACCCGACGAACTCTGCGGGAAACTGCGATTCCGGTGCCGACGGCACGTTCACTAGCGTCGCGCCAGCCGCGACCTAGCGAATGGAGCCTCCGGGATGAGCATCGGGATCCAGCGCGCGATGTGGTGGTGCGGCGCCGCCTTCCTGGCCCTGCTGTTCGCGGGGCTTCTCACGGCGGGCTTCTTCCCGCCGATTCCGGCGAACAACACCGCGGCGGAGGTGGCACAGCAGTACAGCGAGGACGCCGACCGGATCCGCCTCGGCTGCCTGTTCATGATCTTCGGCGCGGCCTTCACCATCCCCTTCTACGGGGTCGTGGCCGGCCAGATGCAGCGGATGGAAGGCAAGTTCACCCCGCTGGTCTTCACCGAGGTCGCGGCCGGGGCCGCGGGCGTGGTGATCATCATCTTCCCGACGATCTGCTTCGCGGTCGCGAGCTACCGGCCCGAGCGCGACCCGGACCTGGTCCAGCTGCTCAACGACCTCGGCTGGGTCCCGCTGCTCGGCGTGTTCGCCCCGGCGCTCGCGCAGGTGGGCGCGATCTCGGTGGCCGTGCTCGCCGACGCGCGCCCGGATCCGATCTTCCCGCGCTGGACGGCCTACGCGATGCTCTGGTCCGGCCTGCTGTTCTGCCCGGCGATCGCGCTGCTGTTCTTCAAGGACGGCATCTGGGCCTGGAACGGGCTGATGGCCTTCTGGATCGCCGTCCCGGCCTTCGGGATCTATACCTGCGTGCTGATGTGGGCGACGTGGCAGGCGATCAGCCGCGAGGAGAGGGATCGCGTCGTCGCCGCGGCGGAGCCCGCGCTCGTCGGGACCGAGCTCAGCCGAGGCGGCTGATTCCGGCAAGCTGATCCCGGACGGCGCGCACGGGGAGCCCCGGGGTGGAGCACCCGGCGCAACGTGGTCCCGATCATGAACGCGAGCACCTCTTCCGAGCGGACCTTCCAGTCCCGGACTCGGCACGCCCCGCAGGTCGAGCATCACCTGGATGGCGCCGGTGCCGCGGGCGTTCACACCCGGCTCCCGGCGGGCGCGGACCACGCGGCCGCGAGCCCGGCGTTCTGTTGCGGGGTACTGCCGTAGGTGACGATCTCGTCCGCGCCCGCATCGCGGTAGGCGGCCAGCTTCTCGACGCCGTCCGCGACGGAGCCGATCGCACACGAGGACTGCATCCATTCGTCGGGGACGGCCCGGGCCGGCTCGGCGAGTTCGCTGCGGTGGAAGACGTTGTCCGCAATCGTCTGATGGCCCGTCAGCTGGGCGTGGGACCGGATCGCGGCCAGCCGCTCGGGGTCCCGACCGTTGGCGGCGACGAGGGCGTCGCCGTAGCCGGGCGCCTGCAGGTAGGTCAGGGCGCGGGCGTGGCAGAGCTCCCGGCCGAGGCTCTCGCACGCATCCCGCAGCCGGGTGACGGCGGCCCGGGTCGCGTGGGGGGTCAGGTTGGGCACGAGCAGGACGCCCTCCATACAGGCGCGGAGCCGCCTGCGGTCGGGTGCTGCTGGAACTGGGACGAGCTGAAACCAGTGGTGCGATCCCGGGCGCGAGATCGCCTCACCAGTTTCAACTCGTCCCGTCTGCGACCCGGTCCGGCGGAATGGCAGGCCTGGCGGGCGGCCAGGCGGGACAACCTCAGGCGGGACAACCTCAGGCGGGACAGCCGCCGGACTCGCCGCTTTGGCCGGTGGTCATGGGCGCCGTGTCGTAGGTGGCGTAGGCGCCCGAGGTGTTCTCGACGCAGAGCACGAACTCCACGTCGGACGCGTCGTAGCGGTAGCCGCCGATGCTGTTGCCCGGGGAGAGCTTGAGGCGGGCCTTGGGCAGCGCGGCCACCACCTCCTCGACCGTGGTCGGATACGGCTGACCGCGGAAGTAGCTCTCCAGCGCCGGCGCCAGTTCGTTCACATCGGCCAGGACCGATGCCAGCGCGGCGCCCGGCTTGACGTCCGGCGTCCCCGTCGGGACATCCGTCGGGACATCCGTCGGGACATCCGTCGGGACCGGGGTCGCGACCACCTGGGCAGGGCCGGCGGCATCGGTGGTGTCGTCGTCCCCGCAACCGGCGAGGGCGAGAACCAGCAGGGCGGCGGCGAGCGCGGGTGTGATCACGCCCGCACGCTACCGGCGGAGCGGGATCACCTCGGCCAGCGGCTCGCACCGACCACCCTTGGCGCGCCAGCCGAACAGCCAGTGCTTGACCAGGAAGCTCTCGGCCTCGTCCGCGGAATCTGCCGGATAAGGGCAGGCTTCGGGTGATTCGCCGGCCTTCGCGGCCTGCGCACCGTGGCCGACCGCGGTCAGCACCGACTCGTGCCGTTCCCACCCGCAGGCCCAGGCGTGCGCGAGCTCGCGGGCGTCCGGGTCGTCGGCGTCGATCGCGGCCCACGGGTCGAGCGGGGCGCGGC
>NZ_JACDFE010000120.1 GCF_013815995.1 Sporichthya sp.
CTCCCAGGCCGTGCGTGGGTTCGCGGCGTCCCTGCCGGCGGCGGCCGTCGACGATCTGCGCACCAACCCGGACGTGCGCGCCGTGGAGCGGGACGTGCGGGTGAGCGCCGCCGGCGGCGTGGAGTCCCCGGCGCCGTGGAACCTCGACCGCATCGACCAGCGGTCGCTACCCGTTTCGAACTCGTTCACCTACGACGGCGACGGGTCCGGGATCACCGTTTACGTGGTCGACACCGGGATTCGGGCCGACCACGCCGAGCTCGGCGGTCGGGTCGGACCCGGGTTCACCGCGATCTCGGACGGCAACGGCACCAACGATTGCAACGGGCACGGCACCCACGTCGCGGGGGTGACCGGCGGGTCCACCTACGGCGTGGCCAAGGGGGTGACTCTGGTCCCGGTGAGGGTGCTCGACTGCGACGGCACCGGCTCCGGCACCACCGCCATCGCCGGGCTGGACTGGGTGCTGGCCAACCGGGTGCCCGGCAAGTCCGTCGTGAACATGAGCTTGGGCGGTCCCGCCGCCGGCTTCCTGGACGACGCCGTGAACGCGCTCATCAACGCGGGCATCCCGGTGGTGGCCGCCGCCGGGAACGCGAGCATGGACGCCTGCGCGACCTCGCCGGCCCGCGTGCCCAACGCCGTCACCGTCGGCGCAACGAACTCCTCGGATGCCCGGCCGTCCTTCTCCAACTTCGGCCCCTGCCTGGACCTGTTCGCCCCCGGCGTCGGCATCGTCTCGGCCGGGATCGGCTCCCCGACCTCTGCGAGCTCGGACGGCACCTCCGCGGCGGCACCGCACGTCAGCGGGATGATCGCGACGCTCCTGCAGGGCGCGCCGGGAGCCTCACCGGCCGCGCTGCGCACCACCCTCGGCACGCTGCTCACCCAGGGCGTTCTCGCCAACATCGGTACCGGGTCGCCCAACTCTTTGCTGTACGCGCCACCGCGGCTCCGGCTGGCGGGCGTAGGCACGGCCACAACCGGGCCGTTCCTCACGGCGCTGGGCGCCGATCCGGGGGCGCTCGCGCTCGGCGGCACGCGTCAGGTGGACTCGTTCCCGATCACGGGTGCGAGCCCCATCGCCACGCAAGACCCCGCGACCGTGCCCGGCTGCACGATCACCCGCCCGGCCTCCCAGGCCGCGGGACGATCGGCGTTGCTGGCGTCGCTGAGCGCAGGCAACGGATGCGTGCAGTTCGCCCAGGCCGAGAGCCTCGACCTCTCGCCCGCAAGCCCCCGCCTGGCCTACGTGCCGTACTCGCGCGAGAACGTCACGTACGCGATCAGCGTGGTCAGCGCCCTGCCGAAGAACTTCACGCTGGCCCAGCTGCAGACGATCTACCGGTGCCAAGGCAACCCGTCGTATCGTCCGATGCTGCCCGCGGCGGGCTCCGGGTTGCGCGAGTTCTGGGTCGCGCAGATGTACCCGGGCGGGGTGCTGCCCTCGCCGCCGCCCGCGTGCCTGCAGGACGGCTTCGACGAATTCGGCGTGCCGATCGCCCCGAACGCCGGGGGTCCGGTGAACAACTTCGAGATCGTTCCGGTCTCGGTACCGCAATGGACCGCCCAGGCCGCCGGCGTCGTCACCACGGACGGGCGCGGTGTGACCAGGATCGGCCAGATCGAGGGCCGGAGCCCGTTCGCCGGGGACTTCGGCCTCGTGCGCGACCTCTACGCGGTGATACCGGCGTCGGCGGTCACCGGCGCAGCCCTGACCGACCTGCGCCTGCGCAACGTCTTCGTCGGGTCCGACTCACGGCTGTGCCTCGCGGTCACCGGCCCGATCGGCCTGCGCTACGGCTTCCGGCCCCACCCCAGCTGCGGATCGACGTCACTGCAGACACCCTGATCCCGGGGACCCGCGGCTACTGCGGCCCGGGTGGCTGAGTGACCGGGCTCCCGCCGGGCTGCGGCTCCGGGGTCTGAGGCGGCTGCGTCTGAGGCGGCTTCGTCTGCCCCGGTTTGCAGAGGATCAGCACCGTGCACTCGTCGCCACCACCGCCACCGCCGCCGGGCGGGGTGATGATGGGACCACCGCCGCTGCCCTCAGTGGGCTTCGGGGTCGGAGTGGGGGCCGTGGTGGCGGTGATCGGCTTGGCCTTGCGCGGCTTGACGGTCTGGGCCGGGACCGGAGTGGGCACGACGACCGGGATCACCCGCGGCTGCACCGGGCCGGGCTCCACGCCGCCCTTGCCCACCGTGGTGATCCGGACCTTCTTGTCCCCGATCACGGTCTCGGTCTCCCGGTCGGACGGGAACGTCAGATGGACCAGGAACGAGCCGAGAACGATCAGAACCGCGAGGCCGAGCACCAGGGCGCTCTCCATCGTGAGAAAGCCGTAACGCCGGACCGGTGCGTCGTCCTCGACAACCGGTTCGGTGGCGGCTCGACGCCGTCCGTGCTGCGACATGACACAAGAATCCCACCTGCGGCGAGTTCCCACGCCCGCCGTTCGGAGTTTTGACCAGACCCCGCGTTCCCAAACCTGCCACAATCTGGACAAATCGCCCACCCTACGATGGCCGGCGTGCGCATCGACGTGGATACGGAGGCGCCGCACCCCGCCTTCTACCGGTTCCTGACCTCAGTCGTGGTGCCCCGCCCGATCGCCTGGGTGGCCACCCGGTCCCCCGACGGCGTGGACAACCTGGCTCCGCACTCCTTCTTCACCGTGTCCTGCGTGCAGCCGCCGATTCTGCAATTCACCTCGGTCGGCCGGAAGGACTCGCTGCGCAACGTCGAAGCCACCGGCGAGTTCGTGATCAACCTCGCGCCCGAGCACCTGTTCGCGCAGATCAACGCCACCGGGACCGACTTCCCGCCTGAGATCAGCGAGTTCGAGGCGGTCGGCCTGACCCCGGAGCGCTCGTCGAAGGTAAAACCGCCCCGGGTGGCCGAATCCCCCGTGGCCCTGGAGTGCCGGCTGCACTCCACCGTGGACCTCGGCGACTCGACGATCGTGCTCGGCCAGGTCGTGCACGCCGTCGTGGACGACTCGGTTGTGATCGACGGCCTGCCCGCCATCGACCTGCTCCGCCCACTGAGCCGGCTGGGCCGCAATCAGTGGGGCGGAGCGCCTGTTGTTCGCACCATCGACCGGATCCGCTACGCCGACTGGCCCGGCCATTACTCTCCGCCTTTAGGCAGGCACAAGCCGTAGTTAACCTAGCGATGCGTGATGAAGCAGTTGCTTTTTGTAGGGAGTTTTGTACCGTCTTTCACACCAGTAACATCGGCATCACTCCCACTTCCGTCGAATCGGCTTTACCCACTGAAAGCACCCCTTCCGCCGGAGTCCCGGTTCCGCCGCACAGCATCGGCGCAGGCAGCGAGGCGGATCGGGCCGCGAGGCGAGGCCGACGAAAATTCCGGACATTGCAGACGCTTTACACAATTGCGCCCATCGTGCCCTATTCGGGGCGAACCGGTCGGCGAGTCGGCTTGCAATACCCCCCACACCTGTGAATGAACACCGGTTCGCAACTTCATTAATGCACTGACCGTCCGGCGTTCACCTTCCCGATCCTCCGGATCTGTCCGGTCCCGAGAGGTTTCACTCGGTCCGCCCCGCTCGTCCAAGGCTCGCCGCCTCAGAACGGGCACTGCGGCCGTAGAAACCTGCGCAAATCGGAGGCAGTCGTGGCGGAACCTCGATTCCTGTTGGGCGCGCAATCTGTCGCCGGCCGGCGGGAGAGGGCGATTCGCCTCGGCTGGGCCGACGCGTCCCAGCCCTGTTTCGTCTGGCGACTGGTCGGGCCCAACAACCGCGAGCTGGGCCGCTCCGCGCAGGCCTACATCGACGCCGCGGCCTGCCGAGGCGGTATCAGCTTCCTGCGCCGCCAGCTGGACCACCTCGAGGTCCGGGTCTGGTGCGACGACTCCACCCGCTGGCTCTGGCGGCTGGACCTGAACGGCACCCCGGTGGCCAACTCCGCCCGCGCCTACATGCGCCGCCGGGAGTCGGTGTTCAACCTCGAGCAGTTCCTGGCCGCAGTCCCCATCGCAGGCTCCCCCGGACTGCCACGCACACCAGCTTCGACAGGGACCACGACATCGACACCGCTCGCCGTCGCGACCTCGCTCACCACCGAGGTCGCGGGATGACGACCGTCCTGCCCGCACCCGTGAGCGCTGACGCGCCCGCAGAGGAGCGCAGGTCGAGGATCACGTCCCTGGAGCGGTCGGACCGCATCTACCGCTCCGTCCTCCGTGCCAGCGGCGTCGCGGTGCTCACCGTGATGGGCCTGGTCGGACTCTTCCTCGCGATTCGTGGTGGCGAGGCTCTGCACAAGGGCGGCTTCGCCTTCCTCACCACCCAAGCGTGGGATCCGGACGCCGGAAACTTCGGCATCGCCGGGGTGCTGGTCGGCACGATCCTCATCGCGCTGGTCGCGATCTTCTTCGCGCTGCCGCTGTCGGTCGGCACCGCGCTCTACATCTCGGAGTACGCGCCGCGAAAGCTCCAGCGCACGTTGATCAGCATCGTGGACCTGATGGCCGCGGTGCCGAGCGTGGTGTACGGCCTGTGGGGGTTGTTCTTCCTGCAGGGCCACGTGCAGGGCCTGGCCCGCTGGATCAGCACGTACTTCGGCTGGATCCCCTTCCTGCAGGTGGACGGGGTCGACAGGGACAACGCCCTCGTCGACGTCACCGTGTACGGGTCGTCGGCGTTCATCGCCGGCATGGTCGTCGCGCTGATGGTCACCCCGATCGCCTGCTCGGTCATGCGCGAGGCCTTCATGCAGGCTCCCGCGGGTGAACGGGAGGGCGCCTTCGCGCTCGGCGCGACCAAGTGGGGCATGATCCGCTCGGTCGTGCTGCCCTTCGGCAAGGGCGGCATCATCGGCGGCATGATGCTCGCCCTCGGGCGGGCACTTGGTGAGACCATCGCGGTCTACCTGATCATCTCGATCGTCTTCACCATCCAGCCGGACGTCCTGCACGCGGGCGCCGGCCAGATCTCCTCGCTGATCGCGCTGCGATTCGGCGAGGCCAGTCAGTTCGGCCTGTCGGCCTTGATGGCCGCGGGTCTCGCGCTGTTCCTGATGACACTCGTGATCAACTTCGCCGCCTCCTCGGTGGTCGCCCGCTCGCGCTCAGGGGCGGAGAGCGACTGATGACGGCCCTGTACGAGCACCCGCCCGCCGGACTCTGGGATGTCACGGCACCGATCGCCCCCGCGCCGAGCTACGCGTCACCGCCGCCGGCGACGTTCTGCCCGCAAACCACCGCGGACGACCAGCCCGAGCCCCGGCGCAACACCGGGATGGTGCACCAGCGCGACATCCTCGCCCTGGGCGGTTCGATCATCGCGGCCGTGTCCACGACCATGCTGCTCTTCAACTTCCTGGCCCCGTGGTCCGGGAAGATCGGCTTCGTCGCCGTTGCCTTCGGCCTCTTCCTCGGCTTCTACGCGCTGTTGGTGTCCACCGAGGAACGCGGTCCGGCGGTGCGCGACCGGGTGATCGCCGCGCTAGTCCATGGCGTGGCGTTCGTGCTGCTGCTCGCCCTGGTGTTCCTGATCGGGTTCACGTTCGAACGCGGCTGGTCGGCCCTGCAGCACTGGAACTTCTACCACCAGGACCTCGCCAATGCCGGGCCCCTGGAACCCATGGAGGTCGGCGGAATCCGGCACGCCGCTATCGGAACGCTGTGGATGATCGCGATCGCGCTGGCGATCACGGTGCCGCTGGGGATCGCGTGCGCGATGTTCCTCAATGAGACCCGCGGCGCGTTCACTCGATTCGTCCGCACGATCGTCGAGGCGATGACCGCGTTGCCCTCGATCGTGGCCGGCCTGTTCATCCTGGCGACCTGGATCCTGATCCTGGGCCGGGGCAAGTCCGGTCTGGCGGCAGCGCTCGCGCTGTCGGTGATGATGCTGCCGATCATCATCCGAGCCGCGGACGTCGTGCTGCGGCTGGTGCCGGGGAATCTCAAGGAGGCCTCGCTCGCGCTCGGCGCAGGCCAGTGGCGCACTGCGTGGCACGTCGTCCTGCCGACGTCGCGATCCGGGCTCGCGACGGCCGTCATCCTGGGCGCCGCCCGCGGCATCGGTGAGACCTCCCCGGTGCTGCTGACGGCCGGCTACACGACCTACACCAACACCAACCCGCTCGCCGGGGACATGACCTCGCTCCCGCTGGCCGCGTTCAAGCTGGTCAGCTCGCCGCAGAACTCGTTCATCGCCCGCGGATTCGGCGCCGGGGCCACCCTGCTCGCCCTGGTTCTGATCCTGTTCATCGCCGCCCGGATCATCGGCGGACGCGGGCCAGGAAATCTGACGAAGCGTCAGCAGCGGCGGGTCGCGGCGGTATCGCAGCAGGACCTGGCGCGATTCGCGCGGCGTGAGGCCGGGCTCGAGCCCGAGGAGCAGTCTGCGGAGGGCGCCGGCCGGCGCCTGCTCTCAATGCCGGTGGTCACGAGCCTGAAGGTGCGGAGAAGGATGCCCACAAGGTTGCCAGTGCCCAAGAGCCTGCCGCGCCCTAAGGGCCGGCGCCGTGAGTGACCCGCTCATGGCCGTGACGTTCGGCCTTGCCTGGCCGTCCACCCGCCGTTCCCCGGGTCCCTCCAAGCTCGCACCAATCGCGGGGGTGGCCTTGTTGCCGACGCCGCAGCTATGGAGGTCACCGATGACCCGCGCGCGCCCCCTCGCGCTGTACGTGCTCGCCGCGCTCACCCTCGGGCTCGTCCTTGCGGGTGCGCCGCAATCGGCGAACGCCGGGACCCCGGTGCCGATCTCCGGCGCCGGGTCGAGCTGGAGCGCGAACGCGATCGACCAGTGGCGGCGCAACGTCAACCAGTTCGGCCTGCGGGTGAACTTCGTGTCGACCGGTTCGTCGGATGGTCGCAACTCGTTCAAGAACAACACCGTGGACTACGCGGTCTCCGAGATTCCGTACGGCCTGAACGACAACGGCGTGGCGGACCCGCCGCCCTCCCGCGGCTTCGCGTACATGCCGATCGTGGCCGGCGGCACCTCGTTCATGTACAACCTCAAGGCCGCCGGCAAGCGGATCACCAACCTGCGCATGTCCGGTGACCTGCTCACCAAGATCTTCACCGGCGTGATCAGCCGCTGGGACGACGCCGCGGTCAAGGCGGAGAACCCGGGACTGGCGCTGCCGGCGCGCCCGATCGTGCCGGTGGTGCGTTCGGACGGCTCGGGTACCAGTGCCCAGTTCACGCTGTGGATGAGCAAGCAGCACCCCGACCTGTGGAACGCCTACTGCCAGAAGATGGGTCGCGCGGTCCCGTGCGGACAGACCTCCAACTACCCCGCCAAGGCACCGTTCTTGTCCCTCGCCGGCTCGCTCGGGGTCTCGGGGTACGTCAGCCAGGACAAGAACGAAGGCACCATCACCTACGTCGAGGAGTCCTACGCGCTCAACACCGGCTTCCCGGTGGTCAAGTTGCTGAACAAGGCCGGCTACTACGTTCCGCCGGACGGGCGCAACGTCGCGGTCGCCCTGCTCGGCGCGACGATCAACGCCGACCTCACCCAGAACCTCGTCGGGGTCTACGACAACCCCGACAAGCGCGCCTATCCGCTGTCCAGCTACAGCTACATGATCGTGCCGACCAAGATCGAGGGCCCGATCAACGCCAACAAGGGCTACACCCTGGGCAAGTTCGCCAAGTACTTCCTGTGCGAGGGGCAGAACTCCGCCCTGGAGCTCGGCTACTCCCCGCTGCCCAAGAACCTGGTGCAAGCCGGGCTCGACGTGGTGAAGCGGATCCCCGGCATCGATCTCGCCGACGCGGACATCACCAAGAGCTGCGACAACAAGACCTTCTCCGTCCCCGGCGGCATCGCGAAGACCGCGCCGTTCCCGCCGGAGTGTGACAAGCGGGGCGGTCCCACTCAGTGCACCACCGGCACCGGCGGCGCCGCCAAGACCCCGACGCCGCCGAAGACGGGCGGATCCACCGGAGGAACCACCGGAGGAACCGGCGGTGCGACCCCCGGCGGCGCCGCGGCCGGAGGTCCGGCCCCCACACCGCTCCCGGGAACCGCTCCAAATCCTGCGGGCGGCATTCCCACGCCCGGAATCGTCCCCGGAATCGTCCCCGGCACCACCACGGCGGTCGACCCGGACACCGGCCTGCCCCTCCCCGCGGCCAACACCGCCAACACGGGGGACGTGGCCGCGGTCCCGACGGCGATCGGCGGCGGCACCGGAAGCGGCTTCAGCACCGTACTGGTGTTCCTCGCCGGCATGCTCTTCTGCGGCCTGGTCATAGGCCCCCCGCTGGCCGCCCGACGGCTGGCCGCGCAGCGCGACGAGGCGCCGTGACGCCCCGTCAACGCCGCTGGGCGATCGGCGCGGTCTCGGCAGCGCTGCTCGGGACCGCCGGCGGTGTGGCGTTCCTTCCCGCGCGCGCGGCGGACGTCAACGCCTACGACGCCTCCGAGACGACCAAGACCGTCGAAGCCGGTCCGTTCGACGGCCTTTCGGTGACCGTGTCCAAGACGGCGAGCCTGGTCAACGAGGTCGTCGAGGTCAACTGGCGCGGCGGCCAGCCCTCGTTGCCCAATGTCAGCAGGCCGTTCTTGAACTTCCTGCAGATCATGCAGTGCTGGGGCGACGACCCGAAGGGGCCCAACCCGGAGCAGTGCCAATTCGGCGCGCTCGGCGATAGATTGGACGCCGGGGTCGCCGGACTCGGAAGTCGCAAGGTCCGTACCCCGCCAGGCACCGTTCCGGTCGACCCGGCCGAGTCGCGAGCGACCGACCAGCGCGGTGTCGCGTACGTGCCCTTCCAGCCGGTCCAGGGCAACGCGGTCGGCGGCACGTTCGACGAGATCACGTCGTACTTCGACCTCAGCACCACCAACGAGATCCCACTAGCGCCGACGCGCGGTAACGGATCCGGCCAGGAGTTCTTCGAGATCCAGACCGCCAACGAGGCCCCGGGCCTGGGCTGCGGTCGCGTCATCACCACGGGCACAGCAAAGGCAGGCCGGTCCTGCTGGCTGGTCATCGTTCCCCGCTCGGACGTCGAGGTGGACGGCAGCGTCCGCCAACCTGGAGCCCAGTCGCCCCGGGACCGGCTTCAGACTTCTCCGCTCAGCGCATCCAACTGGGCAAACCGCATCGCCTTCCCGCTGAAGTTCCAGCCGCTGGGCGGTTCCTGCCCGGAAGGCAAGGCGGCCATTCCGATCCTGGGTCACGAGAGTGCGACCGAAGCAGTCACCCGCTGGCAGCCCTCGCTCTGCGCGGCGAACGGGGAGGTCTACAACTACAGCCAGCTCACCGATGGCACGGCGCGCGGCACCCTGACCGGTCCAGAGCCCGTGATGTCGGTAGTGACGAGCCCGCCGGCCGGCCAACCGTCCCGCGGCAAGGCGGTGTACGCGCCGATCGCAGTGTCCGGGCTGGGCTTCGCCTACCTCCTTGAGGTGAAGCAGCCCACCGACGACGAACCGGCTGAGATCAAGCAGCGCGCCGGGCAGCGGATCACTGACCTCAAGCTCACCGCGCGGCTGGTCGCGAAGCTGCTCTCGCAGTCCTACACCAGCGGCGTGCCGGTCGTCACGGAGGCGATGAAGTCCAACCCCGCCCGCGTCGAGGACGACCCCGAGTTCCGCTTGCTGAACCCCTCCATCGTCGGGGTCAACAAGCAGGCCGCCAACTCCATGTGGACGGTGGTAACACCGCTGAGTCCCGGCGACGCGACTCGCCTGGTCTGGCAATGGATCGCCGCGGACGCCGAGGCGCGCGCGTTCCTCACCGGCGCGGCCGATCCGCACGGCATGGTGGTCAACCCGGATTGGAAGGCGGCGAACCTCGGGGCGGACGACTTCCTCGCCCTGCGGACGCTCGATGCCTTCACCAAGCTTGACCAGGCCTGCAGACCCGAGCAAACGTACTCGGGCGGCGAGGGCGAGGTCACCGAGGGCCCTCTGTGCTCCTCGGACGCGTTCCCGTACGCGAATGACATGCACGAGGCGGTGCTTGCGGCCAATCGAGGCGACACGCTGTCCCGCAACTCCTGGGACAATCAGGCCAATCCCCCCATCTGGAAGAAGGGATCGCCCCAGCCCAAGGGTTCCCGCGGGATCATGGTCGTCTCCGACACCGCCACCGCCGCCCGCTACAACCTGCCGATGGCGGCCCTGCGCAACGCCAACGGCAAGTTCGTCAAGCCGGACCCGGCGAACCTGCTCGCCAACCTCAAGGCGCTGAAGCCGTCGTCCACACCCGGCGTGCTCACCCCCGACGCGAATGTCAAGGTCGACGCGGCCTACCCGCTGACGGTGGTGAGCTACGCCGCCACGGTGCCCGCCGCGCTGACCGCCACCGAGCGCAAGGCGTACGCCGGGTTCATCAGCTACGCCGCCGGAGCCGGGCAGAAGGCGGGTGTCGCCCCGGGTAGCTTGCCCGCCGGCTACGCCCCGATGCCCAACGCCCTGCTCAACACCGCCCGGGCCGCGGCCGCCGCGATCAAGAACTACAAGACCCCGGCACCCAGGCCGACACCCAAACCCAACAGCAGTGGTGGCAGTGGCGGCAGCGGCGGAGGTGGCGGCGCTGGCGGTGGCGGCGCTGGCGGTGGCGGAGCTGGCGGTGGCGGAGCTGGCGGTGGCGGTGGCGATTCTGGCGGCGGATCGGACCCCGAACCCGCACCGGCCGGCGGGGTCAACCCGCCCCCCGTGACACCGCCGGATACCACCACTCCGGACAGCACGACCGCGCCCGGCGGTGGCGTCCCGACCCCGACGACCGATGTGACCCAGTCGACCGGATTCACCCAGGCCGTGCCGGTCGGCGGCGCCCGGTACTCCCTGATCTGGCTCCTGCTCGCCGCCCTCCTGGCCTTCGTGGTCAGCCAGGCGCTACCACGCCTCAGGACGGTGTACGGCGCCCCCGGTGCGCGCCCCCGTCCGGGCGCCCCGAATTCCCGCTTCCGCACCCCGGCACCTGGCCGGGAACCGGTGGGCGACGCCTGGCCGGCGACCGCCGACCCGCGGGGAGATCACCCGGGAGGTGATGCCGACGCCCAACCGTAAATTCCCTCCAGCTCTGACAAAAGCACGAAAGGATTTCAGGTGAACACCAAGTTTCGCACGTTCGGCGCTCTAGTGAGCGCCGGCACCACCCTGGCAATCGTAGCCGGGCTGGGTGCGGGGGTCGCGCACGCCGACCCCTCGCCCGCCGGAGACCGACCGATCGCGATGGTCGGGTCCGAGACCACGACCCCGGTGATCAACGCGCTGGCCAACGACGCCTCCGCGCTCGCGATCGGCGGCGTCCGGCAGGTGGCTTCGTTCAACGCCACCGGCAGCGCGACGATCGACACGCACGCCGGGACCATCCCGGCGTGCACGGCGATCACCCGGCCGAACGGCTCCTCCGCCGGGCGCACCGCGTTCCTCGCCTCGCTCACCGCCGCTGACGGCTGCATCCAGGGCGCCCGGGCTTCGTCCCTGTCGCTGGGTGCGACCACGCCGGACCTCGTCTACATCCCGTTCGGGCGGGAGTCGATCACCTTCGCGATCACCAACACCAGCGCCTTCGGCAAGAACCTGACCATGGCCCAGATGCGCGGGTTCTTCCGCTGCACCTCGGCCAACCTGCTCGGTGGCGGCTCGCCTTACAGCACCCCGAACTACCGCGCGATGCTCCCGCAGAACGGCTCGGGCACGCGCAGCTACTGGATCGGCGCCGACGCCATCGACTACGCCGGCGCTGGCATCACCGTGCCGAACTCCGGCCCGGTCCCCGGTGCGGCCTGCGTCCAGAACGGCGCGGACGAGAACAGCACCCTCATCGAGGAGCACAACGGCTCGCAGGTGAACAACTTCGAGATCGTGCCGATGTCCGTTGCGCAGTGGACCTCGCAGACCTCCGGCGTCATCTCCACCGACGTCCGCGGCTCCACCCGCCTCGGCCAGTTGGACTCCAAGAACCCGTTCGCGACCGACTTCGGCCTGCAGCGCGACGTGTACAACGTGTTCTCCGCGACCGACATCGACGCGGCGACCCCGACTGCGCTGCAGCAGTCGATCCAGACCCTGTTCAAGGGCGCCAGCTCGCAGATCTGCACCAACGCCGCGTCCGTCGCGATCATCAAGCGCTTCGGCCTCTTCACGGTCAGCAACTGCGGCGACACCACCTCCCACCGCTCCCTGTAACCCTCCCACCCGAGAGAGAGAACTTTGCTATGAAGACATCTAGCTCCCGCCGCGGGAAGGTAGCGCTGGCTCTCGTGCCGGTCCTGGCCGCCGCAGGCATCACACTCTTGACAGCCGGAGCCGCGAACGCGGCCACCGGCCTGGCCTTCACCCCGGCCACCGGCGCGACCAACGTGGAGGCGATCACCTTCACGATCCCCGCCGCGTGCCCGGCCGGATCGACCGACTTCTTCATCGAGATCGTCGGCGGTGGCTTCCCCAGCGGCTCGTTCGCGATCGGTCAGTCCGCGCTTTCCCCGGGCCAGACCTCGTTCCCGACGTCGAACTGGAACGCCATCGCCGGTAACAACGGCGCCGCGTTGCCGCTCAGCGGCACGGCCACCATGGACTTCAAATGCAACGACGGCGCCACCGTCTTCCAGAACTACACCGGCAGCGTGACCTTCACGCCGACCGCCGGTTCGAACTCCTCCTACGCCCTGGTCGCAGCGGCGACCCCCACCCCGACCCCGGTGCCGCCCACCCCGACCCCGGTCCCGACCCCGGTCCCGACCCCGACCCCGACCCCGACCCCGACGCCGGTTCCGGCGCCTGGCTCGGCCAACACGGGCGTCACCGTCACCGTGCCCGACCAGGGCCAGACCGGCGGGGCGTTCACCATCTCCACCCCGGTGGGCGCGACCATTGACATGGGCACACCCACTACCGGCACCTCCGGAGGAATCAACTTCCTCAACTACACGACCCTCCTTTCGCAGTTCCCGGTCGTGAGTGTCAACGACTCCCGGCCTGGTCTGCTGGCCTGGTCGGTCGTCGGCCAGCTGTCCAACTTCAACCCGGGTCTGGTGTTCGGCCGCTACATGGGCTGGACCCCGGCCGTGACCAGTCCCGCCGGTAGCAGCATGGGCGCCGTGGCCGGAAGCAACGTTCCGTCCGGCTACCCCGGCACCACCTCCGGTCTGAAGTCCGGGCGCCTGATGGCCTCCGCGCCTGACGGCCACGGTGGCGACGCCGGCACGACGGCCACCCTGGGCGCCGTGCTCAACCTGCACGTTCCGACCAGCGTGCCGGCCGACACCTACACCGCCGTGCTGACGGTCACCGCCCTCAGCTAAGCGATCCGTGTCCGGCCGGGGCCCTACCGGGC
>NZ_JACDFE010000312.1 GCF_013815995.1 Sporichthya sp.
CCCGCCGAGCCCGCCGCCGAGCCGCCGGCCGACCCGCCGGCCGACACGCCGGCCGAAGAGGACGGCCTCACCACCTCAGCCGTGAAGCAGATTGCCGGGATCGCCAAGCAGACCCCGCAGCCGCCCGGCGGCGAGTGAGCACCACAGACGACTGAACGACACAGGCGCGCCCCGTCGGGGCGCGCCTGTGAACGTTTCGCCCGGCGTCCCCGTCCTCCGGGATGAGAGCGACCAACCAGGAGGAACCGTGACCACCACCCGCACCGTCACCCGCAACGTCGGCAAGGCCGTCCTCGCCACCGGCCTGGTGGTCGGCCTGACGCCGGTCCTGGGCGCCAACCCGGCCTACGCCTGCTCCTGCGTCGCCCCGGCGGGCGACGAGCAGCTGCGCAAGTGGGCCGACGTGGTCTTCAAGGGCAAGGTCACTGCAAAGAGCGGCGTCGTCGACGGCCCGGAGAGCACCGGCATGGAGACGGTCACTTACACCTTCAAGCCGACCCGCACCTACAAGGGCAAGGTCCGGATCCCGCAGCAGGTCTCCACCTCCGGCTCCAGCGCCTCCTGCGGCGTCCGCCTCGCCGTCGGCTCGACCTACCTGGTCTACGCGAGCAAGGCCGACCCCGAGGGCAAGGGCAAGGTCGCCCGCAAGGCCGCCGACAAGAAGCCTCTCCAGGTCGGACTGTGCGGAGGCACGCACAAGGTCAAGTAGGCGCCTCGGTGGTGACCTGGCAGGGTCGGGCCGCGACAGGCGCCCCGGCCGGCGCAACTGAGCGACATGGTTGTGCCCAGTGGTGCACCGCGACCGGCGCGCCGCGTCACTCTCGTTTCAACCCTGTCGCTCAGTGGCGGGCAGCGATTGACTCCCACCGAGAACTTGAAGGAGTGTGCCTCCCATGCGCATCGGACGAGTACTCCTGACCATCGGCATCGCGATCGGCTTCCTGCCGGTCCTCGGCGTCGGCCCGGCTTCGGCCTGCAGTTGCTTCGCAGCCGGCGACAAGAAGCTGTACTCCCAGGCCGACGTCGTGTTCAAGGGCAAGGTCACCAGGACCCAGTACCCGGCGAACTACGAGAACGACATCAACGCGAGCCCGATCATCTACACGATGAAGGCGACGCGGGACTACAAGGGCCGCGTCCGCCCGACCATGAAGATCCGGACCGCCGGCAACGACGCACTGTGCGGGATCAGTCTCGGCAAGGGCGCGTACATCGTCTTCGCGGACCGCAACGGCAAGGGCCGGCTCGTCGCGAACCTCTGCGGCGGCACCCGTCCGTTCGACGGGGAGGACCAGCCCTACTTCGCCCCGGGCAAGAAGGTCGGCTAGGTGCGCGTGGCGGGCTTTGGGCGCCTCGGCGTCTGCTTGGCTATCGCCATCGTCGCGGTCCCCACCATCGGCGTCAGCCCCGCCCACGCCTGCAGTTGCACCCTCCGCACCGACGAGCAGCTTCGGCAAGATGCCGGAGCTGTCTTCACGGGCACGCTGGTCAACCGCCAGGTGCAGCCGACCCCGACTCCGTCTCCGGACGCCGACGGCGTGGCGGTCGGAAGTCCGGTCATCTCCATGTTCAGCGTGACGCGTGTGTACAAGGGGAAGATCACGAACCCCCAGCGAGTGCTGAGCGGCAGCGAAGGCGACAGCTGTGGCCTTGGCTTACGGGGCGAAGGTCCGTACGTCGTCTTCACCAGTCGAAGCGGCGATGCGGGCGCGCTTCCTGGCTCATCACTCTGTGACGGAACCCGAAAGTTGCAGGCGGACGAGAGCCTGCCGTTCGGCCGGGGCCGCGCACCGTCGAAGGCCGTCGCCGCCGCGAGCCCGACCCCGGTCGACGACGGTACGGGCGACACCCTCGGCCCGACGAGCGACGAGGACGAAGGCTCCGGCAACGGGACAGCCGTGGGGCTCGGCGTGGTGGCGGTGGCGCTGATCGCCGGCGGGGTCGTACTTCGCCGCCGCGGACGTCGCGAAAGCTGATCCGCCGTTGCGTCAGCGACAACGGGCGCTATAGCCCCGCTTTCGCTGACGCAAGGTCAGATCAGGCGGCGACGGGGCGCAGGTCGCCGGCCGCGGCGTCGTCGACGTCGCCGGTGTGGCCGGCCCGCGCGGCGCGGCCGCCGAGGGTGAAGACGTAGGCCAGGAAGGCGACCTCGGCGAACACGCCGATGCTGATCCGGGCCCAGGTGGGCAGCCCGGACGGGGTCACGAAGGCCTCGATGATCCCGGAGATCAGCAGCACCACGACCAGGCCGATCGCGATGCCCATGGCGGCCCGGCCTTCGCGGGCCAACGCGACGGAGCGCAGGTCGGGGCCGGGGTCGATCCAGGTCCAGCCGATGCGCAGCCCGGCGCCCGCGGCCACGAAGACCGCGGTCAGCTCGAGCAGGCCGTGCGGGATCAGCAGCCCGAGGAAGATGTCGAGGCGGCCGGCCTCGGCCATCAGCCCGAGCGCGACGCCGACGTTGGCGGCGTTGATCCACAGCACGTAGAGCACCGGCACGATCGCCACGCCGAGCGCGAGGGACAGGGCGGCGACCCAGGCGTTGTTGGTCCACACCTGCGCCGCGAAGGAACCCGCCGCGTGGGTGGAGTAGTACGACTCGAACTCCCCGCCCGGCTCGGTCAGGGTGGCGATCTCGTCCGGCGCCCCGATCGAGGCCTGAACCTCCGGGGTGTGCGCGACCCAGGCGCCCATCGCGGCCATCACGACGAGGCACACCGCGGACACCGAGATCCACCAGGGCGCCGCCCGGTAGACGGCCGCCGGGAAGCGCCGCAACACGAAGTCGGCGACGTCGCGTCGGGCCGGGGCGGAGGCCCCCGCCACCATCGAGCGGGCCCGGGCGACCAGGGAGGACAGCCGCCCGATCAGCGCCGGGTCCGGCGCCGCCGACTGCAGGATCGACAGGTGGGTAGCCGTGCGCTGGTAGAGCGCGACGACCTCTTCGGCCTCGTCCCCGGTCAGCCGCGAGGACCGACCGAGCAGCGCCTCCAGGCGCGCCCACTCGCGCGAGTGCACGGCGACGAACGCGTCAATGTCCACGTCCTAGAGACTAGGTGCATGAGCGCTTGGGGACCTGGGTCTGCGCCGGGTTGGGGGCCGCCACCGTCGACGGTTCCCGCCGGGGCCCGCGACGTGGTCGTCGGCGAGGCGGTGGCCCTGGAGCTGCGCCTGGCCAAGCTGCCCAGCCGGGCCCTGGCGCTGATCATCGACTTCGCGGTGATGGCGCTCCCGCTCTTCGGTATCGGGGTGTTGGCCGGGACGGCGGCCTCCAACACCGACGAAGCCCTCGGCGCAGCGATCCTGCTGGTGAGTCTCGTCTCGGTCGTGTTCGGCTACCCGGTGTTGTGCGAGACGCTCTCCCGCGGCCGCAGCCCCGGCAAGGCCGCGCTCGGCCTGCGGGTGGTCCGCGAGGACGGTGGCCCGGTCCAGTTCCGGCACGCCCTGACCCGGGCGCTGCTCGGGATCCTCGACTTCTACGCCCTGTTCGGAACCGTCGCCGTCGTGGTCTCCCTCGGCTCGGCCAAGGGCAAGCGGCTCGGCGACCTGCTGGCCGGAACGGTGGTGATCCGGGAACGCGTGCCCAAGAGCAACGCGCCGCCGGCCGTGATGCCGCCGCACCTGGCGGCCTGGGCCGCGACGCTGCCGGTGTCCCGGCTGCCGGACGTCCTGGCCCTGGAGGCCCGTCAGGTGATCGGCCGTCTGGAGGAGCTCGAACCGGAGATCGGCGAATCGCTGTCCCGCCAGCTGGCCGAGGAGATGCTCGTCGCGCTCGGCACCAGCGCGCCGGGCGGGTCTGACCCGGTCTCGGTCCTTTCGGCCGTGCTGGCCGAGCGACGCAACCGGGAACTGGCCCGGGCCGGGATCTTCCCGCAGCAGGACCCGGTGGGCTGGGGCCCGCCCGCCGCACAGAGTTGGGGCCCCCCGCAAGCGACCTGGGGCGCCCCGCCGCCTCCCGCGCCGGCCGGGGGTCAACC
>NZ_JACDFE010000121.1 GCF_013815995.1 Sporichthya sp.
GCCGGGCGGGGCCGCGAACCGTTTAAGGCGACGGTCGCACCTACACTGACTCCCGGTGTGCCGGGAAGACTGGTCGGCGGTCCTGTTCCCGACCCCCGGAGCGCGCCCCGTGCTGGCCCGAGAACTCGTCGAACCCTTCCCCGTCGTGGCCCTGGAGTCGCCGGCCCTCGACGCGACCCGTCTGCTGATCGAGCGCCGACTGCCGGGCCTGATCGTGGTGGACGCCCACGGCGCCCCGCACAGCGTGTTGCCCGGATCGCAGGTGTTGCGCTTCCTCGTCCCGGCCTACGTCCAGGAGGATCCCTCACTGGCCCGCGTCTACGACGAGGCGCACGCCGACCGGCTCTGTGCGTCCCTGGCCGGGCGGACCGTGGCCGATCTGCTGCCCACCAAACGCGTGGAGTTGTCGGTGGTGGACGCCGGCGACACGGCCCTGGAGATCGCGGCGATCATGGCCAAGCTCCGCAGCCCGCTGGTGGCCGTCGTCGACGACGGCAGACTGCTCGGCGCGATCACGGTCTCTCGACTCCTCGAGCGTCTGCTGGCCATCCCGTGACCGAGACCCTGACGGTCGCGATCTTCGTGATCGCGTACATCCTGATCGCCACCGAGAAGATCCACCGCGTCACCGCCGCGCTGGGCGGGGCCGCAGCGATGGTGCTGATCGGCGTCGCCGACACCCATACGGCGTTCTTCAGCGAGGAGACCGGCGTCGACTGGAACGTCATCTTCCTGCTGCTCGGGATGATGATCATCGTCGGCGTCGTCAAACAGACAGGCGTGTTCGAGTACCTGGCGATCTGGGCCGCGAAACGGGCCGGTGGTCAGCCGTTCCGCGTCATGGTGTTGCTGGTGGTGATCACCGCGGTCGCGTCGGCCTTGCTGGACAACGTGACCACCGTGCTGCTGGTCGCGCCGGTGACGCTGCTGGTCTGCGACCGGATCGGCAACTCGGCGGTGCCGTTCCTGATCGCGGAGGCGATGGCCTCCAACATCGGTGGGGCCGCGACCCTGATCGGGGACCCGCCCAACATCATCATCGCGAGCCGGTCGGGGCTCTCGTTCAACGATTTCGTCCTCAACCTGGCCCCGATCATCGTCGTCCTGATGGTCGTGTTCATCGGGATGTGCAAGCTGATGTTCGGCCGGCAGTTGGAGTACCACCCCGAGCGCGTCGCCGAAGTGATGTCCCTGGACGAGCGGCAGGCCATCCGCGACCCCGCGATGCTGGTCCGCTGCCTGGTGATCCTGGGCGGGGTCACGATCGCGTTCGCCCTGCACTCCGCCCTGCACGTCGAGCCGGCCATCGTCGCGCTGCTCGGCGCCGGGGCGATCATCGCCGTGACGCAGAGCCCTCCCGAGCAGTTCCTGGAGGAAGTCGAGTGGCCGACCCTGGTCTTCTTCATGGGCCTGTTCATCATGGTCGGAGGCCTGGTCGAGGTCGGTGTCATCGGCGACCTCGGTGAGAAGGCGACCGAGGCGGCGCAGGGCCACTACCTGGCGGCGTCCACGGGCCTGCTCTTCGGCTCCGCGGTGCTGTCCGGGCTCGTCGACAACATCCCCTACGTCGCGACCATGGCCCCACTGACCCTGGACCTGGTGAATGCGGCCCCGACGCCGGTCGAGGGCAACGCCCTGTGGTGGTCGCTGGCCCTGGGCGCGGACCTGGGCGGCAACGCGACGGCGGTCGGCGCGAGCGCCAACGTCGTCGTGCTCGGCATCGCGGCGCGCAACGGCGTCCCGATCAGCTTCTGGACCTTCACCAAGTACGGCTTGATCGTGGCGAGCGTCACGGTGGCGCTGTCCTGGCCGTACGTGTACCTGCGTTACTTCGTGCTGGGATGAGTTCCGCCCCGTCCCGCGCGTTGTTCGACCTGCTCCCGACCGCCGAATGGCGATTCCTGACCCGCGCCTTGCGGGACGAGACGATCGGCGGCGTGCTGCTGTTGGCCGCCGCGGCCGTCGCCGTCGGGTGGGCGAACTCGCCCTGGTCCGACGCGTACGACTCGGTGCGGCACCACACGATCGGGCCGGAGTCGCTGCACCTCGACCTGGACCTGGAGCACTGGGCCGCCGACGGCCTGCTGGCGCTGTTCTTTTTCGTCGCCGGCCTGGAACTCAAGCGCGAACTCGTCTGCGGTCAGCTGCGGACGTTGTCCACCGCGGTGCTGCCCGTGGTCGCCGCGCTCGCCGGGATGCTGGTGCCGATCGTGGTGTTCTTCGCGATCGCAGCGGGCGCGCCCGGCGCCGCGGACGGCTGGGCGGTCCCCACGGCGACGGACATTGCCGTGGCCCTCGCGGTGCTCGCGGTGGTCGGACCCGCCCTGCCGCCGGCGTTGCGGGCCTTCCTGCTGACGCTGGCCGTCGTCGACGACCTCGGCGCGATCCTCATCATCGCCACCGTCTACACCAGCAGCATCGACCTGGCGGCGCTCGCGGTAGCCGGAACCGGCGCCCTCGGCTACGCCTACCTGCAGCACCGCCGCGTGCACGCCTGGTGGGTCTACGTCCCGCTGGCCGGCGGAGTCTGGGGTTTCGTGCACGCCTCTGGGGTGCACGCCACGATCGCCGGCGTCGCCCTCGGCCTGCTGACCCGCGTCCGCCCGGACGAGGATGAGGACCACTCCCCGGCGGAGCGGCTCGAGCACCGGCTGCGGCCACTCGCCGCCGGCGTCGCGGTGCCGCTGTTCGCTTTGCTGAGTGCCGGGGTCGCCCTGTCGCCCGCCGCCCTGTCCGACGCCGGCGGGGACCGGGTCGCGGTCGCCGTGGCCGCCGGCCTGGTGATCGGCAAGTTCCTCGGCGTCGCGGGCGGTACCTGGCTGGTCGCACGCTTCACCCGGGCCGAACTCGCACCCGGTCTGCACTGGGGGGACATCTGCGGGGTGGCCGCGCTGAGCGGCGTCGGCTTCACCGTGTCCCTGCTGATCGGGGACCTGGCCTTCGCCGGTGACCCAGCCCGCGCGGACAGCGTGACGATCGCGGTGTTCGCCGGCTCCCTGCTCGCCGCAGCGCTGGCCACGCTCCTGCTCCGGCGTCGCAACCGGTACCACCGGCGGCGGGGCGGCGGGCATCCCGGGCGCGCCAGCGGGCAGACTGTGGGCTGATTCCCCGGGTTGATTCCCCGGGCTGATCCCCGGGCTGATCCCCGGGCGATCGAGGAGGAGGAGACATGGCCGAGCACCGCAACGGCAGCGCGTCCACGGCCGAGGCGCCGTCCCTGGGTGAGCTGGTCGCCGCGGCCAGCCAGAACGCCTCGATCCTGATCCGCAGTGAGATCGAGCTGGCCAAGACCGAGCTCGCGGCCGAGGCGAAGAAGGCGGCCGTCGGCGGCGGCATGTTCGGCGCGGCCGGCCTGCTGGGGTTCTTCGGCTTCATCTTCCTCTCCTTCGGCGCGGTCTACGGCCTCGACAAGACCTCCCTGGACCTCTGGGCGTGCTTCCTGATCGTCGCCGGCGCCTACCTGTTGGTGGCCGGGATCCTGGTGGTGATCGGCGTGAAGTCGCTGAAGAAGATCGGCCCGCCCAAGCGCACACAGCGGACCATCAAGGACACCGTGGCGACGCTGAAGACCCGCGGCAAGAAGCAGTCCGCGAGCGCGTGAGTGCCTGACGACGGCCCCGGCGCTGGGGGTGTCGCGGGGGACTCCGGAGATCTCGTGTGGGCGCCCGAGGGCCCGTGGACGCACCGTCAGATCGCCGCCAACGGGGCGCGTTTCCACGTCGCCGAGGTCGGCGAGGGCCCGTTGGTGTTGCTGCTGCATGGCTTCCCGACGTTCTGGTGGACCTGGCGCCACCAGCTGACTGCGCTGGCCGCGGCCGGCTACCGCGCGGTGGCGATGGACCTGCGCGGCTACGGCGGCAGCGACAAGACCCCGCGCGGCTACGACCCGATCACGCTCACCGGTGACGTCGCCGGCGTGGTGCAGTCCCTCGGTGAGGCCGAGGCGACGATCGTCGGGCACGGCTGGGGCGGGGTGCTGGCCTGGACCAGCGCGGTGTTCGAGCCCAAGGTGGTGACCCGCCTCGCGGTGATCTCCGCGGCACACCCGCGCCGGATGCGTTCGGCGGTGATCGACCGGGAGCAGGTGGCCGCCTCGTCCTACGTCCTGGCCTATCAGCGTCCGTGGATACCGGAGCGGCAGTTGGTGGCCGACGACGGCGCCGCGGTCGGCGACCTTCTGCGCGAGTGGTCGGCCACCCCGGGCTGGCCGGACGCGGAGACCGAGGCGACCTACCGGCGGGCGATCCAGATCAAGGCGGTGGCGCACTCGGCGCTGGAGTACCACCGCTGGGCTGTGCGTTCGCTGGCCCGCCCGGACGGGCTGCGCTACGCCCGGCGGATGAGGGCCCCGATTCCCCGTCCGGTCCTGCACCTGCACGGTGCGCGGGACCCGGTGGTCCGGCCGAGCACCGCGGCCGGCTCCGGCCGGTACGTGGCCGGGCCGTACTCCTGGTCGGTGGTGCCCGAGGTGGGCCACTTCCCGCAGGAGGAAGCGCCGGAGGCGGTCAGCGCGGCGCTGGTGACCTGGCTCGCTGGTTCCACCTGACCGATCACTGCCTGACCATCCGAAGGGGTCTGAACGGCGCCCTGACGGCCGTTCAGACGCAATCCTTGGTGGACACCCGCTCGGTGCTCGACCTACCTTTGCGGGCGTCCTCGGCGATCTCGGCCGAGGTGAGGGCGTACCCGGTCTCGGAGTCCTGGACGGACTTGGCGAAGATCAGGCCGAAGACCTTGCCCTGCGGGGACAGCAGCGGGCCCCCTGAGTTGCCGGGCTCGATCTTGGCGAAGATCGAGAACACGTTCCGCTCGACCACTCCGGAGTTGTAGATGTCCGGGCCGCGGGCATTGATCTCCTCGCGGATCCGGGCCTTCTCCAGGTGGTACGGGCCGTTGAGCGGGAATCCGGCCACCACCGCGGAATCGCGGCGCCCGCCGCCGGTGTCGAAGCTCAGGGCCGGGGCGTTCAGGCCGGGCACGTAGATGATCGCGACGTCGCGGTCCTCGTCGAAGAGCACCACCCGGCCGGGCAGGCGCTCCTCGGTGCCGCCGACCGAGATCGTCGGCTCGGTGACTCCGGCGACGACGTGGGCGTTGGTCATCACCCGCTCCGGGGCGTACACGAACCCGGTGCCCTCCAGCGCCTTGCGGCAGGACTGCGCGGCGCCCTCGACCTTGACGATGCTGCGCTTGACCGCGCGAATCTGCGGGGCGGCCAGCGGCCCGGAGTCGGGTTCCTCGACCTGGATGATCTTCTCGTTGTCGAACGGCCCGAACACCTGGGTGATGCCGTTCTTGTCCAGCACCCGGGCCAGCGAGGAGTAGAGCCGGTCGGCGCTGTCGGGCATGTAGTCGTCGACGAAGCCGAGGACCTCGGACTCCTTCACCTTCTCCGACAGGTCCGAGACCGGCGCGCTCGCCAACGCGGAGCCGACGAACCAGGAGACGACCAGCAGCGAGATCACGCCGAGCAGCGCCCCGGCGCCCGCGTCGATCGCGTGCGCGGGTTGCCAGGTGACCATGCTGCGCAGCCAGGCTCCGCCGGCGGCGCCGAGCAACTGACCCACCGTCGCCATGGTCAGCACGATGCCGACGGCGAAGATCGCCTGCCCGAGTTCGTCGTCGATGATCTTCACGATCTCGGGGGCCATGAAGACCCCGACGATGCCGCCGGCCAGGAACCCCAGAAAGGCGGCCAGGCCGATCATGAAGCCCTGCCGGTAGCCGGCCGCGGCGAAGCTGACGCAGGCGATGACCAGGACGACGTCGATGACGCTCATCGAGTCGCCGCCACGGACTTCGTCCTCGCGGAGACCGATTCGGTGCCCATGATGAGTTCGCTGCGCTCGCTCATGAGATGTCCTCGAACCGGTCCTGGGACCAGGGCAGCTCCCAGCCGGCCAGGGCCAGTACGCGGTCGAGGACGAAGGCGGTGAAACCCCAGACCAGAATTCCGTCGACCTCGAAGGCCGGAGACTGCCGTCCGGAGATGTGCCGGGCGATCAGGCGGTTGGCCGGATCGACCAGATCGGCGACGCGGACCTGATGGACCGAGGCCACCTCGTTCAGGTCGACCGGGGTGACCGGGCTGGGGTCGCGCCACCAGGCCAGCACGGGCGTGACGGTGAACCCGCTGACCGGCACCGAGAGGTCGGGCAGGGTGCCGAAGACCTCGACCCCGCCCGGGTCCAGGCCGGTCTCCTCGACGGCTTCGCGCACGGCGGCCGCAGAGGCGTCGGTGTCCGTGGGATCGATGGCCCCGCCGGGGAAGGCCGGCTGGCCGGCGTGGGCGCGCATCTCGGCTGCCCGCTGGATCAGCAGGACCCGGATGTCGCCGGCTCCATCCTCGGCACCGTCCTGCCAGAACAGCAGCAGGACCGCGGCGCCGCGGGTTTCGCCCTGCGGCTGCAGCGGCACCAGGGGCATCAGGTCAGCTGGCTGGATCGTCCCGGCCAGGTCGACCAGCGGCGCCAGCCAGCCGGGAAGCTCGACCCTGTTCACCCCACGTCCCTTTCGGACCGGCGTCCTCAGGAAATCCCGAGGTGCTCCGCAATCGCGTCCTGGACCTGGCGCGCGCTCGTGAACGCACCATAGTGGACCTCGACGATCCTGCCGTCGGAGTTGACGAAGAGGGTGACAGGCGGACCGGGGATCCTTAGCGGACCCCTGACGGCGCCTTGGTGATCGGCCAGCGACGGCCAGTCCACCCCGTGGAACGAGAGCCAGTCCCGGGACGGGCCGTCGGAGTCGGTGAGCGCGATCCCGGCGAACCGGACGCGTTCACCCAAGGCCTCGTGGGCGGCGGTCAGGAACGGCAATTCGGCGCGGCAGGGCAGGCACCAACTGGCCCAGACGTTGAGTACCAACGGCCCGCGCAGCTCACCCAAGGTGACGGCCTCGCCCCCACCCAGGCAGTCCAGCGTCAGGTTCGGCAGGGTGCGACCCTCGTCGTCCCGGGAGCTCACCTCGGCGGCTCCGGCGAGCGGGCTGTCCAGCCCGGTGCACGTGAGGATCGGGCCCCCCGCGCCCCCGCCGGTCAGTGGCGGCGTGGTCAACCCCGGCCTCGGCGAGGCCAGCAGCGAGGCCCCCTCCTCGGCCGCCTCGGCCTGGGTCATCTCGCTCGTCATGCCGCTGGGCATCCCACCGGACATTCCGCTGGGCACGACCGGATCGTCGTCCCCGCCGCTGCAGGCGGTCAGCAGCAGGGGCACGGTGAGGGCAGCGGCCAGGAGCGCCGCGATCCGGACCCGACTCATCGCGGGCCCGAGGTCTTGACCAACGCCCGGGCCTGCTCCGGGTCGGTCTCGCCCTCGCCGTAGGCGGGACACAGGGCCGCAAGGGGGCAGGCACCGCAGGCCGGCTTGCGGGCGAAGCAGATCCGCCGCCCGTGCCAGATCATGCGGTGGGAGAGGTCCGTCCACTCCTTCTTGGGGACCAGTGCGCCGACGGCGTGCTCGACCTTGACCGGGTCTGCTTCTGCTGTCCAGCCGAAGCGGCGGGACAGTCGGCCGAAGTGGGTGTCCACGGTGATGCCGGGCACTCCGAAGGCGTTGCCCAGAACGACGTTCGCGGTCTTGCGGCCGACGCCGGGCAGCGTCACCAGATCATCGAGCTTGGCCGGCACCTCGCCGCCGTAGCGCTCGCACAGCGCCTGGGCCATGCCCATCACCGAGTTCGTCTTGGCCCGGAAGAATCCGGTGGAGGCGACGATCGTCTCCATCTCGGCGCGGTCGGCCCCGGCGTACTCGGCGGCCGTGCGGTACTTCGCGAACAGCACCGGAGTGACCAGGTTGACCCGCACATCGGTGGTCTGCGCGGACAGGATCGTCGCCACCAGGAGCTCGAGCGGGGTCGTGAAGTCCAGCTCGCAGTGGGCGTCGGGGTAGGTCTCGGCCAACGCGCGCGAGATTCGCCGGGCACGGCGGGTCAGGGCGAGGGGCGACTCGCCCGCGAACGATCGCGGCACGCGGTCAGCGTACGTCCGGGTCCCACCTGCAGAAACGGCCCGCCCCTGCCACTACGCTTCCGCACGGAAGAGGAGGAGCGCCGTGGACGACGTGATCAGGAAAGCGCCGCTGTTCTCGGCCCTCGACGACGAGGCCGCCGAGGCGCTGAAGCGCTCGATGGCCGAGGTCAATCTCGGGCGCGGCCAGGTGCTGTTCCGGGAGGGCGACTCGGGCGACAAGCTCTACGTCGTCGCCGACGGCAAGGTCAAGCTCGGCCGCACGTCCCCGGACGGCCGGGAGAACCTGCTGGCCATCCTCGGCCCGGGGGAGATGTTCGGCGAACTCTCGTTGTTCGACCCCGGTCCCCGCACCGCCACCGCGACCGCGGTCACCGACGTCCAGATCTACGCCCTCGGCCACGCGGACCTCACCGGCTGGGTGAGCGGCCGGCCCGAGGTCGCCCTCTCGCTGCTCAAACAGATCTCCAGCCGGTTGCGCCGCACCAATGAGGTGATCGGCGACCTGGTCTTCTCCGACGTGCCCGGCCGGGTGGCCAAGGCGCTGCTCGATCTCTCCAGCCGCTTCGGCGTGGAGTCCGAGGAAGGCGTGCATGTCGGCCACGACCTCACCCAGGAGGAACTGGCCCAGCTGGTCGGGGCCTCCCGCGAGACGGTGAACAAGGCCCTCGCCGACTTCGCCGGCCGCGGCTGGATCCGCCTGGAGGCCCGGGCCGTCGTTCTGCTCGACCTCGAGCGGCTGGCCCGTCGCGCCAAGTAGTTCTACCGAGTCGTCCTACCGGCTGAAGTCGCCGGCTTCCTGCCCGAGGCCTTCCGGGACATGCAGCCGCACCATGATCCGGTGGATGTTCGACGGCACGTGACGCGGTGTCAGTAGGGACACCCCGATCATCACCAGGAACGCGGCCGGGACGGTGATGGCCGCGGGCTGGGCCAGCAGCGCACCGGTCCACCCCTGGTACGGGCCGCCGATGATGGTGGCCAGCACCGCCGCCCCGGCGGACGCGCCACCGACGACCATCCCGGCGGCGGCGCCCACCGTGGACAGCCGTCGCCACCACACCCCGAGCACCAGGAGCGGGCAGAACGTCGAGGCGGCCACCGCGAAGGCGAGGCTGACCGCGTCGCCGACGGCGATGCCGCCCGCGATGAGGGCGAACAGGAACGGGATCAGCGTGGCCGGGACGGCGGCCAACTGGAACGTGCGGACGTCGCGGCTGCGGAACACGTCCTGGGACAGCACGGCCGCCGCCGACATGGTCAGGCCGGCCGCGGTGGAGAGGAACGCGGCGAAGGCGCCCGCGGTGACCAGGGCGGAGAGCAGGTCACCGCCGGTCCCGCCGACCATCCGCGAGGGCAGCTCCAGGACCACCGAGTCCACCCGGCCGGTCAGCAGCAGGTCCGGGGCGTAGATCCGGCCGAGGGCCCCGAACAGCGTCGGGCCGAGGTAGAACACTCCGAGCAGCGCGAGCACGGCCAGCGTCGTGCGGCGGGCCGCGCCCCCGTCGGGGTTGGTGTAGAAGCGCACCAGGATGTGCGGCAGGCCCATCGTGCCGAGCATGGTGGCGATGATCAGGGAGTAGGTCGTGTAGAGCGAGTGCTCCCGGCCTCCGGACAGCGGCTGGGCCCAGGCCTCGTCGGTGGCCGCGGGCAGGTTCTCCTCCACCGGGACCGGGGCGCCGGCGGGGAAGTCCAGCCGGGTGCCCTCGGCCACGGTGTGCGGCCCCGGCGCGAGCGGCGCAACTCCGCCGACGTAGCGCAGCCCGTCCACCACGCCGGTGACCCGCGGCACCACCGGCTGGGTCACCCGGATCTGCAGGTCCTCGGGTGCGGTGACAGTGGTCGCTACGGCGAATCTGGGCAGCGAGTCCCGGGTCAGGGACGGGGAGTCGTCGGCGTGCCAGCTCAGGAACAGAAATGCCGCCGGCAGCAGGATCGCGGTCACCTTCAGCCAGTACTGAAAGGCCTGCACGAAGGTGATCGAGCGCATGCCGCCGGCCGCCACCGTTGTCACCACGACGATGGCGACGATCAGCTCGCCGGCCCACAGCGGGGCGCCGGTGACCGTGCGCAGGGTCAGGCCCGCGCCCTGGAACTGGGGCATCAGGTAGAGCCAGCAGATCCCCACGACGAGCACGCTGGCCAGCGCCCGCAACCGGGTCGAGTTCAGCCGCAGTTCGGTGAAGTCCGGCAGCGTGTAGGCCCCGGAGCGGCGCAGCGGCGCGGCGACCAGCACCAGCATGATCAGGTAGCCGCCGGTGAAGCCGACCGGCAGCCAGAGCAGGTCCGCGCCGTAGGCCAGGATCAGCCCGGCGACGCCGAGGAACGATGCCGCGGACAGGTACTCCCCACCGATGGCGGAGGCGTTCCACAACGGTGAGACGGTCCGCGAGGCGACGTAGAAGTCCGAGGTGGTGCGCGAGATCCGCAGGCCGAACGCGCCGATGATCGCCGTGAGCGCGACCACGATCGAGATGGCCGCGATGCCGTAACCCTGACTCACCGGTGCTCGTTCATCGGGCTCATGTCAGCGGCGTTCGACGAGCGCGGCGAAGCGCCTCTCGTTGCGTTCCGCGGCCCGCACGTAGGCCCAGCCGCCGATCACCAGGGCGGGGTAGGCGAGCACGCCGAGGACGAGCCAGGGGAGCCCGAGCCCGAACACCCGCGCCCGGCCGGCGGCGGGCCACAGGTCGAACATCAGCGGCAGGCCGGCCACCAGGATCAGCGCGGTCAGGCAGACCGTCAGGGCCAGTCCCAGCTGGGTCCGCATCAGCGAGCGCAGGTACACCTCGCCGACCGTGGTCTGCTCGTCCAGGTCGAGGACGCCGCGTTGCGCGGCTCCGGTCGCGCGGGCGCGGGGGCTGGTGACGACCACGCGCTTGGACCGGTCGACCTCGTTCACTCGCGGACCTCAGGTAGGCGCTCGGCCGGAGCACCGGGCGCCGTGCTCGACGGACCGCCGGACGAATTGCCGGCCGCGCCGCCGGAAGCGTTGGGTCGCGAGCGACGGACCAGAACCTCGCGCAGGTCGCGGGTGTGACGCCGGCTCACCGTCAGTTCCTCGGTGCCGAGCACGACGCTCGACCGGCCGGTGGCCAGGCGCACCTCGGTCACGTGCGCCAGGGAGACCAGGTAACTGCGGTGGATGCGGATGAAGCCGGCGTCGCGCCAGCGCTCCTCCAGCGTCGCCATCGGCACCCGCACCAGGTGGGTCGCGTCGGCGGTGTGCAGGCGGGCGTAGTCGCCGTGGGACTCGACGTAGCGGACTTCGCTGCGCGAGATGAACCGGGTGACCCCGCCGAGCTCGACCGGGATGGTCTCGTCATCCGGCGGCGCGGGGGCCGCAGGCGCGGGGGTCGTCGGGGCGTTCATCGAGTTGACCCGCGCGACCAGGCGGCGCACCGCCTCGGCCAACCGCTCCGGACGGGCCGGCTTGAGTACGTAGTCGACGGCCTTGAGTTCGAAGGCGTCGACGGCGTGGGAATCGAACGCGGTGACGAACACGATCGGCGGCGGGTTGCGGAACTGGGCGAGCACGGTGGCCAGCTCCACACCGGACAGGCCGGGCATCCGGATGTCCATGAAGATGCCGTCGATGGTGTGCAGGCCGAGCTGACGCAACGCCTCGGCGCCGCTGTCCGCGGAGAGCACGCTGGCGATGTGCTCGTCCTGGCGCAGCAGGTAGACCAGCTCGGAGAGCGCAGGGGCCTCGTCGTCGACGGCGAGCACCGTCAGCTTCTTGTCGGGTGTGCTCACAGCGTCTCCGCCACGGACTTCGTCCTCGCGGAGCCGCGTTCGATGCTCATGGTTCGTTCGCTGCGCCCGTTCACGCGTGCACCCCGGGCTGGAACTTGGGCACGTTGAAGCTGACCTTCGTGCCGGCCCCCGGAGCGGTGGCCACGGTCAGGCCGTACTCGTCACCGAAGATCGTGCGCAGGCGCTCGTCGACGTTGCCCAGCCCGACGTGGTCGGATCCGGGCTCTCCGGACAGCGCCTCGCGCACCCGCTCGGGGGCCATCCCGACCCCGTCGTCTTCGACACTGATGAGACAGTGCGCGCCTGCGTCCTCAGCGAGGATCGTCACCGTGCCTTGTCCGTCCTTCGTTTCCAGGCCGTGCCGCACGGCGTTCTCCACCAGAGGCTGCAGGCAGAGGAACGGCATGGAGACCGCAAGAACCTCGGGGGCGACCCGCAGTGTGACATTGAGTCTCTCGCCGAACCGTGCCCGCTCGAGCAGCAGGTAACCGTTGATGGCGCGCAACTCGTCGGCCAGTGTGGTGAAGTCTCCGGACCGGCGGAAGGTGTACCGGGTGAAGTCGGCGAACTCCAGCAGTAGTTCACGCGCCCGGTCCGGGTCGGTGCGCACGAACGAGGCGATGGCGTTCAGCGAGTTGTAGATGAAGTGCGGGGAGATCTGCGCGCGCAGCGCGCGCACCTCGGCCTCCGCGACCCGGGTCCGGGTGGCGTCGAGCTCGGCCAGTTCGAGCTGACCGGACACCCAACTGCCCACCTCGTCGACGGCGCGGATCAGACCGGCCGAGCTGGAGCTGACGTAGGCCGCGAGGGTCCCGATCACTGTGGTGCCGGAGACCAGCGGGGTGACCACCACCTCGCGGATCGGCTCGCCGGCCGGGTGGTCACCCACGCCGAGGCCGTCCAGGACCTGGCTGCGGCCGCTGTCCATCACGGACTGAGCATGGGCGACGGCGTGCTCGCCGAGCTCGTCCTGGCCCTCGCCGTCCCAGGCGAGCAGACGCTGGCCGTCGGTGATCGCGACCGCTGTACTGCCGAGCAGGGTGCGCAGCGGCTTGATCGCGCGGGAAGTGCCGGCCTGGGTCAGCCCGCCGCGGAGCGAGGGCGCGGCCAGTGAAGCCAGGTGCAGGGTCTCGAAGCTGGCCTGGTCCGCGCTGGTCCCGAGGTCAGGTCGCCACACATTGAACCGGCGCAGCCCGAACACCCCCACCGCGACGGCCGCAGCGGCGATCGCGAGCGTCAGAGCACCCGTCAGGTCGCCCACGAGTCCGAATCTAGGCGGGCGGACACCCTGACGTCAGCTTTCGTGCACCGGTGGACCATCCAAAGGTGGCAATCGCCATCTTTTCGGCCCGGTTCCATACGGGTCGACGTTAGGGCACCTCGGGCGCCCGCTAGCGTGACCGCCCGTGCCTGCCGCTGACCCGTTCGCCGCCATCGCGCTCCTGCCCGGGGTGGCCGACGCCGGGCTGCGGGCCCGGGCGGCCGTGGAC
>NZ_JACDFE010000313.1 GCF_013815995.1 Sporichthya sp.
CCGGTCGACAGCGCGAGCACCTGGGGCTGGGTCAGCGGGCCGGCCGGGACGTCGTGGTTGGACGCGGAGCTGCCGCTCCCCCGGGACGGGTTCCGGATCGCCACCGGGACCGCCGCCGCCGGCCTCGACGGCTTCCGGCGCAGCCATCTCGAGGCGCTGCGGGCGCAGACCATCGCGGCCGCCGGGTCCGCGGACGCGGCGGTCACCCGGTTCGCCGAGGTCGCGACCCTGGCGGTGCTGACCGACGATCGGGACGCCCTGGCTCGCTTCGTGGCCGACCAGCTCGGCGAACTCGCGGCCGGCGGCGAGCGCGAACAGCGCCTGCGCACGACGGTGCGGAACTACCTCGACGGCGGAGCCAACGTGCGCGCGGTAGCCCGAGATCTGAACTACCACCGCAACACCATCCAGCACCGACTGGACCTCGCGGCGCGACTGCGCGGCCGACCCCTGGAGGACGACCGTTCGGGACTGGCCCTCGCGCTGCAGGTCGCCGAGCACTACGGCGCAGCGGTGCTCAGGCCGCAGGGCTGATCAGGCCGGCGTGACCGCGATCGGGATCGAGTCGTAGCCGTTCACCCAGGTCGTGCAGTGCCGGACCACCGGACCGGTCAGCCGCAGGTCGCGGACCCGCCGGGTGAACTCCTCGAAGATCACCTTCAGCTCGAGGCGGGCCAGCCCGGCGCCCAGGCAGAAGTGCCGGCCACCGCCGCCGAAGGCCTGGTGGTACTCCACCGGGCGCAACACGTCGAAGCGGTCCGCGCCGGGCAGGATCTCTTCGTCGCGGCTGCCCGAGCAGTACCACATCACCAGCAGGTCACCCGCGGCGATCCGAACGCCCCGGAGCTCGGTGTCCGCCAGCGCCGTGCGGGCGAAGTAGTTCAGCGGCGTGGCCCAGCGAATGATCTCCTCGACCGCGTTCGGGATCAGCGACGGGTCGGCGGCGAGCGCGGCCAACTGGTCCGGGTTCTCCAGCAGGCCGAGCACCCCGGCGGAGGTGGCGTTGCGGGTCGTGTCGTTGCCGGCGAAGACCAGGATCGCGAAGAACATCAGCAGTTCTTCCTCGCTCAGCCGGTCGCCGTCGACCTCCACCGAGGCCAGCAGTCCGACCAGGGAGTCGGTGCCGATCTGACTGGGAATCAGGTCCCCGAGATAGGCCCCCATCTCCATCATGGCTTCCATGCTGTAGCCCAGCTCGACGTTGTCGATCCCGGTGTCCAGCTTCGCGGTCCAGTGCGCCAGCTGGTCGACGTCGGAGGCGGGGGCGCCGAGCAGGTCGGTGATGACGGTCAACGGGACCGGCAGCGAGAGGTCACGGACCACGTCCAACGAACCGGTCTCGCACGCCTTGTCCAGGATCGCGGTGACCTGGGTGCGCACGGAGTCCTCCAGGTGCGCGATGGTGCGCGGGGTGAAGGCGACCTGGACGAGCTTGCGGTAGCGGCTGTGCTCGGGCGGGTCCTTGAAGATCACCATGTTGCGCAGCATGTCCAGCGGGGCGGAGGCATCCGGGCGCATCCAGATGCCCTTCTCGTGCGCCGAGAACAGCGTCGCGTGCTTGCTGATCCACTCGATGTCGGTGGCCCGGGTGATCGACCAGAAGTCGTCGATGCTCGGGTGCCGGCTGCGGTTGCGGAACACCGGGGCCTCGGCCCGCAACCGGGCGAACAGCTCGTGCGGCGGGCCGTCGACGAACGTCGCCGGGTCCGAGAGGTCGACGGTGTCCAGCTCGGGAAGGGTGGGGGCAGCCATGGCACCCAGTGTGACGGCGGCCACGCCGCTCCGCGAGGGCCAGCCGCCCGCCGTTCGGGGGCTCAGCTGTGCACTGAGCCCAGGTCCGGCTACGGCTCGGTGCCGGGGACCTGCTGGGTCCCGACGTCCGAACTTGGCGCGGACGACGGAACTCCGGTCGGCGTGGAGCTCGGCCGCGGCGTGGAGGTCGACGTCGGACTCGGGGTCGGGGTCGGCTGCGTCGCGCTGTTCGGGGCCTTGATGGTGATCCAGATCGAGTCCGAGGCGAGCTTCGTGGTGCCGTCCTCCGGCGAGAGCGCATAGGCGTCGATCCGGTAGTTGCCCGGCGCCAGCTCGATCGTCGCCTGCCAGTCGCCCAGCTCGGGCGCGCCGGCGGTGGCGGTCGCGTATGCCCGCTGGAGCACCTTGCCGTTCTGCGAGATGTCGATGGTCACCTGCGCCTCGAACACCCGGGCCACGCCGGCGATGGTCAGCGGGCTGTTGTAGCTACGCCCGGACAACGGGCCCTGAATCGCGACGTAGTTGCCGCCGTCGTCCTCCGGGATGCCGCCGTCGTTCCTGCTGGCCTCTTCCTCCTCGGTGACCGGTGCGATCCGGGTCCTGGCATCGAGCGGCACGGCGGTGGTCTCGGTGTCGACGTCGAACTCCTCGCCGCCGGAGGGGCCGTAGTCCGTGGTATCGAGGCTCGGTTCAACCATGATCTTCGGCTCGGGTGTGATCAGCGGCTCCAGCGAGCTGAACGGCTGGGTGAGGAGCGGGTCACGCGCCCCGTCGGCGAAGTCGTTACCGCCGTCGTCGCCGCCGGTCAGTTGCAGGCCGACCAGGGTGCCGGCGACGAGGGTGAAGACCAGGGCCCCGACGGCCATCGCCGGCCGGGCCGAGGGGCTGGAGAACCAGTGAAAGACGCCACGCCGCCCCTCGGTCCGGGCGCGGATCTTGGCCAGGCCGTCGCCGGCAGGCATGACGCGGTCCGCCTCGGCACGCATCGCCGCGGCGAGGATCGCTTGGAGGTCCTGGGGCTGCTCGGGGTTGGGCGTGCCGAATCGGCTGCCGTGGTCGCTCATGCCGTCTGCTCAGCTTCCAGCATCGAGCGCAACGCGGCCATGCCGCGGTGGGTGTGGCTCTTGACCGCCCCCTTGGACACCTTCATCGCCGCGGCGATGTCGGCCTCGGACAGGTCGCCGTAGTAGCGCAGCACCAACGCCTCGCGCTGACGGTCCGGTAGGCGGCGCAGGGCGGCCATCACCCGATCGCCCTCGAGGCGGGCCAGGGCCCCGTACTCGGCGCTGGGCATGTCCGGGCCCGGGGTGGGCGCGTGCTTGTCGGCGACCACGCGGCGGCGCAGCACCGAGCGGGACCGGTTCACCACGGTCTGACGCAGGTAGGCCAGCGCCTTGTCCTGGTCCTGGATCCGGCGCCAGGCCCCGTGCATGGCGACGAAGGCGTCCTGGACGACCTCTTCGGCCTGCATCTGGTCGCGCAGCAGCATGGAGGACAGGCGCACCAGCGACCGGTAGTGATCGGTGTAGAGCGCGGTGACCGCCTCGTCGGCGTCCCAGCGGGCGCCGGCAGCGCCCAGCTCGGCCACCATGACTGTCATGCCCCCTTGACGCCGGACCAGCCGGATAGGTTTACCTGGTGACCAGCGCCGACTGCCTGTTCTGCAAGATCGTCGCCGGGGAGATCCCGGCCACCCTAGTCGCGGAGACTGCGGACACCGTCGCATTCCGTGACATCAACGCGCAGGCGCCGACCCACGTCCTGGTGATCCCCCGGGAGCACCACCGGGACATCGCCGCGATGGCGGCGGCGGACCCGTGCCTGACGGGCCGACTTGCGGCCGACGCGGCCGCGGTGGCCGCGCAGGACGGCCTGACCGGGTTCCGGCTGGTCTTCAACACCGGCGCCGAGGTCGGCCAGAGCGTGTTCCACGTGCACGGTCACGTGCTCGGCGGGCGCGAGTTCCGCTGGCCGCCGGGCTGAGACAGTGCGACCCACCGCTGGGAATGACCTCCCCGGCAGCGGTGGCTACTTTCCGGGGTCCTTCTTGTCGCCCGCGGCCTCGATGCGGGCCAGCTTCGCGTCCCACTTGGCCTGACGGCGCGCCTCGCGCGCCTCGTGCTCGGTGAGCGGGTTGGTCAGCGAGCCGACGATCGCCGGGCCACCCGCCGGAGCGGTGGGCGTCGGGACGACCAGCCCCGGCGCGGGGA
>NZ_JACDFE010000314.1 GCF_013815995.1 Sporichthya sp.
GCGCTGTGGAGCTCGAACGCCCTGCTCGCCGCGGGCACCGCCGCCGCGCTGGTCGCGCTGCGCAAGGGACCGGCACCCGGTCGGCTGGCCGGCCGGCGCGCTGCTCACCCTGGCCAGCTGGGTGCGCCTGGTGGAGGCGAACGTCGAGCAGCCCGAGGCGTACACCGCCGGACCGGCCATCGCCCTGCTGGTGGTCGGCTGGTTCGCCCGCCGACGCAACCAGGAGCTCTCCTCGTGGCAGGCCTACGGCGCCGGGTTGTCCACCGGTCTGGTGCCCAGCCTGGCGGTGACCCTCGGCGAGGACGGCCTGGTCCGGCCGCTGCTGCTCGGCGGGGTCGCGCTGGTCGTGCTGCTCGCCGGGGTCCGCTCCCGGCTGCAGGCGCCGCTGGTACTCGGCGGCGCGGTCCTTGCCGTCGACGCCCTGATCCAGCTCGGCCCGGTCGCCGCAGGCCTGCCGCGCTGGGTGAGCATCGGCGGCGCCGGCCTGGTGCTGCTCGTCCTCGGCACCACGTTCGAGCGGCGGCTGCGCGACCTGCGCCGGGTCGCGGCCAAGCTCGGCGACCTCGGCTGACGCCCGGGTCGAGGCAGGGCACAACCTCGTTGGGTAGCGTCGAGACCGATGCGCCCGAGTGGCGGGCCACCCAGCGCGGGAGTGACGGCATGGCAGTTGCAGTTGGCGACAAGGTTCCGGACGTCGAGGTCAAGGTGCTCGGCGAGGACGGTGCGCCGGCCTCGGTCAGCAGCGCCGAGGTGCTCGGCACCGGCAAGGTCGTGCTCTTCGCCGTTCCCGGCGCCTTCACCCCAGGCTGCAGCACGCAGCACCTGCCCGGCTTCGTCAACGGCGCGGCCGACCTCGCGGGCAAGGGCGTCGACAAGGTCGTCTGCATCGCCGTCAACGACGCCTGGACCCTCGACGCGTGGGCCGACGTACAGGGCGCCAAGGGCAAGGTCGACATGCTCGCCGACGGCAACGGCGTCTTCGCCAGCGCGATGGGCCTGACCTTCGACGGGTCCGGCTACGGCCTGGGGACCCGCTCGCAGCGCTACGCCGCGGTCATCGAGGACGGCACCATCACCAAGCTCGAGGTCGAGCCAGGCCCGGGCGTGAACGCGTCCTCCTGCGAGAACATCCTCAGCAGGCTCTGAACCACTCGTCGCGTCCGAGGAAGCGAGAGCTATGAGGCTCGCTTCTTCGGACGTTGCGCGTTAAGCGGTGGGCTTGCGGGCGGTGACGAAGACCAACGGGAGCCACGGCCCGCCGTACCAGGTCTCGTAGCCGGCGGAGTGCGAGCGCACGTCCTCGCAGCCGAGCTCGGACAGCCGCGCCGCATAGCGGCGGGTGTTGCGCACGTCGGCGATGACCAGGCGACCACCGGGTTTGACCACCCGGACCGCTTCGTCGATAGCGTCCATCCGCGTGCCGGGTGAGCCGAGCCGCCCGATCCCGCCGCCGGAGAGCACCACGTCGAAGTGGTTGCCGTCGGAGGCCAGGTCGTCCAAGTCGCCGGCGATGAACTGGACCTGATCGGTCACGCCCTCGACCCGGGCGTTGTTTTTGGCAATCTGGTCGTCGGTGCCGCGCCGGTTGTTGGCCAGCAGGCCGCTGCGGGCCCAGCTGTCGACCCCGACCACGACGCCGCTCGGCACCCGGCCCGCGGCCAGGGTCGTCACCGCGCCGCGCGCGCAGCCGAGGTCGAGGATGGTCTCGTCGCCGCGCAGGTCGAGCGCGCCGAGCTCACGCGACCAGGCGCGAAACCGGCCTCGACGACTGGCCTGCAGGTAGGCCAGCGCGATGCCGAGCAGGGCCGCACCGAAGACGACGAGCCACCAGCCCTGATCGTCGCCGTCACCGGTCTTGGTGAGGCCCGCCTGCATCATGATCAGCGCGATGAAGGACTGTACCCCCGGGATCGCGGGGGACTCCACGCCGTAGTAGCCCTGACGCCCGGAGCTGGAGTGCAGCATCCGGACATCCTGCCGGGAAAGCGAGCTCGGCGGGCCGAGGGGTCAGGCCGCCTGAATCACCAGGCCGACACCGACGGCGATGGTGGCCGCGAACAGAACGAAGCAGAGCACCAGCAGCGCCGCGTCGCCGTTGAGGCGACGCCGGCGCCAGCCGATGCGGATCCGGAACACCCAGTACTTCGGGCTGACCCGCCGGCGGCGGACCCGGCTCGGGGTGGGCAACGGCGGGACGTCGCGGACGGGCGCCGCGGCGGCCTGCAGCGACTCGGCCGGGAGGTCAGGAGCGTCGACGCGCTGCGATGTCCGGCTCATCGACTTCCTCCCTCGGCACCCGTTCTGCCCTTAGTTCTCTAGAGAGATTAGAAAGTCGACCGGTCTGAGTGTCAAGAGTGTTTAAGGAGGGGCATGGGCTGCTTTTCGGGCCATGCCTGTTCTCATACGTTGTGGGCGACATTCGTCCGGGTTCGTCGCCGGTACGTCCTGAAGCTCACCCCGGAGGCGCCCGATGGCTGCCCAGGACGAGCCCAAGACGCTGAAATACCGCCGGATCGCCGACGACCTGCGCTCCGGCATCGCCCGCGGTGAGTACAGCCCCGGCGGGGCCCTACCCGGCGAGAACGACCTGATGGCGCGGTACAAGGTTGCCCGGATGACGGTGCGCCAGGCCCTCGCCGAACTGCAGCGGGAAGGCCTGGCGGTGGCCCGGCGTGGTTCCGGGGTCTACGTCAGCGCGTCCGCGGCCCTGCCCGCGCACGCCGCGACCGAGGCGAACTGCGATGTGGCACACGGGGCGCCGACCGAGGCGCCCACCCGGACCCTGGTCGTGGTGTTCGCCGGCGAGACCGCCCGGCACCTGCTGACCTTCGGGGCGGAGTGCGGGTTCCGCGCCGTGCTGGTCGAGCCGGACCCGGACCTGGCCGAGCAGGCCCGGGCCTGGGCCCCTGACCTGGTCACCTCCGTAGGAGCGGCCGAGTTGGACGCGAGCTGCGACTTCGTGGTGACCGACCACCACCGCCCCGAGCTCGGGCTGGTGCTGCGCGACGCGCTGGCCGGGACGACCCGGTGGATCGGCGTGCTGGGCAACCCGCGCCACCCCGGTCGGCACCGCGAGCTGCTCCATGCCCTCGGGGTGCCGGAGCGCCAGATCGACCGGGTGCACCGCCCGGTCGGGCTGAACATCGGATCGCGGACGCCGGCCGAGATCGCGATCTCGACGCTGGCCGGGCTGATCGCCGACCGCAACGCCCGGCCGGGCGGGTTCCGCTAGTCCGCTTCAGCCGGCTTGATCGCCGCCGCCTTCTTCCCGACGTAGGCGTCGACCCGGTCGTAGTAGACCTCGCCGACGGTCAGCGTGCGGCCGTACAGCTCGGAGACGGTGACAAAGGTGTACCCGCGGTCGGCCAGCGTGGCCAGGATCCGCGGCACCGCGGCGACCGTGGTCGCGTGGATGTCGTGCAGCAGCACGATCGAGCCCGGTCGGGTGCGGGCGACCACGCGCTTGTAGACGGTGTCGGCGTCGCGGTCCTTCCAGTCCTCCGGGTCCAGGTCCCACAGGATGATCGGCCACTGCCGGGCCCCGAGGATGCCGGTGACCCGGGCGCTCAGCGACCCGTAGGGCGGGCGCAACAGTTCCGGGCGGGCGCCGGTGATCTTCTCGATGACGTCGGCCGAGCGGGTCAGCTCGGAGCGGATCTGCTCGTCGGTCAGCGTCGGGAGCGCTTCGTGATCCCAGGTGTGGCTGCCGATCTCGTGGCCGGCTGCGGCAATCCTCTTCAGGCTGGCCGGCCGCGCCGCCGACACATCGCCCAGCACGAAGAAGGTCGCCCGGGCGCCGGCGTCGTCGAGGGCCGTCAGCAGCTTGTCGATGGAGAGACCAGGGCCGTCGTCGAAGGTGATCGCCACGCACTTGGTGACCCGGCAGTCGATGTCCCGGGTGTCACCGGCCGCGCCCACGCCCTGCGCGGCCGTGCTGACCAGCGCCGCCGC
>NZ_JACDFE010000315.1 GCF_013815995.1 Sporichthya sp.
GCGTGGGCGTGGGCGTCGGGGTCGGCGTGCCGCCGCCACCGAAGCCGCTGTACAGCAGCTTGTCCGGCGAGCCGGTGCCGAGGCTGGTCAGCGCGTCCCCGGCGTTGTCGACCAGCGCAGCGCGAACGGCGGCCGGCGTGGCGGCCGGGTTGGCCTGCAGGTAGGTCGCGATGACGCCGGCGACGTGCGGGCTGGCCATCGAGGTGCCGGACATCGACGTCGTTGCCGAGTCGCTGGTGTAGTACGCCGACCTGATGTCGAGACCCGGCGCGAAGAGGTCGAGGCAGGTGCCGTAGTTGGAGAAGCTGGCGCGCACATCGGTGTTGGTGCTCGCGCCGACCGTGACCGCGGCCGGGACGCGGGCCGGGGACTTGCTGCACGCGTCGGCGCCCTCGTTGCCGCCAGCAACCGCGTAGCTGACCCCCGCGTTGATGGAATTGACGACAGCGCTGTCGACGGCCGAGGACGCGCTGCCACCGAGGCTCATGTTGGCGACCGAGGGACCACCCACGGACTTGACCCGATTGGTCACCCAGTCCACCCCGGCGATCACACCGGAATTGCTGCCGCTGCCACTGCAGTCCAGGACCCGGACCGGGATCAGCGTGACCTGCTTGGCCACGCCGTAGGTCGCGCCCCCGATCGTGCCGGCGACGTGGGTGCCGTGCCCGGCGCAGTCATCCGTACCGCGGCCGTCGTTGATCGCGGTGTAGCCAGGCGCAACGCGGCCGCCGAACTCGGTGTGCGTGGCGCGGATGCCGGTGTCGATGACGTAGGCGGTCACGCCGGCGCCGGTGGTGGCGTAGGTGTACCCGCCGTTGAGCGGCAGCGCGCGCTGGTCGATGCGGTCCAGCCCCCAGCTCGGCGTGGGCGACTGGGTGGAACTGGCGTGCACCTCGTAGTCCGGCTCGACGGACAGGACGAAGGACTTCTTGCGGAGGTTGGCGACCTCGTCTCCGGACAACGTCGCCGCGAACCCCTGGAACACGCGGGAGTACTGGTAATGGATTTTGGCGCCGCGCTTCTTCGAGCCGTCGCGGGTCTTCCGGAACTGCTTGCCGGTGGCGTCGCTGTCGAGGCGGACGATCCACCGATCCTTGATCCGCTTCGGCGTTGCGGTCCGTGCCGCCGTGGTCGAGACATCGGCCGTGGCGGTCGGTGCGGCGACGGCCGTGAACGTGCTCGCCGGAGCGATCAGGGCGCCCGTGATCAGGGCCGCGAGCGCGGCGCTCCGTAGCGCCGGGCGGGGACGGTTCACAGGCTGGCTCTCCTCGGACCTGGCGACGGGCAGGGCTCGGGGGCAAGAGAACGCCACCGACAACAGGAGAGTTCGGTGTCCGTCCGGCCGAGCTTGATCCCCCGAGCGACCAGCTCTGTGAGCCAGGCTAGGAAGCGGACCGGGCGTGTCGCCGGCGCTTTGACCAAGATTCCGAACTGATCAAAGACGCAGAACGGACATACAGGACAGGGGGTCTGACGGTACGTCAGGAGTGTCCGGGTGGGACCGGAATCAGCTCGTGACGACGAAGGCGTCGATGTCCACCCGATCGCCGGAGGAGCGGTTGCTGTTCTGGCCCATCACCACGATGCGCAGGGTGTGCCGGCCCGGCCCCGTGGTGGTGGCGAACAGGACCTGGCAGGTCTGCCGGGTTGCCGAGTAGGCGTCGACGGTGGCGACGAGGCGGCCGTCGAGGTAGACCCGGGCCTTGCCGTGGTCGAGGTCGGTGGTGCCGATCCAGCGGACGGTCCGACCGGTGAAGGTGTAGGTCGCGGAGGCGCCCTTGATCCGGGTGCCATGGCTGGACCCGCCGGCCAGGTCCGAGCCGGTGTCCTTGGACCAGGTGCGGCGCAGCTTGGCCGAACCCTGCTGGTCGACGGTGAGGCCGAGCTTGTCCGAGGTCGACCAGGCACCGGGGCGACCGAGGTTGTCGATCGCCCGGACCCGGAAGCGGTGACCGGAGTCCGCACCGAGGTTCAGCGTGATCGAGCGCGCGGCCGCGGCCGGCAACGCGACGGAGTTCCAGTGCCGGCCACCGTCGGTGCTGCGCTGCAGTTGGTAGGAGGCGACGGTGCCGTCCGGATCCGAACCCGTCCAGCTGATCCTTACCGGGACGGTGCTGGTGCCGACGGCACGGTCCTTGCCGGGCAGCGCGACCTTGACGTCGCCGACGCGCGGCGCCTTGTTGGCCACCTTCAGCACGGAGTAGAGCATCCGGTTGGGCGAGCTGCCGATGTTGCGCAGCCGGCCGCGGGTGGTGGCCTTGAACAGTGCGCTGCGCACCTTCGCCGGGTTGGCGGACGGAACACGCTGCAGGAAGGCCGCGACCACGCCGCTGACGTAGGGCGCCGCCATCGAGGTGCCGTCCTTCATCGCCGTGTCGGTGGGCGAGTCGATGCCCGCCGAGACCACGTTGAGGCCGGGGGCGAACAGGTCGACGCACGTGCCGAAGTTGGAGAAGCCGGCGCGCTTGTCCGAGCTGGAGACGGCACCGACGGTGATCGCCGGGCCGAGCCGCGCCGGCGAGTGCGCGCACGCGCTGCCGCCCTCGTTGCCGGCCGCGGTGACGAACGAGATCCCGGCCTTGATCGCGTTGGCGGCCGCCTGCTCGAGACCGGCGCCCAGGTTCTTGCCGACGCCGGCGCTGAGGTTGATCACGGCCGGACCGCCACGCTGCTGGTGGTTCTCGGTGGCCCACTCGATGCCGGCGATGACGGTGGACACGCTGGCCGAGCCGCCGCAGGAGAAGACCTTGACCGGAACGATGGTGACGTCCTTGGCCACGCCGTAGGTCTCGCCGCCGATCAACCCCGCGACGTGGGTGCCGTGACCCTCGCCGCAGTCGGTGGTGGCCGGCAGACTGGTGAAGGATCGGCCGGCCTCGACGCGACCGCCGAACTCGCTGTGCCCGACCATCACGCCGGTGTCGATGACGTACGCGACCACGCCGGCGCCGGCGGTCGAGTAGGTGAACTTCCCGTTCAGCTTCCGGGACCGCTGGTCGATCCGGTCCAGGCCGTTGGTGACCCCGGACTGGGTCGAGCTGGTGGAGGTCTCCTCGGCGATGGTCATCACCTCGTCCGGCTCGACCTCGGCGACCAGCGGGTCGGTCTGAAGGTCTGCCCGGGCGGCGTCGGGAAGCAGGGCGGCGAAGCCGGACAGGGCGGTGTCGTAGTCGTAGATGATCTGGGCGCCGGCGGCGATCGCGTGGTCACGGGCGGCGGCGACCTCGTCGGTCGTGGCGCTCTCGGTGAAGCTGACGATGTAGCGACCGCCGGCCTCCGCCGTGGCGATCGCGCTGGGGGTCAGGCCGAACAGCAGACCGGCCAGAACGCTGCCCGTCAGAAGTCCGGTCGCAGCGACCTGCGGTGCGCGCGCACGAACTCGATCCACGATCACAGGCCCCCGTCGGTTGCAGGCCCCCCGGCCTGGCGTCGAACTCGAAGCTAGGACGCACGAATGCGCGTTCTGGTTCGATTCAGGAAGAGTGGTCCGAACGGCCGACCCCGAACAAGCCGGACAATTGCGCCCAAGACCCGGCGTGTCGGGCGAACTCACAGCTGGCAGCAAGCCTCAGGAGTTGGCGCCGCGGGCGGCGACCCGCCAGGTCTCGGTCACCACGCCGGCATGGACCACGATGAGTTCGTCGGCAAGATTCACCGCCGCGCAGACGTGGTTCGGCACGACGGCCACGGTCGCGCCGAGGTCCGGCATCTGGCCGGCCGACCAGGTCACGGTGGCGTGGTGCTCGGAGAGCGCCGTCACGCGCGCCTCGGGTTGTCCGGGCACCCGGCCGAAGCCGGTGGCCCAGGCCGGACGGTCGGCGCCGAGAACCTTGCTGCCGACGTCGAGCACGACCCGTCCCGGGCGGCGGCTGACCACCGTGCCGGCCGCGACCAGCGCGATCGCGTCCTCCCCCGCGGTGTCGAGCTC